>JAEWQC010000330.1 GCA_023399355.1 Bacillota bacterium | reverse complement strand
AAACAAAGGCTCCTGCTCCTATCCGTATCTCAATATCAAAATCAAAGCCTTTACCAAGAATGTTTTTACCAAGCAAACCGGCATCCCTTGCATTTCTTATTGCCAGATCCAGCCTCTCCACTGCAAGGGGATATTCTGCACGGACATATACATAGCCATTCGCAGCGCCTATTGTATACCCCTCTATGAGCATTCCTTCGATAACGCTGTGCGGATCGCCTTCTAGAATGCTTCTGTCCATAAATGCTCCAGGATCACCCTCATCCGCATTACATACGAGGTATTTCACCGATCCTGGCGCTTTCATTCCTGATTCCAGTTTTATACCTGTCGGGAAACCTGCGCCACCCCTGCCTTTGAGTCCCGACTTCTTTATCTCGTCCACGACCTGCTGTGGGCTGAACTCCTCCAGCACCTTTGCAATGGCCATATAGCCATCATTGGAGATATATTCCTCCAACGATGCATAATCAATACTGCCGCAATTTCTGAGGGCAATCTTGACCTGGTTTTTAAAGTAATCAATCTCTTCAAGGTATGGTAAATAGACGCCCGTTTTTCTATTGAAATAGGTTTTATCAAGCTTGATATTCCCTGCTGCAAGATGTGATGAGACGATTGCAGGTATGTCCTGGGGTGTCAGTTTCGTGTAGAAAACACTCCTTTTATCTCCGTCAAGCGGTGTGACCACGATCACCGGCCCAAGGTCGCATGTGCCGATACAGCCGGTTTCAGTGACTTGCACCTTGTCCGCCAGTTTGTTATCCTCCAGGCTTTTAACCAGGGCGTCCCTTACAGCAGTACAATTGGAGGATATGCAGCCGGCTCCCGAGCAGACCAGTACTTTGTACTGCTTTTCCGACAAATCCTGCTGATATCTTTGTTTTATCCCGATAATATCTTCCGCGTTTCTGATATTGACCTTATTCGGCATAATTCCTCACCTCCTAGTATTTGCTGATAATATTGCGCAGCTTGTCAGGGTTCACCTGTTTAAAAACCTTGTCATTAATAGTCATGGCCGGTGCCAGACCGCATGCCCCGATACAGCGCATAACCTCCAGTGTGAACTTCCCGTCCTTTGTTGTTCCACCGACTTCAATATCAAGTATTTCCCTGAGCCTTTCGATTATTTTCTTTCCACCCCTGACGTAGCAGGCTGTGCCGAGACAGACCCTGATCGTATTCTCCCCCTTGGGCTCAGTGGAGAAAAGCGAATAAAAGGTAATGACACCGCTTACCTCTGATAAAGGCTTGCCGAGCCTTTCCGCAATGAACTGCTGTACCTGCAGAGGAAGATATCCATAGATACCCTGCGCCATATGCAGAATCTGGATCAGACTTCCCTCTCTTTCCCTGTACTCGTCAATTACTGCAGCGATCCTGTCGTATTTCTCTTGTTCGGTCTCCTTTTTACATGCGCATGTTTTAGTTTGAACGCTCATAAAACCTCCTTGAAGATGCCTTTTCAAGCAGAATGCGATTTTGATCCGATATTCAATTAGACTTTGGTTAATTTTTAACAATCGTTGGCAGTATAACTTGCAGCCCGCTAAAAGTGTCCCGGATGTCTACGATGATGTAGCGCTATGAATGGATGATGCTCTGTGATGCTCTGTGATGCTCTGTGATGCTCTGTGATGTTTGTTAATTAAATAACTATTGTATGGATTTAAAAACATTATAACATTTAACAGTGCAATATTCAACATTGGATAATAAATATTTCACAATGTTATGTACTATTTTTAATACATTACGGCTATTGATTTTGCTAATGCCTGTGTACAGGATCAGAATTGTTTTCGAGATTGTGTAAGGGTTGATTATAATTCTTCTTTTCATTTCCTAGTCCTGGAGGAGAACCTCACCTGGAGAAAAATCATGCAGTACATACCCTTTTCACCCTTCATTCATTTCTCACCATTCCACCACCAGGCCGTCCAGGATGAACTCAATTAGCCATAGTACCGACTGCCTCTTCACAAAGGTTTTCCTTCGTTAGTACCCGGTAATTCCACAATAACTTTATGCCATACTTCCCGTTCCGCTTTTGAAATATTCCCGTACCAGGAATTTCATCAGTTCTTCCGGTTGTTCTTTGATAAATTCAGGCTCTTCTGTGAATATCATACCATAGGTAGTCCCTGCAGCACACGGCTCCCACCGGGGCATATCCTCCCCGGTAGAATCCTTTCCATTGGGATTTCCGGACCGGATGAAATTGGCCCAGTAATTGCACATCTGCCTGGCAAGATCATAATGCTTGCCGATAAAAGGCCGCCAGCATTTCGCCAGCGTCTCGAAGAAAAACCAAAGATCCACCGAGTGGAAGGTTCCTGGATTGTCCCATCCTGGTATTTCTGCGTCAAATTTGTAATAGTACATCGGTATACCGGTGCCGATATCGGAATTGGCCTGCGCTGCGATACGGACAGCATATTCGATTCCGTTCACAGAAGCTTTTTTTACCGCTTCCTCAACACTACCGGATTCTGCTCCGCAAAGTGCAAGATATTCGGCGGCAGACTTTCCGAACAGCAAGATGGCCATTTCATGGAATTCTTCCATTGTCCTGACATTCGGAGAATATATGAATTCGGAAGAGGTGTGTCCCAGGAGTACCGGCACAGGCCAGCGTTTGTTCTGAAGAAAAAGTTCGAAGGCATTTCCCTTGCTGAACCGGTCATCAATGACAGTGCCCCAGAATCCAAAGTGCCGAAATTCCATTGCCTTGGCGCAAACATAATCTGCGTCGAGCTTACGGGCTTCTGCGAGTGAGCTGACCCCAATAAATTCAAAAAACTCCAGGCCATCCTGCTCCGCCTCTGCCAGTCTGCGTCGCATCCCCGGAGCAGGGTTGCCCGGATACAGCCCTATTATTATGCCGCTTTGAATAATTGCCCTCTGGAAAAGTTCTTCATTCCCAGGGCATGTGAGCTGATTCAGTACACTTCCTCCACCGGCGGATTGACCGCCTATGGTTATATGATCGGGATCACCCCCGAAAGCCGTTATGTTGCGTTTGACCCACCGTGTGCCGGCTTGCTGGTCCAGGTGGCCGAAATTGGCCGGGGCATCGGGTGCCTCCGCTGTGATTTCGGGATGGCATAGATAGCCGAATGCATTCAGACGGTAATTTACCGTTACCACAACGATACCCCGTCTGGCAATACGCTCCCCGTCAAACTCCATCTCAGCGGTATTCCCAACCTGGAGTGCTCCGCCGAAGTACCAGACAAACACCGGGAGCTTTTCTGCGGTACTGCAAGCTGGCGTCCAGACATTCAAATAAAGGCAATCCTCATTCATGGCGATGTCCGGGTCTACCGCCCATTCCCTCGTGTAGATGTTGCTTTTGTCTTCCCAGGTCGGCGGCTGCATGGAGATCGGCGCAAATTCGAACGCTTTGAACACACCCGTCCAGTCCTTTGCAGGCTGGGGGGCACGCCAGCGGTTTTCACCCACAGGCGGCGCGGCAAAAGGAATCCCTTTGAAACATGTGATGCGCGGATCTGCCGCAGGTAGTCCCTGTACCGTGCCATTTTCCACTTTTACTGTTCTCAGCATACTTGACTATCCCTTCCTTTCTGAGTCTTTTTAACCCGATGGATGTCATCATCCCTTCACTACTGCGACCATGACGACATTTATGAAATGGGAATTGCGTGTTCTTCTATTTTTCCAGGGTGAAGGAAGCCAGACTTGCGCTTCCTTCACCTATATAGGTAAAATACAGTGACTGTACGCCGTCCGGAATCGCAATGTCCGCTTGATATTCCTTCCATACGTTTGTAAAATCCACCGGAATCGTTCCAATCGGCTCTCCGTTCCAGGCTATTTTTACTGCAAAGTCTCCCTTGCAATATCCACGCACCTTGATTTTTACTTTCCGCACCCCCCCGCAGTCGAAATATTTGAAACCGGCTGTAGCGGAAGCTTTCATATTGGCAATATAACCGATCTCCTCATCTCCATCTCTCCCGTCCTGGGTGATCTTTGGAAACTGGTTGTTCATCCATGACGCTGTCCAATCCGTATACATGGATTCCTCGCCGCAGAAGAGATTGCAGGCCAGATACGCCGCATACTCCCCGTATCCGGCAAGAGGCCCCCCATTAAGACCGCAGGAGGTCATCTCCGCCTGGGGAATGGAGCCGTCACTTTGGAAAGTAATCCGCTCTGCACAGCCCTGCCGGCTGAAATTGGTTCCGTTGGTATGCCTGTGATAGAAAATGTACCATTTCCCATCGATTTCAATCATGCTGCCGTGGTTGTTCCCACCGTAAAACATCGGTTTTCCCGCAGGTTTATAAGTCCCTATATGAAGATCATTGTTGCTCACAATCACTCCCCTGAATACAAAGTCCTTTGTTGGGTACTTGCTGGTGGAGTAGCACAATTCGTGAAAGACAACCGAGGAATAGATGAAATAGTAAGTGTCACCTTTCTTTCTAATGGACGGAGCCTCAAAAAACTCATGGCCTTCATACCCGCTGCCTTTGCCATAAGGCTCGCTCGGTGCCAGGAATACCGGTTCTTCCACGACGGTCAGCATATCTGCGTCAAGCACCGTAGCCATGGGACCTTTTCTCGACTTGTCTCCTATTGGGCAAAAACCGGTGTAAAGGTACGTTAGATTTCCTTCCGTCAATACTCCCGGATCGAACTGGGGCTGATCGTCTGCTCTTTCCCCCAGGCAGGTCCCGTCGGCATAATGAACATAGCCATAGAATCCGTACTTGCCTGCAGGAGTATCGCAGACTGCCACTGATACAATCGAGACCTTGTCAAGCACATAGTACAAATAATAACGTCCATCCGGCCCGACCGTGATGTCCGGTGCATAAAGGCACATGCTGCCGTCCGGATTCAGCGGGTCATCAGTCTTTTTATATATCACGCCTTCATACCGCCAATCGCCAGGATCATCAACAGGCGCCGACCAGCACACATAATCGTTCAGGCAATAGACATGACCGTTAAAACGGTCATGAGAGCCATAAACATATATTCTGCCATTAAATACATACGGTTCTCCGTCCGGGATATACTCCCAGGAAGGAAGATAAGGATTCAGTCCTTGCTTTTTCATTTTCATTGCCAACACTCCTCTTCATCAATTGAATATCTAAAAACATTCAAGCGATTCACCTGCAGAATTCAGGCAAAAAGTCATTGTTTTGCCTGATCTGTTCGTTTCGCAAACCCGGATCACCGGTTCAGTCTTCTTTAAATAGAAAGCCGGTATCTTCACTTCATACGGATGATCCAAAAAGAGAAACGAAAAAGCCAAGAAAAATCAAAGAAATTCGCGGAGTTACACAAAGGCAGATTGCAAGGGTTACAGGAATTAATCAAAGCACAATTCCGCAAGTATAATCAAAAGAACCGTCCCCTTGATCATCCCCTTGATCATCCCTTGATCAATCTGCTTGATTAAAAGACTTTGGCTGCTCCAGCGGTTTGACAGGAGCATTTTGTAGCCGCAAAGTTCTCCTGTCAAGCAGGGTGCAGGCCAAAGCCTCTTTAGACACGTATTATTTGTTTTAAAGCGGCTTTGCTGGTGTGTCTACCCCATTACCACCTCTACATGATGTGTCTTTCCATCGCTGAATATCGGCACGATGTTGCCGATAAACTCTTTGCCGTCGATGATCAGCTTTTTGACTCCTTTTGAAATATGCTGAGGATTCTTCACTTCTATTTCAAAAACTGCGCCCCTGAAATGCCTGGTGAGGCTGAAACCGTCCCAGGACTTTGGGATGCAGGGGTCTATTGCAAGGCCCTGGAAATCAGGCTTGATACCGAGTATCCATTGCGAAATCGCCGCAAAGTTCCAGGCGGCAGTTCCGGTCAGCCACGAATTCTTGGCCTCGCCATGCCTTTTCGCATCCTTGCCTGCGATCATCTGAGAGTATACATAGGGTTCCATCCTGTGAACATCGCTGATTTCTTCCCTGTATGCAGGAGCAACCTTCGAATAGCATTCAAAAGCTTTGTCACCTCTGCCCAGTACGGTTTCCGCCGCCATGATCCAAGGGTTGTTGTGGCAGAATATCCCGGCATTTTCCTTGTATCCCGGCGGATAGGAGGATATTTCCCCAAGTTCGACATGATACCTTGTATACGGAGGGTTCAGCAGCACCATCCCGTGCGGGGTATCCAGGTACTTCCATGCCGAATCAAGTGCCTTCTGTGCCTCTCCGCTCTCAAGACCGATTGCCGCCATAACACAAAAGCCCTGAGTCTCTATGAATATCTTGCCTTCTTCATTTTCACTGCTGCCGACCTTGTCACCAAAGTCATCATAAGCGCGAAGGAACCATTCTCCGTCATAACCAGCCTTCAGTACGGTATCCTTCATGGTTTGAATGTGTTTCCTGGCCTTTCCGGCCTCGTCATACAAGCCGATATTCTCACAAATCTTTGCAAATTCGTTACCTATAAATACGAACATGCCTGCAATCAGGACGGATTCAGCTACTCTGCCATCCTTGCTTGTCGTTGTCTGATAGGATTCATCCGGTACTGTAGAGAAACAATTCAAATTCAGGCAGTCATTCCAGTCTGCCCTGCCGATGAGCGGCAATCCATGCGGTCCAAGGTTGTTGACCACATGATAGAAGGATCTGCTCAGGTGTTCGAACATCCTTGCTGCCTTTGCCACGTCATTGTCGAACGGAACCATTTCCTCCAGTATGCTGAAGTCACCGGTCTCTTTGATATACTGCGCTGTGGACAGAATCAACCAAAGCGGGTCATCATTGAAGTTGCCGCCGATCTCATTGTTACCCTTTTTCGTAAGGGGCTGATACTGGTGGTATGCACCTCCGTCCTCCAGTTGCGTGGCCGCGAGGTCAAGGATTCTTTCCTTTGCTCTGTTGGGAAGCTGGTGGACAAACCCGATGATATCCTGATTGGAATCCCGGAAACCCATTCCGCGTCCTATGCCGGATTCAAAGTAAGAAGCGCTTCTTGACAGGTTGAAGGTAATCATGCACTGGTACTGGTTCCAAATGTTAACCATACGGTCCAGCTTTGCATCTCCGCTTCTGACAGTATATTTGGACAACAGACTCGTCCAGTGATCCTTCAGTTCTGTAAATGCCGCCTCCACCTGTTTGACTGTGGAGAATTTCGCAATCATGGCCTTTGCCCTTGTTTTATTTATAATTCCCGGTGCTTCCCACTTGTCATTCTCTTCATTTTCCACATAACCCAGCAGGAAGACCAGATCCCTCTGCTCTCCGGGCTGCAGGGCGATGTCAAAGCTATGGGAAGCAATCGGCGACCAGCCATCAGCCATGGAATTGGTCGATTTGCCCGCAACCACCGCCTTGGGTAAATCAAAACCGTTATATTGGCCTACAAAAGAATTCCTGTCCGTATCAAATCCCGTAATATCGGAATTTACAGAATAAAATGCGAAATGAGAGCGTCTCTCCCTATATTCCGTTTTATGATAAATTGTGTTGTTTTCCAGTTCAATTTCACCTGTGCTGAAATTTCTCTGGAAATTTGTCATATCATCGTATGCATTCCAAAGACACCATTCCATAAACGAGAATAATGTAAATTTCTTAGCCTGATTACCGGTATTTTTTATACTGACTTTCTGAACTTCCCCATTGAAATTCCGGGGTACAAAAATGAGCACTTCAGCTCCGATCCCGCCTCTTTCACCGGAAATGCGGGTATATCCAAGTCCATGCCTGCATTCATATTTATCAAGGTCCTTCCTGACCGGCGCCCATCCCGGAGACCAGAAATCGCCGCTCTCATCCCTGATATAGAAATATCTTCCGCCATTGTCCAGCGGAACATTATTATACCTGTACCGTGTGAGCCTTCTGAGTCTGGCATCCTTATAGAAGCTGTAACCGCCTGCTGTATTCGATATTAGGGAGAAAAAATCCTCGGTACCTGAATAATTGATCCATGGGCTCGGGGTTTCCGGAGTGGTGATGACATATTCCCTGTTTACATCGTCAAAATATCCGTATTTCATATGAACCTCCAATTATTAAAGAATATAACATATTCTATCACAATATCCAACCCAATTGGAACAATATTCGGGTTTCTTCCCCATCAATAACTTCATATGATATTGCTGTTCTCATTCAATTAGTATCTCTTCCCTCCGGCAATTGCCTGACAAATATACAAGGGCGGGTTGTAATCCCCGCCCTTGCATATTTTGTTTCATTCACTGGGATTTTAACCTTTTTGCAGGGATATCCCGTCTATTTGTTTTTCAGGAAAGCATCGTATTGTGTCTGCATTGCTGCAAGTACTTCGTCTACCTTAGCCGCATTCAGTTCGTCAGTCATCTTCTTAACGGTCGGATCTACATCAACTGCTCCTGTGAACAGTTGCTTATAGTAAGTTTGCATGACCTGCTTGCATGCAGCAATCTGAGGTTCAACACTGGATCTGTCAAAGCTGAAGCCGAGGCTGTTAAGACCAGTAGCTTTCTTATTGAATTCTCCGTATTTCTCCCACTTGTGAGGATCTTCGTTATCTACCAGATAATCCTTCAGTGAATCGCCGAATCTCCATCCGTTTCCCGCTGCATATGTTACCGGACTTTTAAGCAGCTGAACCACATTGTCGGACACCTTCTTGTAGTGTACATTCTCAATACCATATACAAGCATATTTACCAGCGTCTTGTCAGTATAAAGCATATTGATGAATTTGAATGCAAGATCCTTGTTCTTTGAAGCGGATGGAATGGCAAGAAGCGCACCACCGCCGCAATCCCGGTTGTTTGTCATAACAGGCGTAATATCAACCTGCACCCAGTCAATTCCGCCGGTGGTTCCTTTCATTTCTTCAGCTTTTCCGGGCTTCATGGACTGGACACATGCGAAGTATTTGTTGGTCTTCAATTGATCGTTAAAATTGGTCATCGTCGCAGCATCTGCCGATACATAACCTTTCTGGGCATATTCACGCATCTTCTTGTAATGGTTTACAGCTTCAGGGGTTATGAATTGATTTATTACTTTTGTACTGTCGTTGCTGGGATATAAAGCACCGGGAATATCATCGTCTGCAAAATTGTCCCAATCAAGGAGTTTGAAGGGAGCTTCCATTTCTACTGAAAGCAGAGGAGTCACACCAGGTTCGCCGACCTTGATTTTTTCAAACCATGGTTCGAGGTCTTCCATTTTCTTAATCTTAGTCGTATCAATAGCATATTTGTCAACAAGATCTTTCTTGAGGAGGAAACCCCAATCATGTGCCATCTCTTTATTGCAGGGAACAGCATAAGTTTTTCCGCCGATCTTGACACCGTTCATGAAGGATTGACCAACTATGTTTGTGATTGTAGGGTCTTTTGCAAGGTAATCATCCAATTCTGTAAAGTAACCCTTTGAAGAATTCAACTTGATATCTGCAGCCCAACCAGCCGTGAAGCAAATGTCAAAAGGTTCACCGGCTGAAAGCATGGTGTTTACTTTTTTATTATAAGCCTCACCATATGCCAGAACATTCATTTTAATTTCAACGTTCAGCTTGTCTTTCAAGTATTTATTCACTTCTGCCAAAACGGCATCGGTATCGGGTTCCTGACCGGGACCTACACAGTACCATGTGAGTGTAGTGGGCGGACCTGCAGGTGCGGCCTCCGCTTCTGTGCCGGCTGGTGCTGCAGTTGTGGCCGCTGCTGACGATGCATCCGTTGCCGCATCCTTTGTACCACATCCGGTCATTACTAATGCCAGAGCAAATACGATTGCCAGGATCAGACATAATGACCTTTTCATTTTAGACATTGGAAATACCTCCTTTAATATATTTTATATATGATCCGTAATGATATTTACGGGATCACCCTTTAACAGCCCCTACCGTCAGGCCCTTGATAAAATACTTCTGGAAAAAGGGATAGGCAAGCACGATTGGCCCTATTGACATAACTGCAATGGCCATTCTGGCACCTTCACTCGGAAGTTCTCCCAGTGCAGCCGACGCACCGCTGAAATTACCACCGCTGCTTAAGAACTGTATGCTCATAAGCGTTTGGTACATCAAAAATTGTATATTATAAAGCTTTGGATTATTGACGAATACCAGGGGCAGATACCAGTCATTCCAGTATCCAAGGGTACAAAAGAGTCCAATCGTTGCAAGACCTGCTTTACATAGCGGCAGGACAATCACAAAAAATGTTCTGAATTCACCGGCACCATCGATACGTGCCGCTTCAAGAACTGATTCAGGTATAGTCGTTTTGAAAAATGTCCTCATAATAAGCACATACCATGCATTCATGAGATAGGGGATAATAAGTATCCAAATGCTGTTTTTAACATCCGGCAGCAAGTGGGTATAGACCATATACCACGGTACAAGCCCGCCACCGAATATCATGGTAAAATAGGCAATGAAAGCAAACTGGCTCTTGTACCTAAAGCCGGATCTTGAAAGAGGGTAAGCGTACATGCAAATCGTCATTATACCAATAAGTGTGCCAATGATGGTTACAAATATGGATACCCCATACGCCTGCCAAATAGTATGTCCACCATCCAAAATGTATTGGTATGAACTGATGGAAAACTTTCTGGGTATAAAATTATAGCCTTTTAGTAATATAGTCATTTCATCGGTTAAGGAAGTGGAAACGACCAGGATCAGTGGAGCTATACAAACGATTACACATAGGATAAACATTGTGTGCAGCAGTATATTGGCTCCGGTTGATATGCCGTTGTTCATTCCCTTTTTTATATTGCCGGCTTCGTTGTACATATAGTCCTCCTTAGAACAATGCCTTGTCATTGTCAATCTTTCTTACCACAAAGTTTGCAGAAAATACTGTTATGCACCCGATTACGGCTTGATACGCACCTGCAGCTGCTGCCATTCCAAGGTTATTGGTATCGCTTAGCGTTTTATAAACATAGGTATCTATGACATCGGTTACAGTATGCAATGCGCCGCTATTTCTCGGAACATTGTAGAAGAGGCCGAAATCCGCATTAAATATCCTGCCTACCGCAAACAGCACCATGATGATCATGATTGGCTGCAGCATCGGCAGTGTTATATTTCGAATCTGCTGCCATTTTGTCGCTCCATCTATTGAAGCGGCTTCATAATATTCAGAGTCTATCCCCGAAATCGCAGCTAAATATACGACTACATTGTAGCCGGTGTACTTCCAGACCTGGAAGAATGTCAGTATGAACGGCCAGTAAACAGGCTCGAAGTACCATCTGACAGGCTTAACCCCCAGAGGGGCAAGTACGCTGATGTTGATAAAACCATGTTCAATGTTGAAAAGAGAATAGGCCAGATAGCTCACAATAATCCATGATAGGAAGTACGGTAAAAACAAAAAGCTTTGATATGCTTTTGCCAGCTTTTTATTCGTAAGTTCATTCAGAGCTAACGCAAAAGCAACAGGAATCACAAGTCCCAGAAAAATAAACACCAGATTATAGGCTATCGTGTTAAATGTAATTGAAGCGGCATAAGGCGTGGCGAAGAAAAACTTAAAATTGTCGAATCCCACCCATTTGCTTTTTATCAGGTTTGTAATAAAATTGCCATAGTACCTGTAATCCTTAAAAGCAATAACGATACCAAACATTGGCAGGTAATTGTTGACCAGCAATACAAGCAATCCAGGCGAAAGCATGACGAAAAGCGGCCATTGCGATTTGAGTTCTTTAAAAAAACCTTTTTTGTGTTTCGGGGTCCATTGTGTTTCTGCGGAAACTGAAGTATTCATTGTAACATCACCTTTTCATGTTCACGCCATGAGCATACGACATGAAGCACTTAATCGTTGGTTTTATGTTACAATAGCCGGCATGTTTGATAAATAGAATGAATTGCATATTCGTGCAAATACTTGCTTTAATGGGCAACAAGATTTTACAACAAGATTTTACACCATCGTACCATTATCTATAGTCACGAAATTCTGTAGGAGTCACTCCCTCATATTTCTTAAACAGCTTCGAAAAATAGTGCGAATCCGGTATTCCAACCTTTTCAGCCACCTCATAAGTTTTAAAGCGAACATCCTTCAGCATTTCTTTCGCTTTATCTATTCTGATTTCATTAAGGCAGTCAACAAAATTTTTACCCATTTCCCTTTTGAACATCCTGCTTATATAATAGGTGCTGACATAGGTATATTCGGCAATCTCATTGAGGGTAACCTGCTCAAAATAATGCAAATGCAAATATTCCATCGCCTTGCGCAGTATCAGCTTAATACTCTTGTTGTTGTAGCTGTTGACCTTGGCAGCCACACTTCGTGCAGCTTCTTCAAGTATCATATTGAGTTCGTCTGCATTCGAACATTTCTCGATTAGGCCGTAAAGACCGCTTAATTCTGCGTATTCGACCTTTTTATCATTATTAACGGAAGGAAGAGACATCCTGATATTGTTTATCGAGGAGATGGTATTCCAAAAAAAATCCTTGATATATTCCTTTCCTGTTGGATCGGTTCCCTTGATATGGCTGAAAATGTCATTCAGCCTTTCTGTAACAGAGGGCAGGTTGCCTGATTTAACTCCTTCAAGAAGCGCTTTCTGCAGCTTTTCGAGCAGCGAATGGTCGTCATATTTAAAAAAGGTGCTCATATCATTGTGGAAAATAATCGAATTATTTCCAAGGTAGAATTTATGCTCCAGCGCTTCCCTGCACTCCTTGAATTTCAAAGGCAGCTGAGTCGGCACTTTGCCTTCGGAGCTCACTGCTATCGTAACGGTGAAGCCGAAACAATTCCGTATGATGTCCTGAAGGTAGGAACATCTTCCATCCATCAGTTCAATAATGTCTTCAGTATTTATTAATGGCATAACAAGGAAAGCAATACCCATATTGTTCAATGTTATGCTGATAACCTTAAAATTCTCAGAGAATACTTCGCTGAAGGTATTAATAATTCCAAACTGATACAGATGCCTGTCATACTGTGATATTTCCTTGTTATGTGCATCTTCGGCATCATTTTGGATAATGAGCATGTAGAAATTATCCGTTGTGATGCCAAAAAGCTCAAGCTTTCCAAGTATGTCTTCTTCATTTGAATTAATCTCATAAATAACATCATATAGAAATTTCTCACGAAGCACCGGGATGTTTTGCTGAAAAAGCACCTGCAGTTTTTGGAATTCCTCAATTCTTTCCTTCTGGAATTTCAATTCCTTCACAGCCTTTGAGATCACTGATGTCAGCTTCTCAAGTTTTGAAGGCTTGAGCAGAAAATCAAAAGCTCCCAGTTTTAGAGCTTCCTGGGCATATTCGAAATCGCGGTGTCCCGTAAGGATAATTATTTTGCTGTCCGGTACGCAACTTTTTATTTCACGCAGCATTGAAAGGCCATCAACCTCAGGCATCTTTATATCGGTTATGATAATATCAGGAAGCAGCTTGCGTATAAGTTCGCCGCCTTCATGTCCATCCCCTGCCTCACCTGCAACCTCACATCCGAAGTTATTCCAATTGATAATATTTCTCAGCCCTTTTCGAATAATCGGTTCATCATCTATTATCAACACCTTGAACATAGAAACCCTCCCTGAAAGTGTTTGTGTCACATGGCACAGTGACTATGGCTCTGGTATAGCTTCCCTCCTCGCTCTCAATAACAAGACCGTATTTTTCTCCATAAAACAGTTTGATTCTTCTGTTTACATTTTCTATTCCAATACTTCTGTTTTTCTTTTCGCCAAGCATCCTGAAATAGGTGTCGTTATCCATCGACAACCGGTCGTTCAACTGTTCGAGTTCATCGCGGTTCATACCTGAACCATTGTCCATAACCTCGATTGAGACTTTATCTTCTGTTTTAAATGCATTCAGTTTGATGATACCTTTTCCTCGTGTTCTTTCAATGCCATGGTATACTGCATTTTCAATGAGCGGCTGAACCAGCAGTCTGGGAATTTTTATCTCTGCCGCTTCTTCCTGGACATTTTTGATTAATACGATTCTGTCACCAAATCTTCTCTTTTGCAGTGAAATATATTTATCTGCATAGGTAAATTCCTCAACAATGGAAATCAATCGGTCATCCCTGCCAATGCTCGCCTCCATAAGGTCGGATAAGTCAGAAACCGTACTGCTGATTTCCGGGACATTGTTTAGTTGAGCCATCCAGTTTATAGCCTCCAGAGTATTGAAGAGAAAATGAGGATTGATCTGCGACTGCAAAGCCTTTAGTTCGGCCTCCTTGCGTGTGAGTTGTTCCCTGTATACCCAATTGACAAGATGGTGTATTTCGCCGGACATTTCATTAAAAGCCTTATTCAAAAAGCCCAGTTCATCTTCCCTGTCTACCTTTATATATACATTGCTTTCGCCAGCCTGCACCTTCTTCATTCCTTTAACCAGTTTATTGATCGGGTTTACAAAATCCAGAGCGATAATGGTGGTAATAACCGACAGGAGCAGTACACAGACAGCACACAGCATAATGATGATACGCCGCAGTGTATATGCATCCTTGTAAAGCTCGTCGATTTCGATGTAAGCAACAACTTTCCATCCTACGCTTTTCAATGTCATATATGAAACGAATAATCCTGCTTTGGAGTTTATTTTAGCGCCGTTATCACCATTTATGTTATCCATCAGCACATCTGAAAAAATAGCCGGATCATTAATGTCTCTGCTGGCAATTAATTTATTATCCGACGATAGGATTAAAATATTCTGAAGATTGCCGGTGAGTCCCTGATATACCTGATCAAGGACTTCCGTTTTAACCTGCATGACTATAAGTCCAAGTTCGCTAAAATTGTCTCTGTCATTAATTTGCCTTGCCAGGTAAATATCTTTTATCTTTCTGTCTTCCGAAACAAGGTAAATGAAGGGCTTGGCCTTTTGTAACCTGGCCTCTTTCAGTATTTGCGCATAAGGTATATCGTCTTTGGATTTTGCTTTCCGGCTGTTGTCCGGAGCATAATAGGTCCTGCCTTTATTATCGAAAATACATATTGCACGTATTTCCTCCCTGGAGATTACAACCATCTTTAAATGGCTGTTGACCATGTTCCCATTCTCAAACCACCTGATTGGGTCAATAATACTGGGGTTTGTATTAAGCACATCATATAGTTTATCATCATAAAGAAGATCCTGTGAGATGCTGGTAAGGTTGCTGATATAATCATTCAGCCTTAATTGGATCATGTTCAGGATATCTCTGGAATAATCCGTCGATTTTTCCATAATGATGCCCTCAGAGTTTTTATAGCTCAAATAACCGATGAGTATCAGCGGTATGAGTATCTGAATGTACAGCACCAGTACCAGCTTGTTTCTGATCGGAAGATTCCTGTAAAGCTTGAGTAGTCCTGTGTGAGGACGCTTCATTTGTTTGCCTCCATACAAAATAAATGACTTTTATTCCTATGGAATGATGCCGTGTTCTATAGCTTTAGTCCAAATGCTCCCGGCGTCTTCCATTCCCATCAGAAAATATGGGAATCGAACCGCGATATCTGCTTCCCAGGAAGTCCTGTCGACGAAAGAATCGGCGGGGCCGACAAGCAGCTTTGAATCCTCCAGCATTTTTTTCCCTTTGACGGTCAGATCCCTGTAATGGACGTTGTAGCTGTCTATATTGACATTGCTGATCATGCCTGTCTCTGACGCAAACAGCGCTGCGGTTTCAGGTGATGTCAACCTTTTAAGAAGTCTTACCGAGGCATCCTGTTTTGCCGGGTCGTCTTCAGCAGCAGCGCTCATATGGAAAGAACCGCCGCCAAGTCCGTAAACCATTGTTCCCTCCGGCCCTTTATACCCCTTTATGTATGGTACAGGAATGATATCCACAGTATGGTCTTCCGCATCAAAGTCCCCGATGAACCATGATCCCTGAACAATCATTGCCGCCTTCTTTTCCTTAAAAAGCACATTTCTTTCATTATTGGTCATGGTAAAGCAATCCGGCGGGAAAGCCTTCAGGTCGTAAAGCTCCTTCACATACTGCATGGCGGTGACATAACAGGACTTGACAGTATTTTTACTGAACGGATATTCCGTATCATGCTTGCCGCCTATAATTGCAACCAGGCTCTGATATAAATAGGTACCTTCACTGTATGTATTAAAGGCTATCGGCACGATAGCATGCTCTCTGAAACTCAGAACCGCCGACTTGAGACCTTCAAAATCCTGTGGCACAGGTATATTGTATTTGTCGAATAAATCCCTGTTAATAAACATGCACTCAAAGATGACTTCTACCGGCAGCCCGTAGATTCTGCCATTTTGTGTCGTATAATCCCACATTGCAGGATTAAAACTGTGCTTCCACTCGAAATTCTCATCAAGCAGGGTAGTCAGATCGGCAACCTTTTTAGCTTTAATAAGTGCATTGATGTCGGAGCCTGGCCATAGGCCGAAAACATCAGGATCATTCCCCGATGCAAAATCAGTTTTTATTTTCGGTAAAAAATCCTCTCCGAAAAGAGATTCATTTATTATAACGACATCAGGATTGTCCTTTGTAAACTGGCCCAATACATTCTTTAAGGTTTCCGCCTTACTGTCAACACCACCCCAGCTATTTATAAACCGGAGAATCGTCCTTTGATTGCCAGTGTCGGCCACTGTGGGCGCATCCGTCGCATTTTTCACTGAGGTCGCTGAGCAGGCAGATATGAACGATATTGATAAAATGAACACAATTATATGAGGTATCCTGTATTTGAACACAATATCACCCCTTAACACTACTATATCAATATATAATTATATAACTGTACAAAAAAAAGAAAACCGGCTATTTACCGGTTCTCTTGGAGGGTTTTTATTGGTTTTGAATTATAACGATCCAAATGTTACGACTCCCTCAGCTACATCAACCGCTATATTGCTTCCCGGTTTCAACAAACCCTGGAAGAATTGCTCGGTCAATTCATCCTCCACGTACTTTTGGATTGTCCGTCTTAGTGGACGTGCTCCATACTTCGGGTCATAGCCCTTTTCCAGAATAAAGTCAGCGACAGCATCTGAAAAGCTAAGTGAAAGTCCCTTTTGCAGCGCTTCCGTACGCACCTCTTCAAACATCAATGCAATGATTTGCTTGAGTTCATCCTTGCTCAATTCCGTAAACACGATCGTTTCGTCAAGCCTGTTCAGGAATTCGGGTCTGAAGGTTTCCTTCAGCACATCCCTGACCCTGCTTTCAAGAGCTTTATAGCCGTCATTTGCAAAGCCGATTCCATTTGATTTCAGCGTAGTTCCCGCATTGGACGTCAGTACGATGATCGTATTTTCAAAGTTCACAACACGGCCATGACTGTCTGTCAATCTGCCATCTTCAAATATCTGGAGCAGCATATTGAAGACATCCGGATGTGCTTTTTCAATTTCATCCATTAAAATAACTGAAAACGGCTTTCTTCTGACCTTCTCGGTAAGCTGGCCTCCATCATCATAGCCCACATATCCAGGCGGTGAACCGATCAATTTTGAAACCGTATGTTTCTCCATGTACTCGGACATATCCAGTCTGATCAGCGCTTCTTCCGTCTCAAAAAGTTCTACTGCAAGAGCTCTGACCAGCTCAGTTTTGCCCACTCCTGTAGGACCGACAAAAATGAAGGACGACGGCTTCTTTTTCTTCCTGAAGCCTGCCCTGTTTCTCCTGATGGCTTTTGCGATGCTTTTGACTGCTTCATGCTGCCCAATGACCCTCTTATGCAGCCTTTCTTCAAGGTTCATGAGCTTGACGGCCTCAATCTCCGTCAGCTTCTGTACGGGAATTTTCGTCCAGGTTTCTACAATAAAAGCAACGTCGTCTACAGTCAGCACATCTTCCTTATTACGTTCCTCAAACTCCCTGATATTTTGCAGCAGTTTGCATTCACGCACTTTGAGATCCGCCGCCTTTTGATAATCCTCAATAGAATCTGCAGAAATGGCGTATTCCTTTTCTTCCTGCACCTTCCTCAATTCATCCTTCAGCGCTTCTAGCTCTACTAGCCCGGTATTCTTCAGGTTTACTCTCGAACCGGCTTCATCGATGACATCAATCGCCTTGTCCGGCAGGAACCTATCGGTAATATATCTTTCTGAAAGCTTGACAGCAGCCTCAATAACCTCATCAGAGATTTTCACGCGATGATATTTTTCATAATAATCCCGGATGCCCTTCAATATTTCTATGGATTCCTCTACAGAAGGTTCATCCACTATTACAGGCTGGAATCTTCTCTCAAGAGCCGAATCCTTTTCAATATGCTTGCGATACTCCGTTAACGTTGTAGCTCCGATAACCTGGATCTCTCCTCTGGAGAGCGCAGGTTTGAGGATGTTTGCGGCATTCATGGCCCCTTCCGCTTCCCCGGCTCCCATGATATTATGAAGTTCATCTATAACCAGTATCACATTTCCCAGAGCCTTCGCTTCTTCAATAATTCCCTTCATGCGGCTCTCAAACTGGCCTCTGAACTGCGTTCCGGCCACAATGCCCGTCATATCCAGCAGATAAATCTCGGAATTGAACAGTTTGGCTGGAACCTGCCGTTTGATGATCCTGACGGCAAGTCCCTCTGCAATGGCAGTTTTCCCCACGCCTGGTTCACCAACAAGTACCGGATTGTTTTTGCTCCTTCTATTGAGAATCTGAACAACCCTGTCAATTTCCCTGTTGCGGCCTATGACCCTGTCGATCTTGTCTTCACGGGCCATGTCGGTAAGATTTGTACCATACATGTCAAGATATTTCTTCTTTTTAAGGCTCTTTTTTTCCTGCGTCTTGGTTCTGGTTCCGTTTTTATTATCCTTGTCATCAAAGCTGTCTCTTTGATTATCAGCAGGCTCCCCGGGTTCTTCATTTTTAGGGAATGCACGGTTTATAAAGTTAAAAATCGGATTCGCCTTATTGTTGTTTACCGGCTCAATACCAGTAGTTTCAGGATTTCCAAGATCCATATCGATGTTGTCAAACAGGTTCCCCATCTGCTTGTTCAAGTTATCAATATCTTCTTCGGACATGCCGGTTTGTTCTATCAATTGGTTGACAGGCTGGATACCCTGCTTTTTCGCACAGGATAAACAAAGCCCTTCCTGGTTCTGCTTGCCGTCAACAAATTTGGTTATGAAAACTACTGCATAATTTTCCTTGCAAATCGAGCACATCATCACAGTCAATCAACTCCTCTCACTGATGCAAAAACTATATTCCCATTGGTATCTATCCGGTCTAAATATTTCCCGGAATTACGGACGGGCAATTGACACAGTCAACGACCAGCCACGGTGCATTTCCTTACCTGTATTTACCCGTAAAAAGCCGCTGAATTACAATTATTATACGCGTGTACTGTCTATTTTGTTTATTTACAGGCATAGTAAAGCATTTTCAATAAGTATAACATAGTATTATACTTAGGGTCTACTTGAAAAGCAAGCCTATAAAGTCCATAATCATGCAATTATCATAGAATAAGTGGATAAAACTCTTCACACGGAGTGTAGAGTTTTATAGGTAAGCGTATATGTATTAACCTCAAAAGCAATCCATAAAAGGTTGATTTCTGAGAAAGCAACATGTTAAAGGAAAATAGCTTTTATGGCAAGTGTAATAACTGCTCCAAGAAGTCCGGTAACAGGTATGGTGAATATCCATGCGAATACGATGCTCCTTGCAAGGGCCCATCTGACTGCCGATAACCTTTTGGATGCACCGACGCCCATGATTGCTGTGGATATGACATGAGTCGTACTGACAGGTGCTCCTATCGCGGTGGCAACTTCTATAACAATTGCTGCCGAAGTCTCCGCTGCAAAGCCTCCGACCGGCTGAAGCTTGATCATATTCATACCCATTGTCTTAATGATGCGCCACCCGCCAATTGAGGTGCCTGCTGCCATGGCAAGTGCACAGGCAATCTTGACCTGAATCGGAATACCTGCATCCGAGCTCCACAATCCTGCACTCACCAAAGCCAGTGTTATGATACCCATGGATTTCTGTGCATCATTGTTCCCGTGTGCATAAGACATGATTGCTGCTGAAACAATCTGCAGTTTGGAAAAAACTTTATTGACACTTCTCTGAGAAGCATTCCTTGTGATGAAATAAATCAATGTCATGACAAGATATCCAAAAATAAAACCGGCAATGGGTGAAGTTATCAAAGGAAGAATGACCTTATCCCAGACTCCCTTCCAGATGATCTTGTCAAATCCGCCGGCAAACGCAATGGATGCACCGACAAGCCCTCCGATCAGCGCATGGGACGAACTGCTCGGAATACCGAAATACCAGGTAAACAAGTCCCACAAAATGGATGCAATCAAAGCTGCAATAATGACATACTGCTCCAAAGTACCATGAACGAGCCCTTTTGATATGGTTTTTGCCACATTCTCACTGACAAGAGCTCCCAGAAAATTGAGTGTGGCAGCCATGATGATCGCCAGGCGCGGCGTCAACACCCTGGTAGAAACAGAGGTGGCTATAGAGTTGGCCGTATCATGAAACCCATTGATGAAATCAAATGTCAATGCCAGAACAACAACTGCGATCAGGATCAGTGAAATGTTAGGCATGCTTCATTACAACTCCTTCTATGATATTAGCCACATCTTCACATGCATCAAGGGTGTTTTCAAGATATTCATAAATCTCTTTCCACTTTATCACCTCAAGAGAATCATCCTCATTGACAAACAGACTCTGCATGGCGTTTCTGAAAATGTCATCCCCGGCATCTTCAATCCGGTTCACTTCTATGATCCTATCTTTGAGTACTTTGCTGGTCTTCATGTTTTTCAGTTCGGACATGACGCCCATCAGTTCCTCCGTGCAATCAATAATCAATTTTGCCATGTTCAGCGCATCCGGTCTTATACTTGTCACATTGAACATCTTGAATCTGTGAGCCGTCGATTCGATATCATCGGTGATATTGTCAAGTTCCTTTGCGATCAGATAAATATCTTCCCGGTCAATCGGAGTAACAAAAGAGCGGTTGAGGTGTTCAAGCATTTTATGTACATGTCCGTCGCACTTATGCTCGATTTCTTCAATCGCTCTTACTTTTTCAGAAATATCGGTATAATTTCTCATTAATTCTTCAAGCATTCTGGCTGCTTTACAGGTATCTGCCGCCGTATCCGAAAACAAATCAAAAAATATCGCTTCTTTTGCTGTCATCCTAAACATATTCGGTTCCCCTTTTCTTACAAAGTATCCTACATTATTACCTATTCTCTCAAAAATTATATAACAGCAGTTTGGTTAATACAAGAAAGTTAACGTGGAATTAACATTGTCCTAAAGCAGAATTAATACTTTCCGATGTTCTTTTACGCATGCTCAAATCCCCGACAAAATATGCTCTTTCAGTCGATATAGATCCTGGCATTATATCTTGAGCTTATTTGTAACCGATTCAAGTGATTGGGAATATATTTATAGTAGCTGCAAAGATTGAGCTTAAGCTGGAAAATGAGGAGGTGTTTTTGATGGCAGACAGAGGTTTCCTCGGCGGCGTTTTTAACGATGATTGCGCCATTTTGTTCTTTATTCTGGTTTTCTTACTCCTGTTTGTGAGACCGTTTGGAGTCGGATTTGCTGATCCTAAATAACATATGATGCTTTGGGACGTATCTTGAATAAAAGCCCGATGGTTTTCGGGCTTTTATTCAAGTTTTGTTTTTGTTCCGTTTTTTTGTTGAATTTTGCTTTGCTGGATTTGCTTTATTGAATTTTGCTTTGCTGAATATTGCTTTGTTGGATTTTTCTTTGCCGGGTTTTGCTTTGTTGAATTTTGCTTTGCCGGATTTTGCTTTGTTGATTTTTTCTTTGCCGGATTTTGCTTTGTTGAATTTTGCTTTGCCGGATTTTGCTTTGTTGAATTTTTCTTTACCGGATTTTGCTTTGTTGAATTTTTCTTTGCCGGATTTTGCTTTATTGTAAAAAGTACCATTTACTTGTGAGGAAGGACTTTCCCCAGAAAATATCCGGTATAGGACTGCTCTGTGTCTGCGACCTTTTCAGGTGTGCCGCTTGCAATGACATAACCGCCCTTCCAGCCGCCGTCAGGACCAAGGTCTATGATATGGTCGGCGGTTTTAATAACATCCAGATTGTGCTCAATCACAACCACTGAATTCCCGGAATCCACCAGCCGGTGCAATATGTCAACCAGTCTGTGGACATCTGCCACATGAAGTCCTGTGGTTGGCTCGTCCAATATATAAAGTGTCTTGCCGGTCGCGCGTTTGGACAGCTCCGTAGCCAGCTTTATTCTCTGGGCTTCACCGCCGGACAGGGTCGTAGAGGGTTGTCCTACCTTAATGTAACCAAGACCGACATCAAATAGCGTTTCCAGCTTTTTCTGAATTCTTGGAATATTTTTAAAGAATTCCAGTGCAGCCTCAACAGTCATATCAAGCACATCCGAAATGCTCTTGCCCTTGTATTTTACTTCAAGCGTCTCTCTGTTATATCGTTTGCCCTTGCAGACTTCACACGGCACATAGACATCCGGAAGAAAATGCATCTCGATTTTAATGATTCCGTCTCCACTGCAGGCTTCACAGCGTCCTCCTTTAACATTGAAGCTGAAACGCCCTGCTTTATACCCTCTCATCTTCGCTTCAGTCGTACCGGTATATACCTCCCGGATGAGATCGAACATCCCGGTATAGGTTGCGGGGTTGGATCTGGGAGTTCTGCCGATGGGTGACTGGTCAATATCGATTACCTTGTCGAGGTACTCTATCCCGTTGATATAATCGTGGTCGCCTGCCCTCGTCTTCGCATTGTTCAGCTCGGATGCCAGCTTTTTATAAAGAATCTCGTTTACAAGCGAACTTTTGCCGGAACCGGATACTCCTGTTACTACAGTGAACACGCCGAGAGGAATATCGACATTGATATTTTTGAGATTGTTTTCTCTGGCGCCGATTATTTTGATCCACTTTCCATTGGGTGTTCTTCTTTTTTCCGGAACCGCAATACTTTTTTTACCGCTCAGGTACAGCCCTGTCAGCGAATCCTCGCATTTTTTGATGTCATCGACAGTACCTTCAGCTACGACATACCCCCCGTGAATACCGGGGCCGGGTCCCATGTCAATGATATGGTCAGCCGCATACATCGTATCCTCGTCATGTTCGACCACGATGAGTGTATTTCCAAGATCCCTCAGCCGTTTCAATGTCTTGAGCAGCCTGTCATTGTCGCGCTGATGCAGACCTATGCTGGGCTCATCCAGTATATAAAGGACACCCATCAAGCCTGATCCTATCTGTGTCGCGAGCCTGATTCTCTGAGCTTCCCCACCCGAAAGCGTTCCTGCAGCCCTTGATAATGTCAGGTAATCCAAACCCACATCGACAAGAAATCCGATCCTCGCATTTATTTCCTTCAATATCTGATGCGCAATCAGCCTGTCCCTTTCGGAAAGATCAAGGCTGTCAAAGAATTCCTTGATACGGTCGACCGGCATTCTGGTAAGCTCGGTAATATTGGTTTCCCCCACTGTAACTGCCAGGCTCTCCTTCTTCAATCTGGCCCCGTTGCAGTCCGGGCAAGGATTGCTGCTCATGAATTCCTCATAATACTGCTTCATGCCATCGGATTGGGTCTCCTTGTAACGGCGTTCCATACTGCTGATGACACCTTCGAATGCAGACATGAAAGTGCCGCTGCCATATTCCTTTTCATAGGCAATCTTGATCTTTTCTCCTTTGGTGCCATACAAAATGAGATCAATCATTTGTGAAGACAGTTTGTTTACAGGAGTCGAAATGCTGAAACCGTAATGCTTTGCCAGCGCATTGATATGCATTCTGGCATAGCTGTCCTCATTCTCGAAGTTCCAGCCGCCTACCTTTATAGCACCTTCTTCAAGCGATTTTGTACGGTCGGGTATAATCAGATCCGGGTCCATTTTGAGTAATGTACCAAGTCCGCTGCAGGTCGGACAGGCTCCGAAGGGATTGTTGAATGAAAACATCCTCGGAGTCAGTTCTTCAATACTGATTCCGCAATCACTGCAGGCGAAATTCTGGCTGAAGAGCATCTCCTGCGTACCGGAGACATCTACCAGCAAGATGCCGCTGCTGAGGTGCAGTGCGGTTTCTATGGAATCTGCCAGACGTTTTACGATATCCGGTTTGATAATAAGTCTGTCTATGACGATTTCTATCGTATGTTTCTTATTTTTATCCAGATTGATTTCTTCATTGACATCCCTTACTTCCCCGTCAACCCTGATTCTGACGTACCCATTCTTTCGGGCGTCTTCGATCAGCTTATGGTATTCCCCTTTCCTGCCTCTGACGACAGGTGCCAGCAGTTGAATCCTGGTACCCTCGGGCAGGCTCGCGATCGTATCCACCATCTGATCCACAGTCTGCTGTGAAATCACCTTGCCGCAGATATGGCAGTGGGGAACCCCTATACGTGCATAAAGAAGCCTGAGGTAATCGTATATTTCCGTAACAGTCCCCACTGTGGATCTTGGGTTTCTGCTGGTGGTTTTCTGATCGATGGATATGGCAGGTGACAAACCATTGATATAGTCTACCTCCGGTTTTTCCATCTGCCCCAGAAATTGCCTTGCATAGGCTGAAAGCGACTCGACATAGCGTCTCTGGCCTTCCGCATATATGGTGTCGAACGCGAGAGAGGATTTTCCCGACCCGCTGAGTCCGGTTATTACTACAAACTTGTCTCTCGGAATTTCTACGTCGATGTTCTTTAAGTTGTGCTCCCTTGCGCCTTTGATAAATATACTGTTCTTGTTCATGCTTCACACCTGTTCCGTAATGATATATTATTAAAGTTGCAAAAAATAATTTTGCATATGAGCGAATTATTTTGGGCATCCCATTCTAAATTCGCCTCTCCTATTATATCAAATCAGAAATAAAATGCAAACACTTGTTCGATATTTTTTTACAATTACACCTGATTAGTTGCAAATATGTTTGCGATCGCCGGTTTTCGATAGAAAAAACCGCCTGGCGGAATTGTTTGACATCCGTCAGGCGGTCTTTCGGCAGACATTAGCGTTACTCCGGTATCCCTGATACTAGAATACTATATTTACCGTAACCGTATAGGTTTCAGTGATTCCACCCAGTGTCACAGTTATTGTAATTGTGGTGGTTACAGGAGCATTGTTGACGTCTTTGTCCAGTGTTACTGTTCTTCCTCCGCCGCTGGTAACATTTGTACCGTTTATCGCAATTACCGCTGTATCCGGGTCGATCGCGGCCGCTTTCACATATACGCCGGTATCGTTCAGATTACCGTTTAAAGTATAGCTGTGCTGATCCGCGTCAAAACCATTAAGCAGGTTCGTTTGGCTATATTCGTCCCTGTAAACTTCAAGCCCGGTCAAAGCATGTTCCCTCGTGGCCGTTATGGTATAAGTCTTTACTGTGCCGTCCTGCGCAGTCACCTCCACTGTTATCGTGTTGTCCCCTGCGTCGAGGTTAATTGCGGTTGGTGTGGCTTCATCCGCAACAATAGCATTATTCTTCCTGACCTTAACTGCGGCATTGCTTTCTTCAACGGCAGGAGTAACTACGATGCTGCTTACACTGGTCACATAACTGACGGCATAAGACGTAGTAGCAGGTGTGAATGCCGGGCTCAGCGTCCCTGTATTTAATACCAGGCTGCTCAAGTTGGCGTTGCTTGACAATGCATGCGGCGCCGCACGGGTGACAGTGATCGTATAAGTCTTTACGGCTCCATTCTGAGCTGTCACTTCAACTGTTACGGCATTACTGCCCACGGCAGGGCTTATCGCAGCCGGTGTGACCTGACTTGAAACAAGTATGCCGTTCAGTTTTACTTTCACCGCCGCATGGCTTTCAGCAACTGCCGGAGTAAAAATAATGCTGCTTACAGCATTTGCCACACTGGCAGTATAGTTTACTGTTCCGGCGTCGAATGCCGGACTAAGCGTACCGTCACTTAGGCTAAGTCCGCTCAGGCTGTTGTTATCCGACAGCTGAGCCGTAGGCGGTGTCGGAGTCGGCGTTTCAGTGACAGGTGCGGTAGCCCTGTTTACTGTTATCGAATACGTCTTTGCAGTTCCATCCAACGCCGTAACGACCACATTTACAAAGTTATTCCCTTCCTTGAGGCCTATGCTTCCCGATGCCGTCCTGTTTGCAACCGCAGTATCATTAACCTTGATTACGGCAGTCTCATCGACAGCAATTGGCGTAGCCGTCATGGATGCCACAGTATTGGCAACATTCGCCGAATATGTGGTGATGTCGGATGAAAAGGCGGGACTCAGGCTTGCTCCGCTTAACGTCAAATCGCTCAGCAGTGCGCTGTATGGCTGATAATCAAAGAATGCCGTCGCTGCCTTGTCCGATTTCGGTGTTCTGGCGGAAACATTATACCTACCTCTTTCCATATTTGTCATGGTGTAGGAAAGCGTCAGCGCTCCGTTTTCGTCTGTTTTCAAGCTATTCAAATAATCCTGTTTACCTTTCGGATCGGTTATCAAAACGGAAATAAACTGATCGGACAGCCCTGTGCTCACATTGACTGTTACAAGCTTGTTCTTGTCGATCCCCGCACTGACCTCCGTTGTACCATAGCCGAAATAGGCGGCTGCCGGCTTTGAGGCGCCTGGAGTTCCGACCGTCACAGCATACTTTCCCTTTGCGGTATTGGTCAGAGTATACTTCAATTGATATTTGCCGCCGTATTTGCTGTGAGTATGGCCGACGTACTCTATTTTGCCGTTGGGATCCTTAATCCTGACCGTTATGAGCTTACCCGCACCCGAGCTTGTTTTGCCGCTGATGATGACCAGATTGGACGTTTCGTTCCAGGATGCGGCCGCGGTTAATGCAACATTACCCGGCCTTCCATCCGCACTGTAATCAAAATATGTTTTCACCGGGTCTGATGAACCCTTTGTGCTTATGACAACGGTATACCTTCCCCTGGAGCCGTTTGCCAGGGTGTAAGTTATTGAAAACAACCCTCCGGCTCTGCTTACACAACTGTTTGTATATTCAAGATCACCTTCCGGATCCAGAATCTTTATACTTACCGGCTTTCCTGCGCCGCCTCCGGTCATACCGCCAACTGTTACCTGCCTGAAGCTGTCAATGTCGGCAAACACATCGCTTATTCCTGCTCCGTACACAGGTATGGCAGTCATCCCAAATATCAAAGCGAAACACAGAAGCATGGATATCTTTTTTACCAAGGTATAACCTCCCCCTCAATTTTATGAATTACATTGTACCTACACAAATCACCTTACTCCGGGATTGCTCTACAAAAGCCATTATAACGCATCGGTTCGACGGGGCTGGTCGCAAGCTCCGCTTGCTGCTCGCCCATGCATCCTGGGCGTGAGATATGCCCGCCGCCTGCAACCGAACCGGTACCCGCCGCCTAAGCTTTTTTACGAAGTAAAAGAGCCATTTAGGTGAGGGACGTCTTAAGCCTCGTTACAAGGCTTTCAACAGCAAATCTTCTATCGCAGTTCGACGAAATTCGATACGGGTATTTGAGAGGTAGTATTCATATCCGTACCATCCCATGTAAATATCTTCACAATGTATCCGGATGCCGAAGCAGGCACTTTGAATGCATTATTGATGTTTATTGTCTTTGTCCCGTTTGCGTCAACCGTTGCGGAAGAAGTCGAAGAATTTACCATCGTGCCCTTGTCGCTGTATAAAGCCATAATGACCAATACAGGCTGGGAGGATGCGGTATTGTTTTTGAGGGTTACCGTCGCTCCGACCGGCTGGTTTGCCGCAAGTGCCGTTGCGTTGTTTGTAGAGCCTACCTTGAATACCGCGCTCAGGCTGAGCTCGTTAGGAACAGGCGAGCTTACGGTAAGGCTTCCCGTGCTTACCGACAGCTGATCGGGGAGGTATGTCAACTCAACAGGTACGCCAGTTTGGGAAACTGACAGCGCCGACCCGCTTGTTAGGCTGACTTTGAAATCTTTGGTGAAGCTGCCGCAGCTTACGCCTTCCGAGGTATTGTTTGCGTATTTCATGTTTACCTTCAGATTCGAGAGATCCAGCAAGTCCCCTTCACTGTACACAAGCTTCGGTTGTACCGCGATCGTCATATCGGATACCGGAAGTCTTTCCGCTGTCAATGTTTGCGGAACAGCCTCCCTTGAATTATACGCGATGAGCTTGTAATAGTAGGTTGTCAGGGCGGATGCCGTATTATCGGTGAATTTTGTTGTCTTTTTTACATTAATAGCGGCAAGCGTAGTATATTCGCCGTCCTCGGTGGTCGAGCGCATCAGCCTGTAACCGCCTGCGGAAGCGGATTGGTCCCAGGTAAGATCTATGGAACCGGGCTTTCTGGCCTTTACCGCAAAATTGGCAGGCGGCAGGGGCGGATATTCGGAACGTGTCGGAGCGCAGAGATAAGAGACTACAACGCACTTCTGAGTTCCGGCACCGGCTTTGAGGCTAAAGTTATACGCCGCCAGACTCCATTTGAAGGAATAGCCTTCGCAGCCTTCAGGCAGGCTTGCAACAGAACCGGAGTACATGGTCGTGTCCTCGTCCGACGTCGTGTGGGAAAAGTTGTAGCCGACATCGGCGCTGTACCCGACAAACGCCGACACAAAGGTCTTTTTAAACGAAAACTTAACGGATAAATCATTCTCAAAGGTCCTGGAGGTACCATTCGTCAGGCTGATGCCCTCCTCCTCCGTACTGTTGCCTGTGCCAACCCCGACAAAGTTGCCGTAATCATCGCCGTTCGTTCCAAGCTGGACATCCGTCCCTCCCTGGCTGACGATTGCACTCTTGTTACTCGGATAAGTCCTTGGATCGCCCACAGTATGATTTAAAACCTTGTCGTTTATTTCCGGAGCGTCTGTTATTGCAGGTGCCGCCTTTTTATAAGCCGACAGCGACATGATCCTCGTAACCGGCGCAAACGGAACCGCCATCATCATTTCCGCAGTGACTCCCGTTTGCGTATTGGTAGCGTTGAAATAATAGAAATCATACGGGATCGCTGTTAAAACAACGGCGTCGTCACTATAATAATTAGTATAGGAAATGCTTTTTGAAACGGACTTTGATTTTTCAAAGGACGCCGTAAAAGAATCTTCTATTTCCGTTTCAAACTCAAATTTAGCGACAGGTCCGATAAAGGGAAGATTGACAACCTCCTTATCAAACCCGAAACAGACGCTTGCGCCTACTTCAAGGCCGTTGCTCATGGAGGAGCCTTTTGTGTTTTCCGTTCCGAACACGGTCTGCGCATTACCCAACGCTTCGTACTGATCCTCCAATTCCCTGTAAAATGGCGTCGCGCCTAAAACTGCAATGACGTTCGGATCAGAAAATACAAACTCGCTCTTTTCAGGCAGGAATTCAAGCTTTATTCCTCTGTCGTATACATCCGGCGCACAGATGGAAGGATAGATATTCGGACTTCCTTCCTTCCAGATCTGCCTCAGCTTTTCACTTATAACACCTTCTTCATCCATACTGACGGTAGTTATGTAAAAATAGCCCTTGTCATACCACTTGTTATAGTGCAGCATAACGATCTGTTCCGCCACATTGTGCGTCATATCGGAAAGCGTGCTTTCGTCAAAATTGCCGGCAAGCGTATCAAAAATATAGGTCTGATCCTTGTCACGATTTACGTTCGTTATGTTTCCCATGGTTTGCTCATCAGCATTGCCTTTGAGATTGCTGTCGTTTGAAATGTTTGTTATGGATTGCTTGGCAAACGTGTTGTTATCCTGGTCATACTTGTAAATAAACCCGCCCAGCACTATATATTGCGCTTCGCCTGATACCTGGGCCTTCAGGTTTACGCATTTCAAACCCAAATACTCGCTGGATACGGCTTTGTAATCATCCCTTTCAAAGGAATAGACCGTGTTTGACAGTTTGTCATCATAGGAGTCGGTTTCAGGATAATAATGAACGGTAGTAAGACAAATATTACTCCGGCTTGTTCTCCCGCCGATTACCAGTTCCTTTTCCCCATCGCCGAATGCATCGCCGATATCCATACTCAGATAGTTAAATCTCTCGTACGGCGTCTTGTCAGGAATATCCAGAGGGATAGCGGCACAGTATTTTTCAAAATCAATCGACCCTTTTGACCAGCTCTTGCCGTCATAAATGAAGAGCATGTCGGGTAGCTGCTTTGACAGCATACTTAGATCGGTCATCTCTTGTCTGACCGATACAAAAAGCTCCTTGAAGCCGTCATTGTTCAAATCTCCCGAGTTGACGCCTATTTCAAATGACATGATAGTGCCTGGGATAGCCTGAATAAGGCTGTTTTTTTCATCAAAGGTTTCCATGCCTATTCTCTTAGCACCTGACATTAGAGAGTACACATATATATTGTTGGAAACACATACAGCAACCTCGTCTTTACCATCATGGTTGAAATCACCCGCGGCAGCTTTTATGGACCTGGTCGTTATCTTTCTGTCAGACGGGTTGTCGAACTGCACCTCGTCATCTTCTTTGCTTACGGGAGTTCCGGTGCTGTAGTCCGTGACCAGAAATCTCAGTTTTACCCTGGATCCGGATGCAGTCGTTCCGGCCATCACAGCGGTTACGACTTCTTCCTTCCCGTTACCGTCAACATCTGCGGCAACAGATGCTCTTTCCATCCCCGTGCTTGAGGATGTGATGTTTGTATTTTGGGAAACGAGCCTGTTATTATTCCTTGATAGTTCAATTGCCGACCTGGAGGCTGTTACTGCCGGTGTGATATTCGGATTGTTGAATACCTGCAGGGTTGTGCCGGTACTCAGCCCAAGCTGGCGTACCCTGTACATGGTTTGAGTGTTTACGCCCAGGGGGCTGTCCGCCCTGTCGACCACCTCTCCGCTGGGTGAATATCTTTCCGGCTGTTGTGTGGAGAAGCCCAACTCCTCGACCTGCTGTTCCTGCTTGGTATCGCTCGGCAGGTTCCCCGCTGCGGTTTCCTCGGCATAAGACACTGTAATCAGACCCGGAACCGGAATACTGCTCAATAAAACAAAAGCCAGCATAAGAACTGCCGCTTTATAGATAATTGTCCGAACTCTCTTTTTCATGATACACCTCATACATTTTTCAAGTTTTTTCTTTTCATTATTTTATAACAGGCAGGCAAAAAAGCAATACTACAAGGTATTAGAAAAGTATTAGAAAATTGAAATAAAACAATGCCCGCATTACGGGAATGATAGAATGCCGGAATGCAGAACGATAGCATGCGGAATAGCGAAATGACAAAATGCCGGATGATAGAATACCGGAATAGCGAAATGATAAAATACCGGAATAGCGGAATGGCTAAATGCCTGAATGGCGGAATGCCTAAATAGCGGAATGCCTGATCAGTCTTTAATAAGACCCGTTTCGCGGGCGTGCACCGTAGCCTGGTACCGGTTCCGGACGTCAAGCTTCCTGTATATACTTGTACAATTCACCTTTACCGTGTTGACGGTAATATCAAGCGTAGCCGCGATTTCAGCGTTTGTAAGCTCTGAATCTAGAAGGCGGAGTACCTCCTTTTCCCTTTTGGTCAGGGGCTGCCTGTTGAGGTTCGGGCTGCGTGGATTATTATTGCTTTTCCTGGTACAGGTTTTAAGAATCATGCTGTATTCCCTATTGTATTTCAGCAGTTTACGCACGTATACCGGCGAGACGGATAAGCTTCTTTCATTACCCTTCTTGAAATGCCATTTCAGATACCTTGCAAGGAGTATGCCCATAGGTATGCCTTCTTCAATAAAAATGCGCTCATAGCCTTCCCTTTCGCCATGCGCCAGAGCCTCGTCAATCGTTTCCATTGCCAGCAGTGTCTGACCCTGTTCAAGATGGACAATCGCCTTCAGGATCATCTGCTCAATCTTGTAGTACTCATTCTGTTCCTTTTCCACGAATAACAAGAATCTGGATAACATAAGCATACAGTTGTCATATTGCTTTATGAAAATAAGTGCGCGAATAAAAGTGATATACTCATAACCCCTTTGCCTCGACGGCTTTTCAACCACATCAAGGCAGCATCTCCTCATCCATTCCGCAACAGCCTCACCGTCTCCTGTTTCCATAGCTATCCTTGCCCGGAATGCGGCAATTACAGGAGCCATATGAATACTGCCCATCCTTTTCAGCTTTTTTTCACCCTCATCCAATATGACCGACGCTCTTCCGATATCTCCTTTTGCTTTCATGATTCTTGCAAACGTGATGACAGCAGGAACATAGCTGCCTGCTATACTTCCGCTTTCCGCCTCTTCCATGCCCTTCATGAGCAGCGGAATTGATTCGTCTATATGGTTCCTCTCAAAATGGATTTCACCCATGAGTATGGGGATATATCCGAAATATCTTTTAATGGCATTTGCTCTGGCGCTTTCATAAATCTTTGCAAATTCCCTGTCAATAATACTTAGGTATCCGTTCATGCCCACCATACCGGGCAAAAGACTTCCTTCTCCGGGATTAAGGTTGATTCCGGCATTGCAGAAAATGCTGCGGTTGTTCATCAATCCCTTATAGTCCATTATTATCCTCAGAATAGTCTGTGGTTTTTCACGATTTATCCCTGTAACTCCCCTGAAAGCTAGAATTTCTCCCCGCATCTGCCTTATCCATTCGTCGGGTTTGTTCGCTGCGGCGCCGCCCGCATATTTCGATTCAACCAGGTTTATCCGTTTTTCAGCTTCCTCCAGCCTGCCTGACAAGGCCAGTGACCAGGCAAAGGTAAGGCAAAGCAGATCATTTTCCCGTATGATACCGTCGGGAAGCTTGACAAGCCACTGCGTCAGAGTCGAAAGACAGCCGGTTTTCAATAATTCGGCGCCTTTAATTTCAATAATTCCAGCCGCCTTATCATAATTTCCACTCTCCAAATAGTGATCGACAGCTTCGAGCAGATAGCCGTTTTCTTCATACCATTTTCCGGCCTTCCCGTGCAAGAGGTTATTATCTGCAGAATCTCCGTTATCAAGGTTCCTCCGGAGAAATTCGGCATACAGGTGGTGATATCTGTACCAGCAGCCTTCGTTATCCAGCGATATGATAAACGCATTGTTCGAAGACAGCTTTTCAAGCATTATCTTTCCGTCCGACCTGCCTGTCAGCGCATCGCATAAGGATCCTGTCATTGAAGAAAGCACCGACGTCTTTATCATAAAGGCGTTTTCTTCCTCCGCCCAGCGGTGCAATACTTCCTCGGTTAGGTAGGAGCCGATCCGGTGGCTCTTCCATTCCGGGCCTGACTGGAGGTTTGGGAAGTTATGCCAGCCGCCGGTTGATTCCAGAATCAGATAGAGGCCTGCCGCCCAACCCTCCGTATATGTTTCGAGCATCTTCAGATCGCTGTTGGACAGAGTTATTCCTCTTTGACTGCAATACTCCATTATTTCATGTTCAGTAAACTGCAAGTCGGCCATCCGGATTTCTTTAACCTGTCCAGTTGTCTTTAGCCGGGTTGAAACAAAAGGTGGCTGGGATCTGCTTATAATCACGATATGGGCGTTCTTCGGCATATATTTTAACAGGAGATCCATACTAATATGAATCAATTCTTCGCTTATGAGATGGTAATCATCCAATACAAGTACAAATTGTCCTTTATAATTAAAAATTTCATTGATCAGGTTTGTCACGATTCTTTCGGCTATTATCTCGTTCAATGAGTCAAAATATTCTGAAAACCTGTTCATCAGTCCTGGTACGATTTTATCGAAAGCGGCGACAAGATAATTCCAGAACCTTTTCAGACTATTGTCATAACTGTCGATCGAAAACCATGCCGACGGTATGTTGAGCTTTTCAATCCACTTTGCCACTGCAGTTGTCTTTCCGAATCCCGCCGGAGCCGTTACAAGTGTCAACGCGACCTCCAGGCCCTTATCGAGTTCCGCATCAAGGCGTTCCCGTGCTGCCAGTTTTTGCTGCACCACAGGGATATAGAGCTTTGTTCCGAATAATATGCTGTTTTGATACGAATCGTTTTTTTTCGGCAATACAACTGCTGAATTCATTACGACACCAACCCTTATCCATAATAATACAATGGTATATTACGGTAAACAGTAAGTCAAGCACCAGGAGTCCGCCAGTAAAGTCCTGCACGCATCTTTTACAGCAGAAATCTGCATACGCTGCTTTCCTAGTCTACTCCCCGATTATAAAATATAAGTTAAATTTTTCAAACACCCGTTCGATAGTTTTTATATTTACCTCAGCCACTTTCCGATAATGTCTCCCAGCACCATTATTCCTTCTTTTATTTTATCCTCAGGCATATTTGAGAAGTTGAGCCTCATGGTATTTTTACCGCCTCCATTTGGAAAAAATGATTCACCGGGTACAAATGCAACATTACTCTCCAGACATTCTTCAAGCATTTGCCTCGTATCAATATCACCCGGCAGTTCAGCCCAGGTGAACAA
>JAEWQC010000159.1 GCA_023399355.1 Bacillota bacterium | reverse complement strand
AACAAGGGAATACATCCTGATATTATTCATCAGTTCCTGTTTTCCGACAAGAATACCGGCTATCGCATCCGTATGTCCACAGATATATTTCGTCGCGCTGTGAAGAACGACGTCAATCCCCTCATATTCCAATGGCCGCTGAAGGTAAGGGGAGGCGAAGGTGCTATCGACGATCGTCGTAATGTCCTTCCTGTCCTTGGTGATCTTTCCGACAGCCTCAATATCGACCAGGCTTATGGTTGGATTTGCAGGAGTTTCGAAGTAAACAATTCTGGTCTTTTCAGTAATCGCCTTCGCAATGTTTTCCGGATTAGTCGCATCGACAAATACGACCTCGACTCCAAATTTTGCAAGGATATTGCGGAAAAAGAACTGGGTAGCGGCATAAAGCGTACCGGCAGTTACAATCTGATCTCCCGCCTTGACCAGAAAAAGAGTGACCGCAACCAGCGCAGAAACACCGGACGCGAAGGCAAGCGCAGCTTCTCCGCCCTCAAGGGCTGCGATTCTTTCCTCCAGCATAATCTCATTGGGATGGCTTCCGCGGCTATAAATAAACCGGGAGAAATCACCTGATGTTATTATCTCAGTTACATCCTCCACTTTTTTCAAAGCGTAGGTTGACGTCTGGCTGATCGGTGGCGAAACAGCTCCCGTAGCAGGGTCTGCATTCCACCAGCCGGCACGGATCGCCAATGTTTCGAATTCAAAATCCTTGTAATTAATCATTTAACTTACACCTTCCTCTATATCATATTTCTGACCGGGAATCCGTATATCCCTTTTTATGGGCTTTTTTACACCGCAGGCAATTGAAAAATAGGTAGTGAGAAGGCCAAATGCAGCTATGATCACCAATACAATCCATGCCGTGGCATAGCTTCCGGTGGCATCATAAATCAGTCCTGTCAGTGGTGAGCCTATGGCTGCGCCGATCGTCATGAAAACCGACATGATGGAGAAAATCAGGGCATAATCCCTGTTGCCCACCAATGCTACCGCCCACACGGGAAGTGCAACGGTTGTGATCGCACCGGCAAAGCCAAAAAGTATGGCAAAGATGAAAGCCGTGCCGCTGCTTTTTAATACATACATGCTTAACAGTGTGACGATATAGAGAGCAAAGATATATAAAGCGCTGTTTTTAGCACCGAATTTGTCGTTGACCGCCCCGAACAGAAGCTTCCCGGGGATTAAAACGGCATTTGAAATCACCATGATAAGAGCGGCAAAGGAGGATGTCAACCCGACAGTCTGAATAAATGTGGGTACATGGGATTGTACACCCATTATCAGGAGACCGGCGATCAGGTTTGTCAGGCATAATCCCCAGAAGCTGACTTTCTTGACGGCTTCCTTTAAAGTAAGGCCGATTTCTTCCTTTTTCTCAGAATCATCGTTTTTGGAACCGTAAGCAACCAATCCCATTTCAGAAGGGTGAAGCCGTAAGATGAATAAAGTAACAGGCAGGGTGATAACCGCGACAATGATTCCGATAATGATATATGCATTTTGCCAGCCCAAATTCCTGCATAATGATTCGATCAACGGGCTGAATATCATCCCTCCGAAACCACTCCCCATCATGGCGATGGCCATTGCAAGCCCCTGTTTGTCCTTGAACCAGTTGGCGACGATTTGTGATACTCCGACGCCGCCTACACCTGCATATCCCAAACCGATGACCATAGCAGCGATATAGAATTGCGGCAGAGTCCTGCATTGCGATTCTGCCAGGATTCCGGCCACATAGACTACTGTGCTGACAGTGACAAGAATGCGCAAATTGACACGTTTGATCACATTCCCTACAATCAGTGCACCAAACATGGCAAATATCGCACAGATAGAAGATGTAAGCGAGAATTCGCCTATTGTGATTCCCAATGAATCGGTGACCGGCTTGTAGAAAAACGAAAAACTGTTGACAGCAAGGCCAACTGTAACCATCATTAGGATAAACAACCCGGACAGCACCCACCATCCATAGAATACTTTGGTTTTGCTCAATGAAATCCCCCCCAGTGTTTTATAAGTGCAGTCTACCCGCATTGTACTGAAGAATACAGATAAACGGCAGTATTTCCGGTTTATATGATCTTCAATGATCAACCTGTAATTTCATCGTTGAAAGCAAAAACAAATTAATCGCTTACCGGCTGCATGGCCGGATTCAGGTGGTAGGAGCCAATCCCCATTCCATGGCAATTATAACAATGGTTTTCCTATATGATTAGTCAGATTTGACCATATCGATTATATTCCCATGATCTGCTATTGTCAATATACAAGGGCGTATTATCATCTTTTATACAAGGGCGTATTATCATCTTTTAAAATATGTCGGATTATCAAATGCCTTGTTGGAAATGCTTGTTTTGCAAAGCTTATTAGGGAAAGTACCTATTTTCACTATTTGATTAATATTTCTTTCCTTTGCATTTCGTCCACATCTCACAGGTTTCGTTTGAATTTATGTATGGGGCATGCTATTATCGGTATGGCGGATTTTCTGCAGGAATGAATTTTTAGTTTCCAAGGAGACCAACTATGTACAGGATTCTACTCATCGAGGATGACAGCGTCATCTCGCTGGAGATCAGCAAGTACCTGAGCCGGTGGGGCTATGAGGTACAGTGCGTTGAGGATTTCAACAGGGTGATGGACGACTTTATAAAGATTGAACCGCAACTGGTGCTGATGGATATTTCGCTTCCCTTTTACAACGGGTATTACTGGTGCGCGGAGATCAGGAAGCTCTCGAAGGCTCCGGTGATATTCATTTCCTCCGCCAGTGACAATATGAATGTGGTGATGGCGGTGAATATGGGCGGGGATGATTTCGTTCCGAAGCCTTTTGACCTGGAAGTGCTGCATGCTAAGGTCCAGGCGATCCTACGCCGTACCTACGCTTATAATGAGCAGACCTCTTATCAGGAATGCAAGGGGGTTCTCTTCAATACGCTGGATGGGTCGATCCTGTATCAGGACCAGAAAATCGAGCTGACCAGGAATGAATTCAAGATCTTGCAGCTACTCTTTGAGAATATCGGGAAAACGGTGTCAAGGGAGCTCATTATGAAGCGGTTATGGGACAACGAGTGCTTTGTAGATGACAACACGCTTACCGTGAATATGAACAGGCTCCGCAAGAAACTGGAAGAAGCCTCGATCATGGATTTTATTCATACCAGGAAAGGAATCGGATATTTGATCGGTGAGTGAGACTGGACCGGCAGAAAGGTGTTAAACCCGGAAACTGGCAGGTGATGTGACTGACCCGCATATCCGCACGGTGAATTCATGAAGAAATTATCTATAGGAAAGCTGCTCCTTCATTATCTGGACGAGAAACAGAAATTGGCCGGGATTTTGTTGCTGTGTGCGGTGGTCTTTTATATTGTTTGTGTCCTGTACCAGTTGGAAAATCTACAGAAGCTTTTATACGGTTTCTTTCTGTGCTTCTTCATCCTCCTGTGTTTCAGCCTCTACGATTTTAATAAATATGTAAAGCGGTACGAAGCACTTTATGCAGCCTATTTGAATATTGAAAACATGCCGGAACTGCTGCCGTCACCGTCGGGATTTTCGGAAAGGCAATACCGGGAAGTCGTGAACCTGCTGCTGGAAGAACGCCGGAAAATGCTGTTCAGGGCTAATCTGAAGGAAACGGAAATGACAGATTATTATACACTGTGGGCACACCAGATCAAAACCCCGATTGCCGCCCTGAAGCTATTGCTGCAGAATACGGAGAGTCAGGCAGAAACAAGAGAACTCTTCAAGATCGAGCAATATGTTGAAATGGTTTTGCATTATCTGCGGTTGGACAGTATGTCTTCGGATTTTCTTTTCAAGCAGTACGCGCTTCGCGATATCGTCAACCATGCAGTGAAAAAGCATGCAATTCTGTTTATCAACAGCAGGCTTTCCTTCCATATGAGCGAGTTCGCGTGTACTGTCGTGACGGATGAGAAATGGCTGTTGTTCGTGATTGAACAGATTATTTCAAACGCATTAAAATATACTCTTCGCGGCAGTATCTCCATTGATGCGGAAACAACGCCGGAGAAGACGATGTTGATTATTGAAGATACCGGCATCGGCATTCGTCCCGAGGATTTACCCCGCATTTTCGAACGCGGCTTCACCGGCTATAACGGAAGGCTGGACAAAAAGTCCTCGGGCATCGGCCTTTATTTATGTAAACAAATACTGGACAAGCTGTCCCACACAGTCGAGGTGACCTCCACAGTCGGTAAAGGTACCAGAGTCTGTATCGGCTTTCCTTCGGAGACCTATTCGGGATCATAGCCGGACGGTCCTTATGATCACTGTTTCCCTTTATCCTTTATTTGCTATACGATTATTTGAGTATATACTTCTGACTTACATAAATGTAAGTTTGCCGGTAGAAATGTAAGTTCTCCTTATGGCAGGGCATTTGCCGTTTATATTATGATAGAGTCAGCAATCAGTTCAGGCATGTTTTGCCTGAAATTACTCTACATTGACGAAAGGAATAAAAGTATGGCTCTCTTGGAAATAAAGAATCTTAAAAAAATCTACAGCACCCGTCTGGGCGGAAACAAGGTCCAGGCGCTGGACAGTGTGACGTTTTCGGTAGAGCAGGGTGAATATGTTGCAATCATGGGTGAATCCGGTTCGGGAAAAACAACTCTTTTGAATATACTGGCCTCCATCGACAAGCCGACCGGCGGTCAGGTACTGCTGGAAGGCAAAGATCTGGCAACGATCAAACAGGGGGAATTGTCCGCTTTCCGGCGTGATAACCTAGGCTTCGTTTTTCAGGATTTCAACCTGCTGGATACCTTTTCGATACAGGACAACATTTTTCTGCCACTGGTACTGGCCGGAAAGGCCTATGAGGAAATGCAAAAAAGTCTTGCACCTCTTGCTCACAAATTGGGGATTGAAGATCTCCTGAAGAAATTCCCGTTCGAGGTGTCCGGAGGAGAAAAACAGCGCGCCGCTACCGCACGGGCTCTGATCACAAATCCTAAAATCGTATTGGCGGACGAGCCGACCGGTGCATTGGATTCCAAATCCTCCGCAAAATTATTGAAACTTTTTAATGAAATCAATCTGGAAGGACAAACCATTGTGATGGTGACACACAGTATCCAGGCGGCCAGTCATGCCGGCAGAGTACTTTTTATCAAGGATGGGAACGTATTTCATCAGATCTACCGTGGAAACGCCTCCGATGATGAAATGTTCACGATGATTACCGATACGCTGACAGTCCTGCAGACAGGAGGGGGGAAAGAATGAATAAGCTGATCCTGCTGCCCAGGCTGTCCGTGATGGGGATCCGTAAAAATGGTTCCACCTACGTTCCTTACTTGCTGGCCAGTATTTTTTCCGTTTTTATTTTTTTCGTCTTCTCTTCGATCCTTCACAACAAAATTATGAAAACGCTGCCCCACAGCGGCTATATATGGGCACTCATGCAAATCGGGCAATTCCTGCTGGCATTCATCCTTCTGCCATTTCTGGTGTATGCCAACAGCTTCCTGATCAAGCGGAGGAAAAAGGAACTGGGGCTTTACACCGTTCTGGGACTTGAAAAAAAGCACATCGCCTTCATGATGCTTTGTGAAACGCTCATCATGTTCGGGATTGCCATCATTGGCGGTATTCTGTTTGGCCTTGTGTTCTCAAGGCTGCTCTTCCTCATATTGCTGAACATCTGCAGGCTGCCCCCCGACACGGCGTTTTCCTTTAGCTTTAATGCCGTGAGCCAGACTTTATACTGCTTCTTGATTGTCTACGGCCTTAATCTGATCATGAATCTGATCCAGGTTTTCAAATCCAATCCGAATGATCTGATCAAGGGATCCAAAAAGGGCGACATGGAACCGAAGCATTTATGGATTACAGCACTGCTTGGACTGGTATTTCTGGCAGCCGGTTACATCATTGCAATTCCGGCAAAAATAGATTCCAATATTTTCACGGATTTCCTGCTGGCTGTCGCATTTGTTGTGTTCGGAACACACCAGTTCTTTAAAGCTGGATTGATCGCCCTGTTAAAAATATTGAAGAAGAATACAGGGTTCTATTATCGCGAATCGAACTATGTGACGATATCGGGAATGCTGCACAGAATGAAGAAGAGTGCCTCCAGCCTGGCGAACATCTGTATTTTCGCTACGATGACCATTGTCACACTTCTATGCACTTTTTCACTGTGGTTTGGCACTGATAGCATGATGCACCATCAGTTTCCTTATGATGTCATTTTGAATTACAACACGGACAAGTTCCAGGGCTATGACGCATTGGACAGCAAGCTGCAGGAGCTGTCGAAGGCTGAGCAGGTTAATATAAAGGATAAGGTAGAGTTCAATTACGTGAAACTGCATGTCGGCAAAAGCGATGACGCCTTTAAAATGCAGAATTCCTCCTATAGTTACAGAGACCGGTACGCACTCAAGCTGATTTCACTTGAGGAATACAACCGCATGGAGCAGAAGCAGGAGACGCTTTCAGACAACGAGGTCCTGATCTTCGCCGCAGGAAGTAATTTCGGCTATAGCCAGGTTCGGTTGGGCAATACGCCATACAAGGTTAAAAAAGAACTGGATGGGATTGTGTTTAGCGGCAAGGCAGTCAATGATGATTTCGGGCAGGATTATTATATCATCATGAAAGATGCCGCCATTATAGATGCCCTGCGGAAAGACTTCAAAAGCAACGCCGTGGAAGACCGGATTCTGACCCTGCGCTTTCAATTGGAAGGTGCGGAAAAGGACCGGGAGGATTTCATCAGCAGGATCAGTGACTGGAGTAAGAAACAGGCAGGTTATAACAGTGTTGTCGCCGGTATATTTGGCCGGCAGGAGGCGATCTCGATGAACGGCGGACTTTTGTTCCTCGGCATCTTCTTCAGCATCCTGTTCAGTATGTGCCTGATATTGATCATGTACTACAAACAGATCACCGAAGGCTACGATGACAGGGAAAGCTTCGATATCATGCAGAAGGTCGGCATGAGCGATGTAGAGGTAAAAAACACCATTAAGAAGCAGATCCTGATGGTTTTCTTCCTCCCGATGTTCATGGCGGTCCTGCACACCATGGCAGGCTTCATGATGATATCTAAACTCCTTGGCGCCCTGCATCTGTTCGATGTCGGTCTGATCGCAATGTGCGGCATCGGTGTGGTAGCTCTGTTCACCGTTCTGTACGGACTGAGTTATGCAATGACCTCCAGAACGTACTACCGTATCGTAAAACAGATGAATTATTAAACTTATGCTTGTTTTTCCATCAGGATGATTGCACAAAGTTGCCTGCTATTTCTTTCATTGCTTAACAATACCAAGGATATGAAAGCACAAGCTGCATAAAATACAATGAACATATTATTGCTTAACAATGGAGGTATTTTATGCGAGAAGGAGTTATACCGATTTTGCTTGGTACGGCAGTGACTGCGACAGGCGCGGTCATGAGAGGTACGGACATGAAAAGACGCGGCATGAACAAGCACGATACAAAGATCGCTCTTGGTGCAGGTCTGGTTGGGCTGGGAGCAGCCCATATCATTTTAGGTGCGATTGATTTGGTTGGAGACAGATATCGCCATTAGCACGGATATAGCTTCCAAGGGGATAAACACCCTCTTGGAAGCTCATAAATCAGGGCTGATGAAAATCGGGTGCAGTTCAAATTACCCGGGCAGATGGTGATGTCGATGGTGGTAAAGTTGACACAGGTCAGTTACTTTTCCCAATATCGTCATATTGCATCAACGACAACGTCATGATCTGCTGCTTCCTGTTCGATCTGCTACTTCCTGTTCGATCTGTTACCTTATCATTTCCCTATTATTTATCATCGCTGCTCACCTCATAAAATATTCCCTCTTTATTATCTATTAATGACTTATCTCTATTCCACGCTATTGACATTTTAACATAAAATATATTAAACACATAAAAAAAAGAGAGCTAAGCTCTCCTTTGTTTTGATTACCACCTGTTGCCGAAGCTTCTTCCGCCGCCTCTGTTGTCGTTCCTCTGCTGCTTTCTTGCTCTTCTGCAATCAGGACATCTCTGAGGTTCATTCTCGAATCCCTTTTCCTTGTAGAAAGCCTGTTCGCTTTCATTGAAAACAAATTCCGCGTTGCAATCCTTACATGTTAATACCTTATCTGCCATATCTATATACCTCCTTAATTTATTTGGATCATCTCATTCCTAACTTCCCACTCCAAATTAATTAAAGAGAGTTGTATTCAGAAAAACAATCCGATTCAATATATAGTGACTAACTTTATAAGTGTAGCACATTATTCTATATAAAGCAACACAATTCCAATATTTCCCGCCCCGGGCTCTGAAAGCGTCACACTTTCTTGGGGACAAGGATCATAATCATGCTTTTCCCTTCGAGCATCGGCAGCTTCTCCACCGTTCCTGCGTCTGCAACAATCGTCGCGAATTTCGCAAGTACTTCTTTACCTGCATCGGTGTATCGCATTTCCCTGCCTCGAAATCTGATGCTGACTTTGACTTTATCGCCATCCTGCAAAAACTTGATTGCATTTTTAGATTTGAACTCAAAATCGTGTTCTTCGATTTTTGCAGACAACCTGACTTCCTTGATTGAAACAACCTTCTGATTCTTCTTGACTTCTTTTTCCTTCTTGTTCTTTTCAAACATGCTTTTGCCGTAATCCATAATTTTGCAAACCGGCGGAGCTGCATTCGGCACAATCTTGACAAGGTCCAGGTTTTTTGAAACCGCCAGATCCAACGCAGCCTTAATTGGCATGACGCCAAGCATTTCCCCGTCTGCATCGATAAGCCTTACTTCTTTGTCCCTGATATCCTCGTTCATTGGCTGATCATTTTTTCTAATACAAAACACCTCCATAAATATTATTTACTATTTGTGACGATTATAAAATAAAGAAGTGAATTACTCAAAGCAACCCACTCATCGTTCTCATCTGAAACGAGAAGCATAATCTTCCTATTTTTGTAATCATCTCATTATACCACTAATAGAAGGACTTGTGTATAGAATTATGCGATCTTTATTTTCCCTCAGTCCATTTACGGATCACTTCCTGGAGTTGCTCCAGGTCAACAGGCTTTGACAGGTAATCATTCATTCCCGCAGCCAGGCATTTCTCCCTGTCGTTCTTCATGGCAAAAGCGGTCAATGCGATGATTGGCATCTGCTTCCCCTGTTCAGTTTCCATGCCGCGTATGATGCTTGTCGCCTCAAATCCATCCATAAAAGGCATCTGAATATCCATTAATACGATATCAAAAATCTGTTTTCTATATTCCTCAACTGCACGTATCCCATTCTCAGCAATGGTTATAAGATAACCCAGCTTCTGAAGGAATTTTGAAACCACCATTTGATTGGTAACATCATCTTCAACAAGCAAAACAGTTAACGTGTTTGTCTCCGTTTTATAACCGGAGAATGCTGAAGCGGTATCCTTTGTATCCTCAACAGAGTCTGAGGCCAATGGAATAGTGAAGTAGAATTTGCTGCCGACGTCAACAACACTTTCTACTCCGATTTCGCCTTCCATCCGCGTGACCAGGCCTTTGGAAATAGCAAGTCCCAAACCGGTCCCCGCATATTTTTTGGTATAGGATGAATTAATCTGGCTAAAGCTCTTGAACAATAATTCCAGCTTATCGCTGGAGATTCCAATCCCGGTATCTTCTACGGATATTTTCAGCATTGGTTTTTTCTCCGCCTTCTTCTCTGTCCGGACGGTAACTTTAATGAACCCCCTGTTGGTGAATTTCACGGCATTTCCTATCAAATTGGACAGAACCTGTCTGATTCTGACGGAATCGCCCAGAAGCATGGGAGGAATATCCTCATCAATGTCCATCAGAAATTGAATATCCCTTTCCTTTATGTTTGCACTGAATAAGGCAAATACATCTTGAATGATGCGGCTTACACTGAAGGGGGTGCGCTCGATCTCCATCTTGCCCGCTTCAATTTTAGAATAGTCAAGAATATCATTAATTATTGTCAATAACGCATCCGCGGATTTTTTTGCCAGGGCCAGGCATTCATCGCTCTCTCCCTTGGAACTGGACATCTGTGCCAATTGGATCATCCCAAGCATCCCGTTCATCGGCGTCCGGATTTCGTGACTCATATTTGCCAGAAACATGCTTTTCGCCAGATTGGCCGATTCCGCCTGCTCTTTAGCTGCAATCATTGATTCTTCATATTTTTTCAACATCGTAATATCCTGGGTGGCTCCGATACTGCGAATGACATTCCCATCGCGGTCCCTGACAGGAAAACTTTTGGATGAAATCCATCTTATTTCACCATCAGGCCTCTTGATCCGGTACTGCAGAACGTTGGATTCCAGTGATAGCTTCATTCCATTTTTAAAGGTTTCAATCACCGTTGCCCGGTCTTCATCATAAATACTGGTCAGGAACTTGACTCTGCTTTTAAAAAGATCCCCGGCGGATTCGCCCCAGACTTTTTCATAAGCAGGGCTTATATAGACGATCTTGTCGGCTTCCATGACCCAAAAAACTTCATCGATAGTCTCTGCGATTTCCCTGAATTTCTGTTCGCTTTCCCGCAATTGATTTTCCGACCTTTTTCTGTCCGTATTGTCACGGACAACGCTTATGATTATAGGCTTGCCACCCAGTACGGTCATTTGTGAACTGACTTCAACAGGAATGAACGTTCCGTCCTTCCTGACATGGATTGTTTCAAAAATATGACCCTCATTCATTGACAACTGTAATTGTGCATCAAGAACGGATAATGTATCAGGGTGCCTCAGATCCCGGATATTTTTCTGTACAAGCTCATCGTGAGAATAGCCGTATGCATCCGCAGCGGCATGGTTGCAGTCCACGATTTTGCCGTCGCACTGAATAAACAATATAACATCTCTCGAACAATCGGACAGCAGTCCGTATTTTTCCTGTATCTCCCTGGTCTTTTTATCTTCAGTAATATCCTCTATGACGCCCAGAACCTTGTAAGGCTTACCCGAGCTATCAGATTCAAGCTCGGCGACCGAGTGGATGATTCGTACTGTCTGATCAACCGGGCGGATAATTCTGTATTCCACATTGTAGAATTCTTTTTTTTCAATGAGGTTTTTCAAAGTCTGATCCATGAAAATACGGTCATCCGGGTGAACAATGTCCTGGGCCGATTGCAGTGGAATCGTCAGCGATTGGTATGGTATTCCGTAAAGATGAAACGCTTCTTCGGATGCCCACATGAGTTTGTTTTGCAGATCCAGTTCCCAGTTTCCGACGTGTGCAATTGATTGTGCCCGGTTTAATCTGTCCTCGCTGGTCCTGATTTTTTCACTGTATTCCTTCAGTTCGTCAAACTGCTGTTTCAGTTCTTCTTCGGATGCAGTAAGTTCTTCATGGGTTGCCGTCAATTCTTCATAGCTTTTGAGCAATTCGTTTTTTGCCTGACCGACCTTTTTCAACGCATTTCTAAGCAGCAGGAACAGTATAACTGCGACTATCGTAATATAACACCACCCTTTGTAAGTACTTATAAGGGTGATCATTTCTTTGTCATTACTCAGGTGGCTGGTAATTCTGTCTGAGAACAGAATCCAAAGGAAACTGATCCCAAAGTATGCCAGGCTTATTCCAGCAGAAACAATCAGGTAATCAGCCTTGTCCCGGTTTTTGAATAAGGATTTGATTTTCTTGTTTTTATAATTTGTGGACATGGTATGTCTCCGATCATGCAACTAAAATTAGAATTTTGTTACTCCAATTAAATGCAGCTGATTCCAGCATTGATCATTTGTGATCCAGCCTAAGACTGGGATATGATGAAAAAGAGCAATTCTGACTTGCAAAATTTCCATATATTTATAAATTATATCATCCGCCTCCGTCAGGCAAATGTGTCATATATTCTGTTTCTTCCGGCCCGTTCCTCCAGGCTGAGTCTTTGTACATCCGCAATCTCATACCCTCCGAAAGTATCATAAAGCCTCGCTGAAGGGTCGACTTCCACATAGGTGCACCAGGGCAGCCAGTGGTATTGACTTTGCAGGGTCTGGCCGGAAAAGTTACCGCTTTCGTGACCCAAGCCGGGCATGATGTATCCGATGCTGCCGTCTACGTCATTGGACTGTCGGGTATTTTTATGGATGAACTCGGCAAAATCGAGATAATGCTCATCGCCTGTAATCACATACAGCCTATAATAGGTATATGCACAGGCGGCCATATATACATCGGCTCCACCGCCAATGGTAACGATGCTCTGTCCGCTGATGGAATACTTGTTGAACGGATGCTTCGGCCAAGGAGTATGTACCGGGAATCTCCATGCATAAGTCCAGGTTTCGGTATAGTCTGCGGCTCCAATGGCGCCTTGAAGCCATTTTTCCCCGCCCGTCAGATCATATAGGGCCAGAAAGCCGAACAGGGCATAGATGCCGGCCTCTTTATCCTGAATGTCCATGTTGTCGCAGGTACCGCCCCGGTATTCCATGTTCAGGTAAGCATTATCATAGGACCATTCCCCTGCCTCAATCGCCGCGGTTTTGTATCTTTCATCTCCCGACACCAGATAGAACTGTACCAGGAAACGGATCACACTGGGCGTGTTGGACTTTGAGTCCATGCGGACGGAGCTGCCGGTATTGTATGCGCGGTAAAAACTACCGTCATTGTTCTGGATATTCACAAGCCAATCGGCGGTCTTTCTGCAGAATTCCAGCCAGGCCGGCCGTTCGTCACCCTTCTTGCGAAGATATAGCCAGGCGTCCAGAATGGCTTCGATGCCGTCAGCAAGCATCCGGATGTAATGGGGATACGGCTCGAACCCCTTGATATTGGGATTGTAGCACATCTGCGGCAGGCCGGATTCGGTCATTGCCGTCTTCACCCAGAAATCAATGACCTTCACGCCTTTTTCATAGGCTTCGGGCACATTTTCCTTGTCTCCGTATCGCAGCAACTGATAACCTATACCGGGTTGCTGCCCTACAAAGCCAAACTGGAAGGACACACTGGAGATATCCATGTCGGGCAGCTGGCAGGCAAAGGGCAAACCGTACGAATCGCCGTATTGCCTCGTATACTTGTTGAGTATTTTCATGCAATTGTGGAAATGGAGCTTGTTATCTACCTCGAATAATTCGTCACGCAGCCGGTCGTAGGTTATACGCCAGAGATCTCTCATCATCGGCTGGTAGCTGCCGTAATGGCCGAAATTCACAGCCACGGCGTAATTTTGCTCAAAGCCGTCCTTTACCGGGTGGTTGAGGCGTTGAAAGGTTTTGACCTTGTTGTTGAAGTCCAAACCGTCATAATGATTTCTTCCGGGCATCTGACCATCGCAGCCGGGATATACATAATCAATGGACAGCCCATCGGTCTTTGTCCCGATTTCCTTGCGTACGGCAAACCCATAATACATATAGTTCAGAGTCCTGTTTTCAGGTCTGCTCATGCCGATGGCTCCAATGGTAAATTGGGGATCCACGTTGTTTTCGGACTGCATGATGTCATGATCTCGCATGGTTACGTCAGAAGCCCAGCGTGAAAGAGCTGCGGTTTCCCCTGATGCTATATTCTGCATTGCAAACAAAGGCAGGGCACAGCAGGTTTCAAGCCTCCAGAAATATTCGCAGTCCAGGTCTTTTCCAATGGAGTAATCAGGTGCAAATTCATTCTGCCTGTACCAGACGCCGGGCGCAAAACAGTTGTAATCATGTGGATCCTCCGATTCTGTCGTCACAAAAGAGATCCTGGTGGAAAATCCAAGATCATCCCCCGCCTTCAGAATCTTGACATTCTGACACACCTTGAATCCCGTTCCGGTAGTTTCATAGATGTCCGAAAAGGAAAATTCGGAGCCGGAAGGACTAGTCAGAATGCCTTTAGAGATGATTTGATCTCCAGAAACAGCAATGTCACTGTAAGCACTTTCATAAAACTCACTGACGGCCAATACAGTCTTTACTGTCACAGACATCGGACGTTTATTGAAATATAACAGCTTCCTGTCTTTTTCAACCTCCAGACCGCCATCCTTGAATTTCAGGGTATAGTTGCCACATACCAGTTTCATGTAGCTTCCTCCATTGTTATATCGTATGATCTGATTCGGTTTATTCCACTAATCATCGTATTTTAAGCAGCATAGCCCCTCCGCATATCGGAGACACGTTAAAACAATTTAGCCATTATACGATGTGACATGCTTTTTTCAGGAGCTCCACCAGATCATAAAGCCAGTCCTTGATCTCCTCCACGTCGGGATCTGCTTGACGACGGTACGCCGCAACTTTAGCCGTCGGCGGAACTGCCATCGGAATCAGTTCGCCAGCCTCCAGAAGATTGGCGGCATATTCGCACAGTTCAAGTGCCTCTGCGGCATCCTTGCTGTGATCCATACGGTTATTCCTGCGGGTATCGGCCATCATCAGATTGACGCGCCGGATAAGATCCATAACATGATTCTCCTGATTGACGTCCGACCGGAGGATCGTTTCGCCCCGGTTGCGGAAAAACCCGGACAAAGCGGCCACAATGGATGGATCCCTGATTGTACCGTCGGGATAGACGATGCCGTGGACACGATTCCATCCGTCATTTCCGATCATGAGTTCGAAGAGGTACCACCCGAACCCGTATTCCTCCAGCATCTCCAACGTCATATCATAGGGATTTGCCCGGCAGAGACAGCAAGTTTCATTATTGACGACCGGTTTCCCGTACTTTTTCCCCAGTGCCTTTGCCATGTCATATATTCTGCGCATGCGTCCCCGCGTTGAAGAATAATCATGAAACAGGATGATGTCGACCAGATCAGCCGTCCTGCTGGGTTCAAACTCAAATATGTAGATGTTTCCGACACCGATGTCGTGTTTTGGATCTTTCCCCTTGACATACCTGCAAAAATGGCGGACAATTTCCCATACCGATTCCTGATTGGAACGCAGAACCTCCATGTCGGGTTCGCTCCGGAAGGTATGGTAGTATTCCGGTTCCGCGTCATACCATGTGACCCATTCATCATGGTAACCGGGTTCATTTGAGATGTCCCAGAAAAGCAGACCGGGTTCATTGCCGATCGCGCCAAGCAGATCGTCAAAATACTTTTCACCCAATACCCAGCAGTTCCTGTCAAGAATTGTTTCAGGCAAAGGGCTGGGTTGATTTTCCCGGTGTATGACCGGTTCATAATCCCCGGGCAGGAACCGGAAACCATGATAAATAATCGGCGTCGATGATATTCCGTGTTTCCAGGCGGTTTGTACAAAATCCTTCACATTGTCAAGGAAACGGACCGGATTCTTCTTATAGGAGGAGTATGTAAGAAAAACCCGTACACTGTTGAGGCGAAGCCGTTCGGCATATCCCATTTCACGGTCTGTGATATTATGATTGTATTCCTCCCAAAAATCGGTGTCCGTCCACACATTCCCCTGTGTATAATTAAACCCTCGCAAATAGCTGTAATCCTTCATTATGATCTCCTTTCAACTAAACAGAACGCCCTTCATACTGTCCCGGGTACACTCCATGAAGATGTGCTCCCGGGATTGATTCCATCCGGAAACAGAATCATTGTAATCCGGTTATTCTCATTTATTTTATCCCATAGAACTCTCCCTGGTCAATTCCATAGTACACAAAAGGATATTTCATAAGATATTTGCTTGAAAATAAGGGATATGTATGATCAATACACATCCCTTTTAAGCAGGCTATCCGGTTCATATTACTTGGCGGCAGCCATTGCATCGTTACGCATTTTTACGATCTTGTTGCATCTTTCCGTGTCTACCGCAACTACATCTTTGTAGCCAAGGCCATCCAGATCGGATTGCATCTTGCTCCACAGGCTGTTGAAGTCAGCTTCGTTCTTTGAGAATATCATCTTCCAGGAAGTGTTCTTTATGATTTCAGAGCACTGGCTGCGCTTGTTCTTGATGTCCGAAGTATCTGTTCCAAGGCTTGTGTTGATACTTGGCACGACTTCAACCATCTTGTGTTTCACAAGATAGTCCATTGGATTCTTCGCCTGATATTTTGCCTGCCAGGCAAGGGTCAGCGCCGTCTTGTTCGATTCAATCGTGGTACTCCAGTAATTGCTATTATAAGGTTCACCAGTAGCAGGGTCTATGTTCATATCGTGCAGAAGCCAAACATTGATCTTGCACTGGCCGTCCTGATATCCGCCGCCGCCGTATTCCGCCGGTACGGGCGTATTATTCTGGAAAGCGGTCATTCCGGCTTCAGTAAATTTCATCTTGCCGTCCGCCGTCTTCTCATAGTTGAAGCCTTCCAGACCGTTAACAGTGAAGTTTATACCTTCAGGAGATGCATACCAATCCAGGAATTCCATGATCCTGGGTACATCCTTGGCTTTGGAACCGAGGCTGAATACTCTGCCGCTGCCAAAATAGGAGTCGCTTTCCTGCATAATATGAGTATCTCCGATCGGTATGAAAACATTACCGTCTTCGTTCTTTCCTCTTGCAATCGTATTGTAGAAGCCTCTCTGCCAGGAATACCACAGGAGCAGAACCTGCTTGTTGGTCAGCTTTTCATTAACCTTGTTCCAATCCTGCGCTGCGGAGTCCGGATCTACCAGGCCTTTCTGGTTTGCGTCAAAGTAGAACTTCAGGATCTTCTTGTACATTCCGTTATCATCGGAGAAGGGAACAACATCACCCTTTGTGCCCAACAGAACGGAACCGGTGCCTTCCGGCTGCTGGTAACCATACCAGTTGCACAGCCAGCGAACGTTTTCCATTTCCCACGTATCCCAGTCTTTCCAAAGAGTGATCGGAACGATCGTCTTTCCGTCCGGAGTCTTGGGATATTTCTTGTGCATCTGATCCAGAACATTCATGAGGTCGTTCAGATTTTTAATTTCGGGTGCGCCTATTCCCTTATAATAATCCCATGGCATAATCGGGCTTGAATAAGCAAGCTCTTCCGAGAATTGAGTCGGCGAGGTATCCGCCATTTGTGTCGGTAATCCGTAAATCTTTCCCTCCGGATTCGCTTTTTCAAAAGCAGCATTGAATGGTTTATAATGTTTGTCGATGTACTTCGACAAATAGGTGGTCTTTTTAAGTAAATCCGTCATATCCGCTACCAGACCGGCCGGGATGCATTCCTCCAACTGGCTGTTGTCGATGATGCAGATATCTCCGAGATTTCCCGATGCCGATCTTGTCTTGTATAAAGCATCACCGGCTACCTGGGGAGCAAGAATGTTCAATTTAAGATTGAACTTCTCTTTAAGAATTTGCGCGTACCAGCCCGTTTGCTCACCCTGGTAGTTAGCTGAGTTATCGTAGACGTCGAGTGTCAGTTCCGTATCATGACTGATCGCACTCACGGCAGGTGACGGTTCTGCCGTCGTGCCAGCCGCCCCGGTTGCTGAAGGCACAGGTGCTGCTGCCGCGTTGTCCGCTGTGGTTCCGCAGCCTGTCAATACTGCCGACAACATGAACAATCCGGCAATTATTAACAACATTGCCCTTTTTACTTCTCTTTGATGCATTTCGAATCCTCCTTTAATATTAGTTTATTACAACGACGCGCTTATCCTTTTACAGCGCCGATCATAATCCCTTTCACAAAAAATCTTTGGAAAATTGGATAAATCAGTAGAATCGGTGCGACAACAATAATGGATACCGTCATACGAACGGAGACAGTGGTCTGCTTTCGTGCCAGGCTTGCCATGGCCATTGATCCGGCATTTTGCAGGTTGATCATGGAAGAAAGGGAACTGGCCTGATTGATATACTGGTACAGGATAAACTGCAAACTGAACAGTTTATTGTCGGTAACCAGCAGCAAGGTATCCTGGAAGGCATTCCACTGATACACTGCGGCAAATATGGCAACCGTAGCCAATATGGGCTGGATGATGGGCAGCATGATCTTCATAAAGAAGGAAATCGTCCCGGCTCCGTCGATCTCAGCTGCATTCTGCAGTTCTTTCGGTGTCGATTCCACAAAGGTTTTTACAAGAATGATGAAAAATGGAGATACAACCGTAGGCAGGATATAACCCAGAAAATTGTTTGTCAGGTGCATGGATTGCATTGTAAGATACCACGGAATAATTCCGGCATTGAAATACATCGTAATAATTGTGAACCTGTACCAGAATTTTCTGCCCCACATATCCTCCTGGGAGAACATGAACCCTAAAAAGGCGGATACGCCCACCGTCAGCAGTGTTCCGATCGTTGTTCTTCCAATGGATATCATGGTAGCATCCCAAAGTCCCTTTATTTTGAATACATCAGCATAGTTATGAAAATGTATTTTTTGCGGCAGAAATATTATATTGCCATTGGCACTGATATCGTTTGCACTTATGGTATTAATAAAAATAAAATAAAAAGGATACGTGCATAGAAGAGCAAACAAACCAAACGCAGCATAGGTCAAAACACTGATCATATTATCCGAAGCGGTATTCCGTATCCGGAGCTTTTTTGGAGGAGCGCTTTCCGGCACTTTAACATTTTGTATCGGACCTGCTGTTTTACTGCTCATATAATGCTTTCTCCTCTAACCAATTTTGATAGTCCGTTTACTGAAAAAAGAAGTATAACACTGACAATACTCTTGAGCATACTGATGGCAACGGAAACAGAATAGCTGCCGCCCAACGTTGCCAGGTTGAATACGTATAGATCCAGCACCTGTATGGTATCCTTGTTAAAAGCATTTTGGAATACATAATACTGCTCCATGCCATTGTTACCGACACCGCCGGTACCAAGGAAGCTTGCAATCTGCAGCATCAACAAAACAAAATAGGTGGGCAGCAAACTTGGGATTGTAATATGCCGAATTACCTGCATTCTTGTAGCTCCATCGACACGGGCAGCTTCATACAGGGCCTCATCAATACCCGACATCGCGGCTATATACATGATGGCGGCCCAGCCCAATGACTTCCATGTCAGCCACATCCACATCGTAAACCAAACGTGCCGGGAGGATTGCAGGAACAAAACAGGAGAAGAGATGAGCCCCAAACTCTTCAGCAGGGAGTTTGCCATGCCTTCACTGGAGAACATGGAGAATGCGAGGGAATATACCAATATCCAGCTGATGAAGTTCGGAAGAGTAGTAACCGTCTGAACCAGTTTGCGGAAACGTACGCTCCTGATTTCATTCAGGAATATGGCAAAAACCATGGGAAGCCAGGAGAATAGGATAGCCAGTCCGCTGATTCCGAAAGTATTCTTGATTACCTGAAGCAGTTGTTCAATCTTTACAGGGTTTGCAACCATGTCATGGAACCACATAAAGCCGACAAACGGCGATTTGGATAGAGGGATCGGCGGCATATAGTCAAAGAATGCATAAATCCAACCGTATAACGGATAATATGCAAAGGCTGCAAGGATAAGCATAAACGGCAAGATATATAAAAACTTCTTTACGGATTCGGCTTTCCTGCTTTTTCCAAGAATTTGCATCTTGTCACCTTCACTTTTTATATTGGTATTTTTGATATTATTAACATATATGCACTAATATTACTTTAGAACATACGGGAAATGTCATCTACTCAATTCTTGCTGACTAGTTACTAATTCTTGCTGCTTCATAATGATATCAAAGATGCGGTATCGGTTACTTTATCCACTAATTCGCATGCTTTTCATGAAAATTATTTTTTTGATACATGCTTCGAAATTCAGAAGGAGTGCAGTTGTGATGAATCCGGAACATCCGGATGAATGAAGATATTGTGGTAAAGCCGGATTTGAATGCTACCTCCGTAATGGAAAACGTGTCGTCTGCAAGGAGCATCACTACATTCTTGATTCGGATCTTGTTCAGATATTGATAGAAGGTTTCATTCGTATACCTTTTGAACAACCGGTCAAAATGGTATCTGCTAAAGCCACTGATCCTTGCCATTTCTTCCAGAGTCAGTTTTTCCATGTAATGTGCATTGATATACTCGCAAATGGAACGGAAATCCCCTGTATGTATATGCGATTCCATTGTGACTTCCTCCTTCTGTATGCTGGTTTTACTAATCAGGGCCAATATTTGCAAAATACTGATATACATGGTCAGTTCAGCTGTCCTGCTGAAGTTTTGATACTCGGTATAGATCGTATAAAGTAAATCCCGGACCTTTTCATAAAGATCCTGATCTTTTTCCGGAGTGAGCAGAAGTGCCGAGGGAAACAGCGTATGTACGGAATCGTACATCTTTTGGGAGCAGATGGGCTGCAAAGAAGCAAGACATATGAACCGGCGGCAGCAGGAGGCCGGCATCTGATGCGGAACATTCGGCTGGATGACAAGGATATCTCCCTGCCTGAGCTGGTAAGTGGTATTATCGCACATTACCGTATAAGCATTATTTAGAGGCATGATAATTTCAATGGCATTATGCCAATGAAGAGGATAGCTTTGGTAATAGGTTTTATCATAGAACAAAATAAGGGACTCATTTTCGAAATGGACTTTCTCATGAATTGCTTTTAAAGTTTCCATCATAATGCCTCCTGTCAACTCATATTATCGTTAAGCCCCCAACCAACCTTAATCGTTATTTTATGTAGATAGCTCATTTCATTAAACGTTATATTTTACGATTTAATTATATCATACTGGACATATTCAACACATAGTACAAGTGGTAATATTTTTTTTAACTGTTACTTATTGTTATTTAATATGTTGGAGCTTATTCCATACAACATTAAGTTTCATATTGTTAAGGCATGATTTATCCTATTCATGCCGGCCATTTAACATTGACAATGCTTTTGTTTTTGTTAGAATGAATAGTATAGATCGTTTAGAGATTGGAGATGTTCAAAATCGCTTCAACAATCAAAGATGTGGCTAAATTGGCCGGCGTATCAACTGCCACAATTTCCAAGTACATTAACGGGATAAGCGTAAAAGAACAAAACAGGGTCAGAATAAAAGAAGCGATTAAAATACTGGATTTTAAAGTGAACTCCATGGCCAGGGGGCTAAAAACTAACAAAACCATGACGGTCGGCGTGCTGATTCCCAGTCTGGAAAACATCTTTGCTACAAGTATCGTTTCCCATATTGAGCATATTTTGCTTCAAAACGGCTATAGTACGATCATCTGCAACTACCACCAGGATATCCGGCTGGAAAACATCAAGTTCGATTTTCTTATGGGCAAGAACATAGATGGTTTAATTATTATGCCTCTTGGTTTAACAGAAGATAGAATACAAAATGCCGTAGAAAATGAAATCCCTATCGTATTAATAGACAGGCCCACACAAAACAAGGTATGCGACGTAGTGCTTGTCGATAATATGAATGCTTCGTATAACGCGGTAGAACAGCTTGTTATACGGGGTAACAAGGAAATCGGCATCATTTGCGGTCCAATGCACATCTATACGGCACAGGAACGCCTAAAGGGATATATGAGGATCCATGAAGACTACGGAATGCCAGTGGATGACAAGAATATCAAATTGGGCGATTATGAAATTCAAAGCGGTTATGACCTGATGAAGGAATTTCTGATATTGGAACACCCTATTGA
>JAEWQC010000272.1 GCA_023399355.1 Bacillota bacterium | reverse complement strand
TAACCCAAAGGCTCTTATCAATCCCGCAAGAACATCTATTGACAAAAGGACTATTGGATTCAAATGCCGTAAAAATGCACTGTCTCCATCCCCGGATTCTGCACTTGCAATGTTAAAGCAAGCAGTCTGTCCGTGTGATGAGGTGTTGAATTTGTTCTTCTCCCAGTGAAATATGAAGCTGCGCCTTTATTAATTTTGGATACTAACATGACTTTACTCTTGCCCTTTATCAGTTTTTCTTTTAGGCGAGAAGTATTGGGACGACAATATCCACTATGTTCCATTAACTCTGAAACATCTGACATTGTAAAAAAGCAGCATTGGGTTTCCTTGTAATTAAAAAAGCATAAAAGCATCGCACGCCTCAATTCACTTTTGCTGTTTAAGTCCACTTGCTCAATAAATTCAATAAGCTTCATGCATTCTCCTTATATTTTAGTTTCATGAAATTTCAACCATAAACTGCTCAATCAGCTTATAGATATTTGTATATGGATTCATATCCTTAATACTCGTAAACACATCTTTCTCCTCGGCAGAATATTGTAGCTCAAGAATTTTGGCATTATCAATTGCTTTTTCAATCTCACCATTCTGAATAATTTCGCGAGTTTTACCTTTATGCCCTTTTAGATAAGCACCATTTAGGTATTCTGATAAGTGATGATAGGTTTGACGTTTGGTGAGTTTTACGTTAACCTCTTCAAAGTGCATCAACAGCCATGTTTCAAACAGATAATTTGAAATCAGCAGTTCATAATCTTTTGCTGCCAATATCACAGACTGGATGTTCGGCGGAGCATCGCAGTCAAACGCCAGATACTTACCATAAGTGCTATATTTATGGTTGTGTTCGTCATCAGCCATAAAACTATTGGCATAATTCAAAACAGTCTGTGCGTTACCATTAGCGGTTTCTAAAACTACCTCAACTTCGCTATATTTATTTTTTTTGATAATCTCTGCAAAGTAGTCAAAGTAAAATTTTTCGGTTTTTCCTTCGCAGAAAATAATAATGTGTCCAATATTGGTTTTCTTGGTTTCCGATAGACGTTGTGGTGATAATTGTGTTCTACCCATCCAATTCACCACCTATAATTTCATCATAATTAAAGATGGGGATAGCACCATACTTTCCTTGCAGATAGTCCTTACTAAATGTGGCATCTTCGCGCACTTTTAAATCAGAGAGGGCATAGAGTGTAGATTCTCCACGCTCATTTTTATCGACAAATACCACCTCATCACGCCGAAATTGGTTATAGTTCAGCAAAGAGATGTCGTGAGTAGTAAAAATTAACTGTGCCTTTTTATTCTGGCTGGAGCAAAAGATATCAACAATAAGTTTGGTCAGCAGAGGATGTAGCCTTGCGGACATTTCATCCACAATGAACACACCGCCCCTTGAAATCATTTCAATGATGTTTTGAATATAAGCAAGGAAGCGGAGAGTGCCGGTAGATTCCTGTCGCAAATCAAAGAGCTTTTCACCAACCACATTTCCTGTTTCGTCATAAATATCATGTACCGTTCGAACAACTTTTTCTTTTTCTTTCTTTCCAGTACGTTCGTTGAGGATTGTCTCAGTCTGTACATCGAGGCGTTTAACACCTACATCAATTAATCGAAGATAATTCTCCACCTTTTCTCTATATGCCTTACTACTCACCAATTTCTTAGATAGGCCAACACTACCAGCTAATCCCTTTACTGTGGATTCAAAGAGAATTTCGGTGAACACATTATATTCTTCACTAAAAAAGGAAATAAAATCTCCGAGTACGGCTTTCTTGGCTTCTTCATCGAGAAAGTATTCCAGTACGGCAATATAAAGCCTTTCAGTAGGCAGCTTTTTATAAGCATTCAATATTTTTTGATAGTTGCTACCAAAGGAAAGGTCAGTACCAGTGCGTTCAAAGACTTTCTTATCATCAATGAATAACCACTCGTTTAGAACCTCTTTTGGGGTGCATTCAAAGCCATACTGTATCTGCCTATCATTACGCAAAAAGATGATATCAAACTCAGATGCTTCGCCACTGTCATTTGAAAGGGTAAACGGTTCCAACTTCATCTTCATACCTATTTCACTGGATTCAAAATCCTCATTATCTTTTTTGTTAATAAACTGTGAGAATATATATTGTTCAAAAAAGAACATGGCTGAGATTAAATTAGATTTACCAGAAGCATTCGCTCCATAAAGAGCGGTGGTTTTCAGTAAGCCGGTTTTATCATTAATGGGTATAACATGAGAAGGGTGCTGTACATAGGCCGTTGCCCTCATATCCAAAATAGATTCATTTTTAAAAGAGGTGTAGTTCTTTACCTTAAACATCAATAACATAAAATTACCTCCGAGATAGTTTGCTTATACTATCTAGTATACCCACTATTTTATATAAATCAATCATATTTACTAAAATTTCGTAAATATCTAATATTAACAAACGATTTCAAGTTATAAAACATTAATAATTCTGTTTTTATCGTTTATAAATATCGACGCTAAACTTGCTTTCTCCTTTGCAGTGGATCTCTATATTTTTGCAAAACACGAGAATACGATCAACTCTATTTTTAACAACACCTTCATCATAAGCTCCACCCTGGCAAACAGCCTCGCCTAGGGTGCCCTGTACCCATGCTTCATCCAGAGTTGGGGAGTGGGCGCAGGCATCTTTGCCTTTCTCAATCCTAGTCGCACAGCGCCAGACCACTTTACCTCTTTCCGTCCTTCTCCGATACGATGCAGCGCAATCGCCACACACAAGCAGATTTCCAAAAATATATTTACCATTATATTTGCTTCCGTTGACTTCTATAGTGCCATCCTCATTGCTAACAAGCCTTGAACGCTTTGCCATTTCTTCTTGTACTTTATCGAATATTTCGGCAGAGACAATGGCCGGATGACTGTCCTTCACATAATACATGTTTCGCTGCCCATCATTTCTTCTTTTCTTACCAGCCATAAAATCCTCACTGAAGGTCTTTTGGAGCATTGTATCGCCTTTATATTTCTCGTTGGTCAACATCCTCTGGATTGTTTTTGTATCCCAGATGTCCTTACCCGTTACAGTCTTAATCCCTTGGACTTCCAGATAGGCCTTAATTTGTCCCAACGTCAGGCCTTGTAAATGTAAGTCAAATATCTTTCTGACAACCTCTGCCTGCTCCGGTACTATAACAATCTCGCCATCAACGCAAGTGTATCCCATGAAATTCTTATATTTCGTGTAAATCTCGCCCTTTTCAAACTTGCGCTGAATTCCCCATTGAATATTCTCGCTGATATTCCGGCTCTCGTCCTGTACCAGCATACCCCTTAGCGTAATCTCGAATTCTTTATCCGCCTCAATTGAGTCCAGCTTCTCATTTTCAAAATGCATATTGATTCCTCGCTCTCTTAAAAATCTTATAATCTGTAAAATCTCCAGTGTATCTCTCGACACCCTGCTGATTGACTTCGTGATGATGTAATCAATTTTGCCTTCAGCCGCTTTTTTGAGTAGCTTATTCAGGCTTTTTCTGCCGTTTCGGCGAAGCCCGCTTTCAATATCATAATAAATACCGGCAAACAGCCAGTTGGGATTACCTTTTATCATTTTCTTGTACGCACTTATCTGAATCTCAAGGCTGTGCATCTGCTCCGGCCCGGAGGTGCTGACCCGGCAATAGGCTGCGACCCTTAGCTTTTTATTCTCTTTCGGTTTAGCGGGTATAATCCTTACATTTTTCATTGTCCTTCACATCTATATAAAATGAGACACCCATTAATATTCTACCAAAAATAAAAGACGTGAGGGAATTCACTCACGCCAAAGCATATTTTTTGCCACAATCCCGTTAAGCCTTGCAACGTCAGGGTTTCTGACGTTGCAACAGGACTGCGGCTTCCACATGGCTTGAGTGTACAAAAAAGATGCAGTACCCCTCTGGTATCCCCTTGGCGGCAGGGTACAAACGAGCCAAGGAAAAATAATTTTTCTGTGCAGCAACTACAATAAAATATCCGTCACCCTTATAGGTCGGCATTTTGTTTTCGAAGGTTTCTTCAACTTCATGAAAACTTCATGCATGAAGTTTACCATCAGAGTGACCTATTCTTTTATGGGTTCCTCCAAAACAGTTAAATATTCATCAATCAATTTCATTCCAACATATCTCTCCTAATTGAAAAAGCCTCCGTTTTAACGAAGACTATCTTGCTGCTATTTGTTTATGTAATCCCATAATTTTTGGATACATGCCTTTGCGTCAATGCTGTTATCTCTACAAAATCTGCTCATCCACATTTTTTCACTTTCGCTAAATGGATCTTTCCAAAAACGCTTAATAAAACCTTTCAATTTGGATCGGGCATCCCAAACCAAGCCCGATAGTGTACATACTGAACTGAATGCATCTGTTAATTCCTTTTCTGACATTTTTCCTTCCAAGTAATTTAAAAATAAAACTTCAAAAAATGTAAACGGAATAACATCTGAATCCGGTATTCTCATAAGTGTATAATGGGGGCCACGTTCTTTTATGTCATCGGTTACAAGACAAATACAACCAAGAGTTTTTGCCATTGCGATGGCATAAACCTCACCAAGATCTCCGCCATCAAAGAGAATTCTATGCTCTTTAACATGCTGCAAAAACACTTGATACATTCCTATGCTTTTAAGATATTCATCCGTAATCAACTCTATTCTGCCAGCTTCAACATCCTTATCAAACAAATCAATTATTTCATTCTCTGCATGATTATTCATTTCATGATTTCGAATAAACTCATATACCTTTAACTTTCGAAACCTCTTAAATAAAACGCACTGGAGATTTACTTTATACAGATGGATTATTACATTCGTGTCAAGAGATGCTTCCA
>JAEWQC010000242.1 GCA_023399355.1 Bacillota bacterium | reverse complement strand
ACTGATCATCGATGGAAAGGATATCAACCGGATTCCGCTGGCACAGCTAAGGACCAGCATCGGCTGTGTGCCCCAGGAAACCTTTCTTTTCACCGCTTCCATCGGTGACAATATTGATTTCTACCGGGAAAGCAGTGCTCAGGACATAGAAAATGCTTCGAAAACGGCAAGAATATATGACAGCATCATGGAATTCCCGGGCAAATTCGGTACACTTGTCGGCGAGCGCGGCGTTACGCTGTCCGGGGGGCAGAAGCAGCGTGTCGCGATTGCGAGGGCAATTCTGGGATCCCCTTCGATACTGATCCTCGACGATTGTTTGTCTGCAGTCGACGCAAACACCGAGGAGGAAATCCTCAGGGATTTGAAAGTAATCATGAAGCAGCGTACAAGCATCATCGTTTCGCACAGAGTTTCCGCGGTCAAGGATGCCGATGAAATCATCGTACTGGGTGACGGTAATATCATCGAACGCGGCACACATGAGTCGCTGCTTGAGCTGGGCGGCTACTACAGCGAACTGTATGACAGGCAGCTTCTCACACAAGAGATAGAGGGGGCTGAATAGAGATGTCCGACGAAAACAGCAATAGCCAGGAAGAAGAACTTGAAGTAAAAGCCTATGATTCAAAGCTGATGAAGCGGCTTTTGAAGTTTGCCGCCCGATATTGGCGCTTATTTGCATTGGCAGTCCTGCTGTTGATTGCATCAACGCTGGTGGATCTGGCAAGACCTTATCTCATGGGAATTACAATCGACCAGTTCATCAAAAAGAATGATGTACAGTCCCTGAACAGAATGGGTTTCTATTTTATAGGACTTGTGGTGGCAGGCTTTGTGTTCAATCTCCTGCAGATATATGTACTCAGCTATGTCGGGCAGAGTATCATATACAATATCCGTCAGCTGTTATTCACACATCTGCAGAAAATGCCGCTGTCCTACTTTGACAAGAACCCGATCGGCCGGCTTGTGACGCGTGTTACGAATGACACTGAAACGCTGAACGATATGTACACCAATGTGCTCGTCACACTGCTTAAGGACTTTGCGATTCTCTTTGGAACACTGATTATTATGTTCAAGCTTAATGTAAAGCTCACTCTTGTGATTCTTTCCATCATGCCATTTGTAGTGCTGTTGACGGTAGTTTTCAGGAAAAGGATCCGAAAGGTCTACAGAAATATACGGGTGACGCTGGCAAAGATCAACTCTGCTATTTCAGAAAATATTTCAGGCATGCGAATTATACAAATGTTCAGCCGTGAGAAACAGAATTTCGATAAATTCAATGAGACCGGCAAGGAGTACTATAAGGCTGCAATGAGCGAGGTCGTGACCTTCGGCCTTTTCCGCCCGGTGATTGAAATGCTGGCCTCCTTTGCCATTGCACTGCTTGTATGGTTCGGCGGCATCGATGTGCTGGAAGGTGCGCTCACCTTCGGTGTCCTGTATGCCTTCGTAAATTATATCGCACTATTTTTCCAGCCTATCAACGACCTGGCTGAAAAGTACAATATCCTGCAGTCTTCGATGGCTGCTTCCGAAAGGATATTCATGATACTGGATGCACCACAGGAAGAGGATAGCGGCAAAAGGTGTCTTGAAGTAAGCGAGGCGAAGGGCGATATTGAATTCAAAAATGTCTGGTTTGCATACAACGAAAACGACTGGGTATTGAGGGATGTAAGCTTCAAGGTTCCGGCAGGCAGGACTGTTGCGATCGTCGGAGCCACAGGTGCGGGCAAGACCTCCATCATAAGCCTGTTAAGCAGGTTTTACGAAATACAGCAGGGGGAGATCCTGATCGACGGGGTAAATGCAAAAGAGTTGTGTAAGGATGATCTCAGGAGGTCTATCGGAGTGGTGCTTCAGGACGTCTTCCTTTTCAGCGGAAAACTCAAGGACAATATCCGCCTTAATGAAGAGGGAATCAGCGATGAAAAAATTGAGGAAGTCTCCAGATATGTAAATGCGGATGGATTCATCAGCAAGCTGCCCTCCGGTTATAATGAGGAAGTGATGGAACGAGGCTCCACTTTCTCTTCAGGGCAGAGACAGCTTCTGGCCTTTGCCAGGGCTCTGGCATTCGATCCCGCCATTCTCGTACTTGATGAGGCGACCTCTAATATTGATACGGAAACAGAGATTCTTATTCAGGATGCGCTGGCAAAACTCACAAAAAATCGCACGACAATTGTCATTGCCCACAGGTTGTCTACGATACAGCATGCCGACAACATCATCGTACTGCATAAGGGAAAAGTGCGCGAATCCGGCACCCATCAGGAACTGCTGGCAAAAAGGGGCATGTATTATTCGCTGTACCAGCTTCAGTATCAGAAGGATGAAAAGAAGAATATGCCGGATTCCACCGCCCAAAAATAGCTAAAGTTCACTGCTCGACGCTGTCAGCCAATCCGGCTCCTATATCAAAAGCTTTTTTGCATTCAATCGGAAATTGTTCGGCATGTATTTTGGCTTTCTCTACCTGATCAAACCTGGATGAAACATATTTTGAATAGTCGTCAAACATGGAAGTGTCGTTAACAATGACAGATTGGGCGCTTCCAAAAAACAGCTTAAAAATGTTTTCGAGAAAAAATGTTGATTGATCATAGCCCATTTTTTTCATCCAATCCGCCGATGAACTCATTGTATAAATAAAAACAACAGGTATTTTCTTTGGAAACAGAGTCGACCAATTTGGATCATAAACAATATAAGGATACACCAAGCGTTCTATAAAAGCCTTCATCATTCCAGTAGGAGAGCCTATATAATTTGGAGAACCCAAAAGCAGCGCATCTGATTCATAGATTTTTGCCAGAACAGGCGATAATTCATCCTGGACGGCACACTTTCCATAGCTCTTTCCGTCTTTCAGCTTGCAGGCAAAACAGCTTATACAGCCTTTAAAATTCAGATTGCAAAGGTCAACACGTTCGGTTTCAAAGCCTTTAGAGGCCGCGCCCTGCATTGCATGGCTTAACAGTATTGCAGTATTTCCCTCTTTCCTGGGACTGCCGTTAACGGCAATTAATTTCATACAATCACCCGCTTTCATTTTATAGTGAAAGTATAAACCCTGTACCGAGGTACAATGTCAAGTGATTTTTTTTTTTAACGTTTTCATTGAACGTTTGTATTTGTGTTTGTATTAGCTTTTGTATAAAAAATTCAATAAACCGCAATCGGCAATTCGGCCGTTTTGCTTCAGATTTTCCAGGGCATCTTTTAATTCATTGAGCGCGGTAATTTTTTCTCCCAGTTCATCAATTTTCAATGTTATTTGTTCCTGAATCAATTGGCTGTTTATAGATATGTCACCACTCACCGGCTGAAAAATCGTCTCGATTTCTTTCAAGCGGAACCCCATATCTTTGGCCCTTATTATAAACTTCAATCTTAATAAATCGTCCTCATTATATATTCTGTAACCGGATGATGACCTGGCAGGCTTTGGTATAATGCCCGCATTTTCATAATAACGCAGCGTCTCTATTCCAATATTCAACTTGGCAGATAATTCTTTGCGTGTGTATTGCTTATCCATAAAATATCCCATCCATACTAATTCGCCATCAATAATCAACCAATAGGGACACAGATCTCGCAAAGATGCTGCTCAACCTGTTCAACGGAGTAACGCTCCAAAATCGGTCGTGTAGTGTCAGGAAGATAGCCGTTCTCGGATAGTACGGGGAAAATTTCTCTCCAAGCCTGCTCTACAACTTCGGCTGTGTGTCTCACTGTGAAGACCGCATACTTACCTCCGGCAATTTCACCATGCTGTACATTGTCGCCAGCCGGAACACGTTGTTCGGAAAGGAGAATGCACGCATCATAGCGACAATTTTCGGGCGGTGTTGTTTGCGGATTATCCTGTGCAATGCCAAAGATAACCGCTTTACTATTCATCAGGTGGTTGGCTTTCGCCCAGCTTTTCAATTGCTCCATCGTCTTGATATTTCCCTTGCCGTAAGCTCCTGTTTGCCTTATGTACGCAATAGAGCATGCCGGGATAGTCTCAATATTCATATTCATTGTACAGTGTCCTCATTCATAACATTGTAACCGGTCCTTTTTCACAATACAATGCTTTAAAATGAAATGCAACCTAATTTTTAAACTAGTATATTATCGCTATCTTTACGTAAGTATTACCTGGCTGAGTTTACGGCTGTTTCCCCTGATTCCGTCATAGCTGACGGAGCCTCTTGTCTCGGAGTGTACCATCCACTATAGTTTCACATTCACTTGTTCACTTTTTTAGACTGTAATTTAAATAAACATTGTTCTTCGTCTTAAGAAATAAAAATAGTTTGGAATAAGCCAAAGTGCAGTTGCGAGCAAAATACCACACACATACATCTGAATGTTTGTATAGATATATAAATTTGTTGTTGCTGTAAACCAGGCCAAACTGAATATATTAAATTTCCATGCCCAGAGCTTTTTAAAATGTAACCCTATAACCAGAATTATACCTGGAATAATTGTTAATACTCCAATCATCGTAAATACAAATTCAGGGATGGCATCAGGGTATGGGGTTATGTTGAAGTAAAACGAATGAAAACTAAATGAGATATTCATTAACCTGGCAATATAGCTCATGATCCCTAATGGTAAGACAATGTAAGTGTAGAACTTAAACCATGCCATTCCCATACATCAAATCTCCTTTATGATTATCTTTATCAGTATTCCTGATAGAAAAATAATTGTAAATGTCAATCCCCTATGAACCAAACCTTCTTATAAAAAACTACTATACGTCCTTCTCTTTTAAACCTTTCAGGTCCTTTTTTCATAAAAAAAGGATAAAAACAAATACGATGCTGCACGCTAATGGCATCACAAAAAAATCAGAAAAATTCTTCATATTTCCTAATATCTTATTTAAGAAAACTAAAAGCAGCTCAATCAAATATCCACATATAAAATTTTTTTCTTTACCAAAGCGTTTTTAGTAAACTATTATTTTCGATTAACTCTCCAAGAATTACTATCACATGGAGCAACCTTTCTGCCCGTCGGCTGGAATTCCGGGCAACGTCGTGGGCATCATTTATATAACTACTAATACTGCGGAACTGATGAACCAGACCTATGAAGCCCCTCTCCCTGACGGTGGTGGCGTATCAGTGTGCGTGATTCTATGTAAAAGTTTGCAGTTACTACATTCATGAGCAGATCCATACGGAATACCTATTACTAGCGCTTGCCACCAAGCGAATGAATCCAGTGCCCCTTCATACCACAAAAGACTATTCTGCTAATACCCTAACACTAACCGCATTGTTATCCAAAGTCCATATCCAAAATAATTGAACGTTTTTCATATTATATCATATGCGAACATGGAATAACATTCATTTCAAAAATAACTATTAACGCGTCCATATTCAATGGAAATATTTATAAAAATTTTGTATTGACGAGATCGTTAATGGAGAATATAAT
>JAEWQC010000215.1 GCA_023399355.1 Bacillota bacterium | reverse complement strand
AGCCAAGGTGTAATAAAGCCAAGTGAAGAATCGCAATTCAGCCCTTGCCGTTCAATTAAAACAATGCGGAGTTTATTTTGTCCAGACTGATTAACTGTTGTTACAAGTTTAGCAATCCAATTCCCAACTATTTCGGAGTATCTTGCGGCATAATCAATAACAACAAGAAGATGCTTTGGGTAATAATAATTATCATATTGCAAAATAGAAGTAATAGTGCTATCTGTTAGAAAGCACATATGCCAATAAGGATCATGGTTGTCTTTTACATATTCAAACAGCAATCTGCTTTTACCTATTCCACCGACGCCATGTATCACAGCATATTGAACGATCGCTTCTTTGCTGCAAAAATCATCCAGCCACTTCGTTTCGGTATAGCGACCATAAAAGCCCAAGTTAGTATTTAGGAAATGCATGGCATTAGGGGATTTATTGTCAGAAATCGGTCTTATTTGATCTACCGCCGAAGCGAATGTCTGATATGAATCTTTGTCATGCAATTCTGTGGATAAAAAATCTCTGATTTTTTGTAATTCGACAGTCTTTTTACCCCGAATACTCTTAATCAAATCTGTATAGTCAATAATATCCGTATTCTGATCAAATGTAAATTTGCCGTCTGTATTAAAGACAGTTGTATATCTTTTCTTTTTAATAAGCATTAATATCATTAATCTATCATATTTAGAATAGTGTTCAAGTTCAATGAACTTTTGAATTGTTTCTTTTATCTTATCACTTGAATTATCTGATGTAACTTGAATGGAGAGTCTCTTTTGCTCGTCGGTCAAGTCGATGGAAGGGGCATTCTTTTCTGACATATTAAGATTAACCAGTTCATATCCGAAAATCAAATTCAACAGCTCGGCATAAAAATTTTCTGCAATAATATTGATATTATATAAATTTATACAATTGCAAATTTCCACTTGCCTGCTTAAAAGAGCAAGAGACTCAGTTATATCTTTTAAGCATGATTCCTTTTCCATCATCTACATGCACCCCCGTATCAAATTACTAATACTGGTATTTATATTATAAAAACGGTATCAATAAAATAATGTTCCCCACCAAAGATTATTCCTTTTTCCCTCTCCACAAAAAAACCTCGGCCAAGCTCCATCGGGAATTTCTGCTAGCAATCAATCAGACCCTGCTTAATATCTTTTCCGTACAGGTTGGGCGTTTGCCCTAATCACAACTCATAGCAACCTCTCCGATTATTGGATATAACTAATTTAATTATACTATGTGTCGCGGGAACGGTTCTTTTATCACGTTCGTGATATAATGCCTCTATTAATTCCGGTAAGCCGCTCAATTTGCCGAGTTGAAAAACCATCTATCTTCAAGTCCCGTATTATCAAGTTTCGATTCTCTCCAACTATATTTTGAAGTTCTTGCTATGTGAATCGCCATAAGTGATTGAAGGGATTCAGTCAATACACATTCCTTCTTGTTTCACTTTTAAATCAAAAGTCTTCCAAGATTATTCTATTTTCTCAGCCCCAGAAAATCCGAGTAACATCCGATCAATCTTTTTTTTGATTTTTTTCCCTATTTCCGATAATCCCTTCGGATGAATGGTTCTTCAATGGTTTCTGATACCAATAGTCTATATTTCTGTGGATGGCGGTATGCGTTTCCATGTACTTCGCGCCGTCTATACTCCCTAATTTCATCAATGGGAAAGTCGGCTATATAAATACCCTCGCACTCCCCGGCTTCGACAATCAGCGTATCTCGGGAACCGGGTTCGGACGGCCGATACGCGATCCCATCGAACGCGGTGGAATGGCCATTGCAGTCGGGCTGACCCAGCGGGTAATTTACAGTCGCGATGCCGACCATGTTTTCATAGGCTCGCGCCCGCAGCTGCGAAATGCGGTTGATTTCCATCGGGCAGGCGTTTGGCACCAGAATGATTTCAGCGCCTTTCAGCATCAGAATTCGCGCGCTTTCCGGAAATTCCCGGTCATAGCAAATCATCGCACCGATCTTTACATTGCCTTGTGCAGTGTTGAGATCGGCAACATAAAAATCTTCACCCGCCGTCAGCCGGCATTCCTCGCCGAAATCACAGGTGTGTACCTTTGCATATGTAAGCACGTTTTTGCCGAAACGGTCAATCAGGCAGAGGGTGTTCCTCGGCAGCGGCTCGAATTTTTCCAGAATTGTGATTCCAATCGCCATATCAAGAGCTTTCGCAAGCCGGGCAAACGAAGCGACAAATTCTCTATCAACTGATACAGTCCTTGTTTTCAGTTCCTCAATGTTTTCCGGGATGCGATAGCCGACACTCCACATTTCAGGGAAGAGCACAATATCCGCCCCCATTTCCTTTGCCTTTTTGCAATAGGTTACGCCTTTTTGCAGGTTCCCATCTAAAGTTTCCTCCGGCATAATCTGCAATAATGCTATTCTCAGACTCTCCATAGAAAAATCCCCTTTCCAATTCAGATTCCATTAATTAGCGGAGGCTGCCTTTGTCATCCTTGTGTCGGGTGTGTCTCGCGTGTCGCAGGGACGGTTCTTTTGTCATGTGTCGCAGGTGTGTCGCAGGGGCGGTTCTTTTGTCACGCTCGTGAAATAATGCCTCGATTAATTCCGGCAAGCCGCTCTATTTGCCGAATTGATAAGCCAGCAGCCTTCAAGTCCCGTATTATCCGGTTTCGCTTCTCACCAACAATATTTTGAAGCTCTTGACTGTGATTTAAATTTGCAATTTTACAGATCAGTTCTGCTGCTCTCCCGTCTGTCAGGCGACTTCCTTCTCTAATCTCCATGCAATTTTCACTTTCATCTTCATTCAGATATTTAAGCAGCTCATTCAATGAAGAAAACAGTGACAATGCAAACCCTGTGTCTGTTATTCCTTTCTGTTCTGCATAATCCCTGTAACTTGTCTGTGTAAAAGGCTGTAACCCCACTTTTTGCGGATTCCGATGAATACTGTGCCGATTGTTGTCGGGCAGATCCTTGTTGCGACATTGGCTGCATATGCATTCGGAAAATTGAAATTCCCATTCAGGGACAAGATATTCTTCATGTATGTCATTGTCATGATGATGCCTTTTCAGGTGACTCTTGTACCTAATTACATCATACTTAACAAGCTGAACTTATTGGGAACTTATTGGGAACTTATTGGGAACTTATTGGGGACTTATTGGGCAATCAACTTGATGTCCGTTTGCTCAAATAGCTCCTTTAACCTGAGCATAGATACTTTGTTTTTCCCTCCCACGTTTATACCACGCAGAAGAATAATATATTTTTCCATAAGTGTATCCACCTTTTAGCCCTTATCCTCAACAACTGCTATGCCATCAATTTCAAGCAAACAACCTGGACGACCAACACTCGAAACAAATAGGACAGTTACCAATGGTGGATTATCCGACAACCCTGCTGTTTCCTGGAATGCTTTATAGCCTACTCGTGGGTCGCATCCTTCGCGCAAATATATATTAAGTTTGACCATATCTGCAAAACTCGCATTTTCAGAAGCTAAAATAGTTGCAATATTATTTAACACTTGCTTTGTTTGTAATTCTAAATCACCCCCGCCAACCAGTTCACCTGCTGCATTAATCGCATTTTGCCCACCTATATAAATTGTTTTTGATTTCCCACGCACAGTAATTGCTTGACTAAATGCTTTTGATGAAAATAAGCCCTCTGGGTTTTTATGCTCCATTTTAAAATCTGACATTGTCTATCCTCCCTTAAGGTTCGTATATATTCTAATTATATCTGTCTTCACTTCTAGTTGCTATCTGTCATCTCTGAGTTTATCTCGATAGTCACAGGGAATACAGCTGTGATACCACACAGGGAACATCCCAACGCTACTCGAGCCTTTCACATCACACTCAGTGTTATCTCCACAAAACCAAACCTCATCTGCAGAGAGATTTGCTTTCTTTAATGCCAATTCAAAAATAAGCGGATTTGGCTTTCGAATTATGTATTCACTTGTTGCAATAACAAACTCGAATTTGTTGTTTGGCAACAACCTATCAAGCCTTTTTTTAAGAGCTTGACCACTAAAAGAAATATTGCTGATAACACCGGTTCGTATACCGCTTTCATTCAGATACCTCAACCTTGCTTTTGTAATACTTCTCTTGTAAATAAATAGCTTTTTCTATTTCAGCCTGTTTAAATACAATACCTTCGGGAGCAGCAACAAGTTTATCTTCCACATCATCTTCCCTAAATATTGAGACATCTCTCAAAGCAATCATTAAACTCGCTCCAAAATAAAAGTGGCACATAGAAAAAGTTTCCATGTACCATCTATTATATATTATTCAATTGCTACTTTCCAACTGAAATAATTCAGATAAGAACTATTTGTTCCTTACAGGCATAAAGTGCTTAACCCTCGTGGTTGGCTTTAAAGCTGGAGAATCAATAATAAACTCTTCCATGAACGGCCTGTTATCAAAATCATACTTCTTGCTCATTTTGACCCAGTCAATAAACTGATACCATCTCTTGCCGTTATTATTCCACTCTACTTCTTCATATGCATATTGACCACCTTCAAAAACTTCAACCTTAAGCCTATCATCCTTAATCACAAAATCATCTTCAACTGATATATGGACCTTGCGCCAGAAATCCTTTTTGCCTGCCCTTTCGTGATTATAATAGCAAAAAGTCCTTCGTCTTTTCTGGTATAAATCGTTTCCTAATTTTCCCACAAACTCATACATGAAAGCAAGTGCCTCATCATAAGCGTTTTTCCCATTAAAGCTTATCGTCATAGATCCTCGGATACGCAAAGCACAGGGTCTGTGGCTCGTCATCATTTATAAAAAGCTTAAACGGCTCCGACAGCAGTTGCGCGAAGTCATCCTTAATCATCGGTAAAAACAAATCCCGCAGGAAGTTACAAGTTCTGTTGTCCATCTCTTTGTTTAGCTTGTCCTGGCTGGTTTTACTGCGCTCTGCCCATGGCTCTGAGGCGGTATATCCGAGAACTTGCCAATTAAGGATAAGGTCTATGTCCTCAGAAAATCGCTCAATCAGTCCAAAACATTTAGATAAGCTGGTACCGCCCTTGAAAGCCATGTGCTTTGCCCATGGGTATTGGTGGAATAAGTAATCAAGCGTCCAGCAAACCCAAAAATCCTTTTCTGCCATTGCTTCCGGTAATCTGATGTCATGAGCTGTTGCGAGGAACAGCTCCTCGCGTTCACGGCGGTCAAGCTTTGCAATTCTATTCATAGCTGCCCTCCTTATGGATGTTTTAAAGGAATTTCGCGCCGTGGGCGCTAAACATCCTCCTTGCAAATTTTGCGCATGAGCTCATAAACCCAGGCGGTGACTCGCATTGCCTCCACAAGCATCTGAGCCTTTTCATTCTCAGTCAGCAATTTTGAGAT
>JAEWQC010000161.1 GCA_023399355.1 Bacillota bacterium | reverse complement strand
TGCAGATGCCGGGAGTGCCAAAAAGACAGAGTCCCCTGCTGCAGATGCCGGGAGTGCCAAAAAGGCAGAGTCCCCTGTTGCAGATGCCGGGAGTGCCAAAAAGACAGAGTCCCCTGCTGTAGATGCCGGGAACGCCAAAAAGGCAGAGCCCGTTTCCGCAGATCCGGGAAAGGACATAAAGACGGAGTCTGTTTCTGAAGATCCCACGAATGCCAAAAAGACAGGGTCTGCTTCTGCAGATCCCGATCATGACATCAAGATGGAGTCCGGGGCCGGTGGCGGGATGGAACCAGCTATTCCTGCCGTACAGGAGCAGGAGGCGGCGGAGGAAAAGCCGCCTCTCAAGGAAGAACTCGCTAAAAGCGGCAGTGCTCCTCAGGTTGAAGACAGTATACGTGTAAATGTAACACTATTGAACAATATTCTTAATCTCACCAGTGAAATGGTTCTGGGGCGCAACCAGCTTTTAAGGGCAACTGAGCTGCATCGGAAAGATATAGCAGGGATCGATGCGATTTTGCAGAATATTGATCATATTACAACGGAACTGCAGGAAAAGGTTATGCAGACCAGGATGCAGCCGATCGACAAAGTGTTCAGCAAATTTCCGAGAACCATTAGGGATCTCTCTAAAAAATTAAACAAGGATATTGAACTGCGGCTTGAAGGCAAAGAAGTGGAACTTGATAAATCCATCATTGAAGCCCTGGGTGACCCGCTCACCCATCTGGTAAGGAATGCGGCCGACCATGGACTGGAACTTCCGGAGGTCAGGGAAAAAGCAGGCAAGCCAAGGCAGGGAACAATCATACTGAAAGCATATCATGAAAGTGGTTACGTCAATATCGACATCATTGATGACGGTGCTGGAGTAAATATAGAACGGATCAAGGAAAAAGCCGCTGAGAAGAAGCTTATCTCCTTGTCCGAAGCAGACGCCATGAGCGAACAGGAGATATTGAAGCTGTTGTTCAGACCGGGCTTTTCTACCGTCGAAAAGGTCACCGACCTTTCAGGACGAGGCGTAGGGATGGATGTGGTAAAAACAAATATAGAAAAACTGGGAGGTACCGTAGAAATCCTTACAAAGCAATCAAAGGGGACCACTTTCCGGCTGCTTCTTCCTCTCACACTGGCCATCATTCCTTCCTTGATTGTGCAGGTGGAGGGCCAGCGTTTTGCATTGCCGCAGGTCAATCTGCAGGAAATTGTCCGTTTGAAGACGGGGGATGCTGCGAGAAAAACCGAATACATCAATAATGCGGAAGTACTGAGGCTAAGAGGCCGCTTGCTGCCAATCGTCCATCTGGCCGATGCACTTGGCATCAGGAGGACGTTTGCAGATCCTGTTACAAACGAGATAAAGACCGAGCGCCGGATAAATCTGGTGGATGCAAGGCGAAAAGAGACTGCCGTTCCGGTGAATGGGGACCGCAGGCTTTCCAACTGGAATATTATCAGGATTCTTGTTCTGAAAATAGGATCAAAAAGATTGGGGATTGCTGTAGATGCCATACTTGGCAGCGAAGAAATTCTGGTAAAACCGTTACCTGCATATATTAAGGAATGCAAATGCTTTTCTGGCGTTACCATCATGGGAGATGGGAAAACCGCCCTTATTCTGGATACAGAGGGGATCATCGAGAAGACCAGGCTCAGATTCCTGGATAACAGTGGTGATAAAGATCAAAACATGCTTGACGATGAGACGGAAAGCCTGAGAGAACAGCAGAACCTGCTTCTGTTCCGGAGTAGCGGGCCTGAACTGCTTGCTGTCGATCTCTCCATGGTATCGCGCGTGGAAGAAGTTAAACAGGAAGATATTGAACAAATAGGCGACCAGGAGTATATCCAGTTCAGAGGTGCTCCGCTCCGCTTAATCCGGCCGGAGGATTTTATTTCTGTCAGTAAATGTGAAAAAAAGACGGACAAGCTGTATGTCATTATCCCCAAGCTTGTTTCAAATCTAATGGGAATTCTGATCGGAGAAATTCATGATACCATACGGACTTATGTGAAGCTTGCAGGTGAAAATATTGAATCAGACTGCCTGATCGGATCTGCAATCATCAATGATAAAATAACGCTTCTGGTCGATATTTACGAGTTGTTTGAAAAAGCTGACCCGGAACATCATAAAAAACCTCTGCCGCCGGCTGAAGGACGTAAATTTACGATTCTGATCGCAGAGGACACCCCATTTTTCCTGAAACTTGAAAAGGATTATGTTGAAAATGCCGGTTACAAAGTCATTACTTGCATGAATGGAAAGGAAGCCCTTCAAGCCTTGAAAGAGCATCATGTCGATGTACTTGTCAGCGATATTCAAATGCCCGTGATGGACGGTCTGGAGCTGATCAAGCGGGTAAGAAATGAAGATGCTTTCTCGGCGATACCGGCTATCGCGGTTACCTCTCTCAGCGGCGAGCATCAGCAAAAGGAAGGCATGGACGCGGGTTTTGACTTCTACCAGTCCAAACTTGACAAGGTAAAGCTTCTGGAAGATATTGAATCCGCGCTTCAACTAAAAAGGAGGGGAGCCTGATGACGGAAAAGGTACTCACATTCTATCTGAATGATACTCTTTTTGGCATTAATATCACATTAATAAAGGAAATCAACCGGAATGCGGAATATACCTCCGTACCGGATGCAAAGCCCTATATCATCGGGTTATTTAATATGAGAGGTCAGATTGTCACGTTGTTCGACCTTGGGAAGATATTGGGTTTGCCGGAAGGTACCAAATCTGAAAATTCGGTATGTGTCATTCTCAAATACAGACCGAATGATCCGAACCAATCGGGATTCCTTATTGACAGGACAGGGGATGTTATCGACATAGACCGGGAGGAATGCGAACTTCCGCCTGCCAACATCGGTTATCTGGAGGGCGAATATATCGACAGTGTGGTCAAGCTTAGCAATGAACTGCTTATTTTAATAGATCCGGACAAGGTGTTTAAGAATCTTGTTTCCGAAAAGGAGGATAACAAATGTTAAAATTATTTTCAAATTTGAAGGTCAGACAAAAATTAAGTACCATGGTCATCCTATTCATTGTTGGATTCCTGATATTCGGTGTCATCGTGCAAATCAGCCTGAACATGGTTAAGGTGAAAGGCAGCATATACAATAACATTGTTCAGGGAAAAGACCTGATCGCGGATATTCTTCCTCCTCCGGAATATATTATTGAGTCGTATCTGGTAGTATTGCAAATGGCGGATGAGACAGATAAGTCGAAAATAAATGATTTTGTCAGCCGGTTCAAAGTACTGGAAAGCGATTATGCCACCCGGCATGAATTCTGGATCAAGGATCTGGCAGAGAGCGATATGAAAAGGATCATGATTGAAGAGTCCTACGCTCCTGCAAAAGAGTTCTTTGACGCCGTTGATAAAGAGTTCATCCCTGCTGTGGAAAAAGGAGACCGGGCAGC
>JAEWQC010000114.1 GCA_023399355.1 Bacillota bacterium | reverse complement strand
TCGTCCATGGACGGCGGCACCTGCTGTATTTTTACACCTTTCTTAATAAGCCGTCTATTATATTCAACGCATATGAAATACTCAATCTTTTTTAGAATGAGAATTCCAGCTGCTAAATAAATTAGGTATATTAAATAATGCCTTTTATACCCATATTCATAATTAGTATTATCATCTATAACTTTCTTTCTGAGTTCACCTGTTTTTTCTTCAGAGACATCGCCCTTATTCATTTCGTCTGTCAGCAATTTATCAAACTTACGGCTTTCTTCTATTGTCATGACTTTATATTTGTATTTTTGGGCTAATCCTATTTTAGTGGAAAATTCATTCAAATGAATATTGTCATTAGCCAGTACTAGATAGCTAAGAAATAATGCATACATAATTATAATTGCTAAAAAGACATTCTCGATTTTCTTTAACATCAAAGTCCTCCATATGTATTCATCTCGCAGACGGCATGGCATCGCACAGCCAATATCATGAATGTTCCAGCAGTAGCGGCAAAGGTGACGATGAAAAATTCAGACCCTGCTTTTTCAGAGTGCAGCCACGGATGTCGGCCACGTTCAAACTACTTCTTCCAGTTTTGCAACTCTATAAAATTACCTTCCGGATCCCTTGCATAAATAACTGTTAATAGTCCAAGTTCAGGATATTCTTTCTTTACTATTTCTCCAAATGGCTTTCCACCATGTTCAATCATCCTTTTAAGAACTTCTTCAACATCCTCCACCAGGAATGCAATGTGTCCAAACCCTTGCATACTAATATTGGGTTCGTTTGACCTCAAATTCTCCGGACTGTACTCAAAGACCTCCAGTGTCGGTCCGTTTTCATAGCCTGGCAGACTGAGATGCATCCCCCTTACCCTTACATCATTTATTTCAGTAATCTTTTCTATCCATCCTCCAGAAAGATCTCTCTCAGGATAGGTTGGTTTGCACATAAAAACATCAATATAAAACTGGGCAAGACTTCTCCAATCCCTAGCAATAAGATTTGTATGAACAAATTTTATATTATTTTTCATCCTCTTCTCCTTCAATCAGTTATCCTTTTCAATATAGAAATCTTCGTTGTACCGGCGCCATGGATAGTGGGTTCTCCGGCAAGTCTTTCATGTGAAGTTCTACTGTCGTGACGTTCCTGAGCCGGACCAGCAGAGCACTTTTTACTGGTGATGCCTGTACAAGTGAAGGAATGTGGTGTACCACTTCCGATTCCATTTATTTGATCACTTACAATAAGTTTATCTCACTTGCCTGGCAGATGCAACACTGTGTACATATCAAAAGCCCTTGCATAAGCAAGGGCTAGGCTAAAGTAATTTGCGGGATATGACCGGATGAGGTATCATAAATCATTGTTGTTTTTATAAAATATATGGCTCGCCATGGCCCGGATAAACCGCTTTAATGTTCATTCTCTTCAGTCTTTTTACACTCTCATTAAGTTTTTTGAAATCGTAGGCATTGGGAGCACTGTAGGGCTTGCTGATATTGATGAAAATGTCGCCTGAAATCAGATCCCCCTCCGAAGTGAGTATACCAATCGAGCCGGCAGTATGTCCGGGGATATGCAGTATTTTCGCATCCAATCCATACGAAGATAGATCAAATCCTTCGTCAATAAAGAGGTCAGGCGTAAATCTTTCAAACTCCTGCAGCACTTTGGCGGTAATCTTTGTAAACAACTTCTTCATGAGCAGAAACATTATTTTGTATTTGATTGATTTGTAATGGAAGGTCCCCATTACTTTTTCCAGAGCAGGACTTTCCACCAGTTCCAAATCGCTGCGGTGCATTGCAATTTTTACGTTATACCGGTCTCTTATGCAGGTGGCATTTGCAGTATGATCATTATCCCCATGGGTTAATATCAGCAGCTTAAGATTTCCAGGTTTACATCCGGCATTGTCAAGACCTTTTATCAGGGCATCACGTCTGTTTGTAAAAACCCTGTCATTTGTGAGATGTCCGCCCGTATCAAACAGGATGAACCTGTCTCCTGCTTTTACCAGATAGCAATTCACGCCATCCAGATTAATTCTTGTAATTTTCTGTTCCATAACAGCCTCCTTGATAGAATATTATTGATGGTTCTTGTGATAGGCTCCGTGTGATTCCTCATACACTTTTAAGTACAACTCGTCAAACCGCTTTTTCTCAATGTTGAAATACTGGGTCCATGACTCGGCAAAGCAGATATAGGCGTAATTGGGTATGAAACTTATAAAGAACTCTGCGATCCGCCTTTCCTGAAGATCATCATCCCCTCCCGGATGATTATCCTTCTCCTTTTGGATCATGGCATCCAGGACTCTGTAAAATATGGGCTGTTCCTTTGACTTCTTCAGCGAATCAATGAAAATGGCTCTGACCAGATCAGCATTTCTTTGACCGAACTCGTAATAAACATTCCGCATCCGATCGCCCAAATCCTCGGCTTTCTCCCGGTGCGTCCCTCCCGGCTTTGCAGCAATGATCTCCATGTACTCGCCGATAAACTCCGCAGTAAGCACTTCAAATATTTCCTCTTTGCTCCTGAAGTGATAATAAATGAGTGATTTAGGTACGTTTGCCTCACGGGAGATTTCATCGATACGGGACCCTTCAAAGCTTTTTTCTGCAAATACCTTTGTTGCGGCTTTCAATATTCTTTCACGTGCATTTGGAAGATTCATTTTAACACTCCTTATTTAGTACTGAATGTTCAGTTTTATAATAACATTGTTTTACCTTTAAATCAAATATATTAAATAATTCCTATTGACCAGCAGAATTAGCCATGAAATATCAAAGACTCACCTAATTGGTTTAAACTCCAGGTGAGTATCAAACAATTGAATTAGGCAAATTACAACATATGTTTTGAACAATAACAGCAGACCTCGGTCATCACAGACAATAACAGACACCAATCACCACAGACACAATAGCAGTCATCAATCACCACAGACATACTGATTATCTTCAGAAATCCGCCAGCCACTCAGCCCGGCCTGCAACTCCTGGGATGCAACTATAGACGGGTCCGCCGAGAAAAACTCCGTCATTGTTATAGCCTGTTATAATGTTATCAGCACTTTCACAGGCAGTGGTAATATATAATTCATTGAGGTTCATACCTCCGAACATAACACTGGATGGCTGCTTTACTGGCAGTTCAATTTCTGTCGCGACCCTTCCTTCAGGGTCCAGTCTGCGGACATGGGAGCCTCCCCAGAAAGCAACCCATATAAAGCCTTCACTGTCCATTGTCATTCCATCCGGCGAGCCCATTTCCGGTGTGCCAATAAAATATGGACAGGGGTGGTAGATATCGCCGCTATCCCTGTCATAATCATATTTTGTGATTGTGCGAAAGGTGCTGTCCGTATGGAAAAAGTGTCTTTCATCCCGTGAAAAGGTCATCCCGTTGGAGCAATGAAGATTTTTAAGCATCGCTACCGGTTTCTTCCCCTTTTCGAAGCGATAGAGTGTACCGTCTTTTAAGTCCGGCCTTGAGATCGTTCCTGCAAAAATCCTGCCAGTCGGGTCAACCGTAATATCATTGAACATTTCATTCTCCGACATTGGAATATCAAATAGAAGGGTCGGCTCTGCACGAACTGTGTCAAAATGCTCCGATCCGACAAACCCTCTCAGAGCACTGCCGTTCATCAGTCTGTCATCAGCATCGGCAAGCAGGTATACTCCCTTATCCGAACAAAGCACAACCCTTGCGCTTCGAGTGAAGGCAAAACCGCCAACCTGATACGCACCTTCCCAAAATATGTTGCAGGCCCCGGAGGCAGGGTCATACATCCAAATCCTCCTGTTATAAATATCCGACCAGAACAATCTCTGTAGCCGTACATTCCAGACAGGACCTTCTCCCAGATGGCATATGCCGTTAAAAATACATTTTATATCCAACATTCAGTAACCGCCTTTATAAAAATATACTTCCCGGATGCATGGGCGAGCAGTTGACGCCAGTCAACGACCAGCCCCGGATGCATGGGCGAGCAGTTGACGCCAGTCAACGACCAGCCCCGGATGCATGGGCGAGCAGTTGAC
>JAEWQC010000269.1 GCA_023399355.1 Bacillota bacterium | reverse complement strand
TTCCCAGACTGTTCACCCAAGGTGGTATAGGAGGTCCGGACAGCTCTACTCTTTCAGCCAGCTTGTTCATTTACATTCAGGCATTCAGCGGCACTTTTATGTATAACCGTGCAGCTGCTGCAAGTATGATTATGTTTATCATCATATCGGTACTATCAGCTATCCTCTTCTATGTGATGCGCGACAGATACGCAGAAAAGATTAAAAAGGCCGAAAAGGCAGCAAGGAGGGCAGCGATATGAGACGCGAAAAGACCATTGGCCAGTATTCATACAAAACACTCATTTATGTTGTCTGCATTTTCCTGACTGTCCTCAGCATATTACCGTTCTGGATCATGATTATGAACGCGACGCGTTCAACCTTTGAGATTCAGCAGCATGCCTTGTCTCTGCTTCCTTCGAAGTACTTCTCGAGCAATTTGCACGTACTTCTTGGTAAAAATACCTTTAATCCGTTCATCGGTTTTTTAAACTCGGTTATAATCGCCGGAGGCTCGACAATTCTAGCGGTATATTTCTCTTCGCTTACTGCATATGGATTGATAGCATATGACTGGAGAATGCGTCAGCCTTTCTTCACATTTATAATGGCTGTACTGATGATTCCTGCACAGGTATCAGGTATTGGATTTTATCAGTTTATGTATCGCATCCATTGGACGAACAGCTTTTTACCGCTGATAATCCCTGCAATAGCCGCACCCTCAATGGTATTCTTTATGCGTCAGTACCTGCTCGCCACACTTCATCTTGATATTGTGAATTCGGCGCGAATAGACGGTGCCGGCGAGTTTTACACCTTTAATAGAATAATTATTCCCATGATGATACCCGCCATTGCGACACAGGCGATTTTCGCGTTTGTAGGCAGTTGGAACAACCTGTTCATGCCACTGATTTTGCTTACCTCCAAGACTAAATATACAATGCCGATAATGGTAAGCTTGCTAAGAGGCGACATCTATAAGACGGAGTATGGCTCGGTGTATTTAGGGCTTACTCTGACAGTGCTGCCGCTGTTTATCGTATATTTCCTGCTGTCGAAGTATATAATAGCGGGAGTTGCACTTGGCGGTGTCAAGGAATAAAATGGTCTTAACGCATCAAGCCTTCTACTATTTGTAGAAGGCTTTTTTATGCGGTTTTATTCCATATATAATAAAAAAGAGATCGTTCTTTATCAGGGCGTCTTCGGAAATGAAGGCATCCTTTATTATGGAAGACAGGGTTCCCTGCTGCCATCGGTGAAAGTCGGCCGGCTTTGCATTTACATGGTTACCTGTTGGTTATCCTGACAACATTTTTAATAACGATGGACAGTGTTCCATCCGCATTGTTGATAAATTCTATTTTGTCCCTGTCATCGGCATATTCCAGCGGAAAATCAATCTCAATTCCCGTATCGGTTTTGATTTTGTGAGTCCTGAACTTTTTTTCAATAAGTCTGCCTGGAATTATAATTTCTTTTTCACCCAGACCTGCCTTAGCAATCTCTTCCACATACTCACTCCGGATTTCCGTATTCCTTTCATACATTTTATCAGCAATCCGGTCAATCTGTATGGTGTCAGTGTCTTCAACACTTTCTGCGACAGCTTTTTTCATCTGGATCGTCTTCTCAAAATCCTCGCTGAAGTATTTCTTATTTATGTTTTTTGCAGCTTTATCAAGAATTTTAAGTTTGGCATTGTCGGACAAGTCACAGCTGCATTTCAGAAATTGGTTGGATAGATAAAATTCCTTCTCTCCATTTATTTCATATTGTTTTTCCATTAATCTCAGGCTGAAATCAGACAGATTGATCAGAACACATTCTTCAAGCTTTTGACCTTCCTGCGGCAATAGCGTTTTATGGCGTATGATCGTGTTGACAGCGCCCTCGTCGGCATTTTGAACCCAGTGAGTAAAACCTTCATTGTAATTTAGTTTCAACAACACGAGGGTTTTTACCCCATCAATTTCAGCCAGGCAGCAAACCAGATCCGCTGACGGTATTCCGACATTCTTTTGAAGAAGTATAAAAAGCTTATTTGCGATATCTGAACTTACAGGCAGAAAATCACCTTCATGACCATTAAGAAGTCCACATAACAGCCGGATCTCATCTTCGCCCGTAAAACGCGCATTCTTGGTATTAGGATCTTCAATCACCTTGTCTATGTGTCTTCCCAAATAATCCGTCAAGGCTTCGGATATCTCAAGTTCTGCCCTGGAGAGGACCGGCATGACAGCATTAACATCCAGGACATGCAGTACGGCCCTTTTTATTGAAATTGTGTGCTCCATTTTGTTCTCCCTTATTCTTGTGTCTGTCCCATCGTATAACAAAACAGGGGCCACATGCAAGAGGGACTACAAAACTTCAGAATGAACTCGTTTAGTCAGGGTGAAAAAGCAAACTCTCATCACCTATTTTTAAAGGTTGGTGGAAAATTATTCAGCCTTCTGATTTCAATGCCTGTTTTTGTCTGTACTTATTTTATGCGGTTAATTGACAAATTTACCTTGTAATTGCCGTAACGCAATATGGAATCGAGAAAGTCGATCAGTTCCTGCTGGTTTGAAGCAACCGTCCTCAGAAGATAACAGCCTTCTCCGCTAATTCTGTGTGCTTCTGTTACCATCACACTTTCGCCAAGATACATTTGAAAGGAGGCATGGTCTGTCGTCTTCATGAATACGGTAACATAGGCTGTGATCTCCATGCCTATCCTTCTCTCGTTCAGTCTCACTGTATATCCTTCGATGATACCGAGCTTCTCAAGCCTGCTGATTCTATTTTTGACAGCCTGACCTGTAAGGTGAACGATCTCGCCGATCTCCTGCCACTGCATCCTGGAGTTAACCGTCAACAATTTGAGAATTTCCATATCTGTCTGATCAATCATTACAGCCCAATTCCTTTCATGATTCAAGCATTTTCACAGCATCTCTTTCACCACTTAAGCATGCGGAGCCTTATAATTAATATAGCACAAAATAAAATAGAAAGAACCCTCTTTACAACTATATAATTGGAGGATAGGATGGTTAGGATTGAATTAATCAGACATGCCACACTGATACTGCATTTGGATGGCAAAAGAATACTTGTAGATCCCATACTGGGTGATAAAGGTACAATATCGGCAATAAAAGGGGTTCCAAATGAAAGAGACAATCCGTTGGTTGAGCTGCCGGTTCCTGTCGCCTCAATAACAGATTGTGATGCGGTGCTGGTAACGCATATGCACAGAGATCACTTTGATGAAAAGGCAATGGAGCTCTTGCCAAAGAATATTGAACTTTTTTGCCAGCCGGAAGATGAAATTCAAATAAAAGCAAGCGGATTTTCTAACGTGAGAGCAGTACACGAAAAATCCGATTGGGACAATATATCCTTCCATCGGACAAAAGGAAAGCACGGTCATGGCGCAATTGCCTTAAAGATGGCTCCCGTTTCAGGTTTTGTCATTACCGCCCCTGCCGAACCTTCTGTCTACATCATGGGAGATACGGTCTGGTGCACATGTACGAAAAAAACCATGGAAGTATTCAAGCCCGACATTGCCGTGTGTAACTGCGGAGAGGCCAGGTTTTCCACAGGCAGACCAATTACAATGGATGCCAGGGATATCCTGCAGGTCTGCAATACTTCACCCGATGCCAAAGTGGTCGCAGTACATATGGAGGCGTGGAATCATTGCCGATTGTCAAGGAAGTCCCTTCGTGATGTTATCATAGCGCATTCTCTCGACAAACAAGTGTTTATCCCCGCAGATGGAGAAATAATAGAGTTTAGCTGACTTTACCCGCAAATAACGTCTTTTTGGTTTAATCCACCGTTTAGTGAGCCGGTACCGCCCTCACCATTCCTTCCGGCAACCTTGACAGGATTCTGATACAGCTATAGACACCTGCAGACAAACTCCACATAGATTTTCTGCGCATAATTTCCATATATAATTTTTATATTTATTTTCCGCATATTACTCCCGTATATAATTCCCATTATTTCTGCCTGAATTTTATAAACGGATAAGATTCCTCCTGTTTGGCACAATGACAAGTAAATTACAATTACATCGTTAAATTTTTGTCACAAATTCGAATGACAAAATGATTATTTTTCTGTATAATAAGATAGCATTAATGGATTTTATACAATAACAGTTTATTGGTAAGAAGTGTGTGCTAACTATTAACTAACTAGACAAGGGGTCCTGAATATGAAAACACTGGAAAACCACAAGAGGATAAAGGTTGCTGTAAATGGCCGGGAAATTGAGGTATATGATAATCTGACAATACTGCAGGCTCTACTCCAGGAGAATATCCATATTCCACATCTCTGCTATGATATCAGGCTCGAGAGATCAAACGGGAACTGCGGCTTATGCGTAGTTGAGCTGGGCGCAAACGGAGAAAGGGATGTTAAGGCTTGCCAGACTCCGATAAAAGAAGGCATGATCATATGCACCAGTAGTCAGAAACTTGAGAGCTACAGGAAGGTAAGGCTGGAACAGTTGCTTTCAGATCATAATGCGGACTGTGTAGCTCCATGTGTCATGACCTGCCCTGCAAACATAGACATTCAAACATACCTGCGTCATGTAGGAAACGGAAATTACAAGGCGGCAATACAGGTAATTAAGGACAATAATCCATTTCCCGAAGTATGCGGACGTGTTTGTCCCCACCCTTGCGAAGCGCAGTGCCGTCGTAATCTCATCGATTCACCCGTGGCAATCAACCATCTAAAGCGTTTTGCCGCCGATTGGGATATGTCGCAGGAAGAACCCTGGATGCCGGAGAAAAATGCCGCAACAGGTAAAAGGATAGCCATTGTCGGATCAGGGCCATCAGGCCTCTCTGCGGCATATTACAGCGCAATAAACGGTCATGATATTACAGTCTTCGAACGCCAGCCGCACGCTGGAGGGATGATGCGCTACGGCATTCCCGAATATCGCCTGCCGAAAGCCACACTCGACAAGGAAATTGACATCATGAAGAAAATGGGCGTTAAGATAATGACGGGTAAAGCCTTGGGAACTCATATTTCGCTTGAAGATCTCAACAGGGATTTCGATGCCGTCTACCTGGCCATAGGTTCCTGGCGTGCAACTCCCATGCATATTGAGGGGGAAAATAGCGAAGGTGTCTGGCTGGGTATTCAATACCTTGAGCAAGTCACAAAAGGAACAAACATCAAGCTGGGAGATACTGTCATAGTCATCGGCGGAGGAAACACCGCTATAGACTGTGCCCGTGTTGCTCTGCGAAAAGGCGCCAAATCCGTCAAGTTGATATACCGCCGTACACAGGAAGAAATGCCGGCAGAGCCTTATGAAGTGGAAGAAGCTTTACATGAAGGCGTCGAGATGCTATTTTTGATGGCACCCAACAATATTGTAAGCGAGAATGGCAAGAAATCACTTCACTGCATCGAGATGACTCTGGGAGAACCGGACCGTTCAGGTCGCCGCCGTCCCATACCTGTAGATGGCAGCGATATTGTGATTGAAGCTGATACAATCATTGGCGCAATCGGCCAAAGCACAAATACACAGTTCCTGTATAATGATATGCCTGTCAAATTGAACAAATGGGGCGATATCGAAATAAACGGGAAAACTTCACAGACATCGGAAATCAAGATCTTTGCAGGAGGGGACTGTGTCACCGGTCCCGCTACGGTCATACAGGCTGTGAGTGCAGGTCGGCATGCAGCAGAAGCCATTGACATCTTCCTGACAAAAGGTTATGTAAAGGAATCCACCGTTGATTACAGTTGCAGCCGTGGTTCGATGGAAGACCTTCCCAAATGGGAGTTTGAGGAAATGTCCAAGCTGGCACGTGCGAAAATGCCTGCACTCTCAGTTTCAGAACGTAAAAACGGCTTCAGCGAGGTAGAACTTGGGTTGTCGGAACAAGCTGCAAGAGAAGAAGCACGCCGCTGCCTGAAATGTGGCTGTACGGAGCGTTACACATGCGACCTAAGGCAGGAAGCCTGCTCGCATAATATTGAGTTTCAAAATCCGGTTCACGACAGACCCTTTATCCCCATTGTCGATGATCATCCGTTCATCATGCGCGACCACAACAAGTGCATCTCCTGTGGAAGGTGCATAGCAGCCTGCGCTGAGATCGAAGGTCCGGACATACTGGCCTTTTATATGAGGCAAGGCCGACAGCTTGTCGGTACAAAGAGCGGCCTTCCGCTGCAGGAAACGGATTGTGTCAGCTGTGGTCAGTGCGTAACGGCATGCCCTTGCGGCGCACTCGATTACCGCCGTGAAAGAGGCAAAGTTTTCAGGGCTATTAATGATCCGGACAAGAAGGTAGTTGCCTTCGTGGCTCCGGCAGTACGCAGCATTATTTCCTCAAAATTCGGAATCCCATTTGACGAAGCGTCGCCATTTATGGCTGGCCTCCTGAAAAAACTTGGCTTTGACAAGATATTTGACTTTACCTTCGCGGCGGATCTTACCATCGTTGAAGAAACAACAGAGTTTTTAAACCGTATCAATAGTAAAGGCGTCATGCCTCAATTCACATCCTGCTGCCCTGGCTGGGTGAATTTCGTGGAAAGGCGCTATCCGGAAATCATCCCGCATCTCTCGAGTTGCAAATCACCTCAGATGATGATGGGTTCGACTGTGAAGAACCACTATGCCAAGCTGGCAGGTATCGACAGAAAAGATCTTTATGTCGTGTCCATCGTACCCTGCCTGGCCAAGAAGTACGAGGCCGCCCGTCCTGAATTTGCAGTAGACGGGAACCGCGATGTCGATGCGGTTCTGACATCGAGTGAAATGCTTGAAATGGTACAACTGGCCCGTATCAATACGACTGAGATCGTACCTCAGGAATTTGACGAGCCATACAAGCAGGTATCAGGTGCCGGTATCCTCTTTGGCGCATCCGGCGGCGTGGCTGAGGCAGCGCTGCGTATGGCAGTCGAAAAACTTACGGGGAAGGTCATGACAGACCATCTTGATTTTGAAGAAATACGTGGGTTTGAAGGCGTTAAGGAGGCTACGATTGATGCAGGCGGCACGCAGGTAAATGTCGCAGTCATCAGCGGTTTGCAGAATGCTGAACCAATCATTGAAAAAATCCTGCAGGGCGTTGATGTGGGATATGACCTGATCGAGGTCATGGCCTGCCCCGGCGGCTGCATCTGCGGCGCAGGGCATCCTGTTCCCGAAAAGATCGATGCGTTCGAAAAACGCCAGCAGGTACTTGTCAATATTGACAAGACGGCCAAATACCGTAAATCACAAGAGAATCCGGATATACTGAGGCTTTACAAGGAATTTTACGGTGAAGCCAATTCTCACCTGGCACATGAATTGCTGCATACTGAATACGCAACAAGAAGCGGTGACAATGCCTGTGGTATAGTTCGAAGGAAAAAGGCCGATTCCGCCTTCGTGACGCGTGAATATACCATTTGTACCTGTGACGCATGTGCCAAGCTTGGTTCAAAAGATCTCTATACAAAATTCTCGGAGTCCGTCAAACAATTAAAGATGGATCCATTCATCACAGTTAAGACGATCCGTTTGAAACAAACGCATGCAGGTGAAGGAATCTATGTAACACTAAACGGCCAGAAGATCGGCGAAGCCCTTCTGGAAAGCCTGCACAAAAAAGGCTAAAGGTTCAAAGCACAGACAGTTTCTGACATGAATTTACCAAAGCAATTCTGAGAAGTCGGAAACGTGAACTGCAAGCACCGAACTTAAAAGGTTTTATAAAAGGTTTTACGGATTATTCCGTAAAACCTTTTTAAGCTGTGCGCCCAGCATGGGCGTAATCTTACGGGTGAAAGTCCCGGGTGCAGGTTGATAGTGCCAAGCACATAGCCAAGAGCAAGGGTGTCCTTGGTGACGAGGAATCCGAAGGAAGCTGGAGGC
>JAEWQC010000202.1 GCA_023399355.1 Bacillota bacterium | reverse complement strand
AGTGCCCTGACAGGCACCACGCCGCCGAGTGGCGGGTTTTCCGCCGCTTTTGTCCGGTCAAAAGCGGCATCGTTCTTTGTTTAATGTAAATTGTTTTATTCATATAATTTTATTCATACACTGCACCGGATTTATAGTAGATTCGTATTTGTATATTCACTGCGCAATATTCATATTGGCTGCATCTGGTTTATATTCACTGCGCAATATTCATATTAGCTGTACCTGCTTTATATTGCTGTGCCTAATTAAAAAATGCGAAACCGGAACAAGCTATATTCCGGAGCATTGCCCAACCATGATGGAGTATCCTGGTCGCTGCTTCTGTTCCAGAGTCACCCTTCAAAAACCGTTTCCTGTATTCTTCATGGTGTCCTATACATAATAGAGTCTGAAAATGATATCCTGGTCGTAGTTTCCAAAGCCTGCACCAAACACCGTTACACCGCCCGGATGAACCGCATTTTCCAGAACGGCAATCCTGAACGACCACTGTTTTTGCCGCAGGTCCAGCTGCGAACAGGTGATATCGGAAATCTTCTCTCCATCCATGTACGAACCTGTATCATCGATCCTCAGAATCTTGAGAAGGCCGAACTGGCCTACGGAGAGGCTCCACCATTCCGGGGTGTAATTCCCCCTCTTCCCTCCGAAATCGCCCGGGCTGGTCCATTGACCAATATTTACCCCGTTGATAAGGAAGGATATGTCGGAAGGCCAGTTATTGTTCACTCCGGGTGCTTCCGAGCCCAATTCCATGGATATTTCCAACGCAGTAGGCTCCTGATTGGAAAACAGATAATTCGGAACCTTGTATTCGATATAGCCCTTCGTAAACCATACTATTTTTGCACGAACCCTCTCAGGATCCAGAAAATACCTGGGATCGTCATAATATCCGATTATCTTCTCCACTGTAGCAAGTCCGCAGGTCGGAGCAATGTCGAAATCGGTATAGTGGCCGACGGGCAATATAAATTCATGAACCTGAATTTTTTTTTGGATTTTTTGCGGGAATTCAATTTCTATGGATTCCTGATTCAGGTGACAGATTTTAAAGTTGGACCGGTTGGATTGAACGCGTTCAGACCAGACCAGGCCGGCCTTTTCCAACTTTTTTACATGCATGGTAAGAATAGCGCTGCTCAATCCAAGATGCTCGGCTATCTCCTTAATATTCATTGGCTTTTCTGCCAGCAGATTAATGATCTTTATCCTGACATCACTGGCAAGAGCCTCAAATACCGGCAAATACCTGTCGGAAATTGAAATTTTCATCGTTTTGCCTCCTGACGATTAATATTATTATAAATAAGTCTTCGTATGAAGTAAAGAGCTATCGGAAACAAAAAGATGGCCAATATTACATTTACACGGTTGACTTCTGTGTTATCGGGATTTATTATTAGTTTAGTTCATTCATATATTTATTAAGCAGTAAATATTCTTATTAATAGGCGGTGTAAAATGAAAAAAGCAAAAATTTTTATCAGCAGGGAATTTAAGATCGGTGAAGTGGATAAAAGGATTTTTGGCTCATTTGTTGAGCAGTGGGGACGATCCGTTTATGGCGGGATATATGAGCCGGGTCATCCGAAGGCCAACGAAAAAGGCTTCCGTCAGGATGTAATCGACCTTGTCAAAGAACTGCAGGTGCCTATTGTCCGTTACCCGGGAGGTAATTTCCTGTCCGGTTACAATTGGGAGGACGGGATTGGGCCTGTTGATAAAAGGCCAAAGCGGCTGGAACTGGCATGGTATTCCACGGAGTCGAACGAGTTCGGGACAAATGAATTCGCAGATTGGGCCAGGACCGCACAGACGGAAGTCATGATGGCGGTGAATCTCGGCACAAGAGGACCTGATGCCGCCAGAACTCTGGTAGAGTACTGCAACCATCCCGGTGGCTCGTACTGGAGCGACCTGAGAAGGTCGCACGGATATGAAAAGCCACATGGTATAAAGACCTGGTGCCTTGGGAACGAAATGGACGGTCCCTGGCAGATCTGCCGGAAGACTGCGGAAGAGTATGGACGTACAGCCGCAGAAACAGCAAAGGTTATGAAATGGGTTGATCCGGATATCGAACTGGTAGCCTGCGGAAGCTCGGGCAGCGGCATGCCTACCTTCGCACAGTGGGAAGCAACCATCCTGGAACACACCTATGAACATGTGGATTACCTTTCCTTGCATACCTATTACAAGAACGATGAAAAAGGCACTGCCAATTTCCTGGCTCGCTCCATGGATATGGATTATTTCATTAAATCCGTCGTCTCCATTTGTGACTATATTAAAGCAAAGACACATAACAAGAAGACAATTAATCTCTCCTTTGACGAATGGAATGTCTGGTACCCAACCGATATTACGGACAACATCCGCTGGAAGAGCTGTCAGCCAATCAACGAGAATATCTATGACCTGCAGGATGCCCTTGTTGTGGGCTGTATGCTGATTACCCTGCTAAAGCATGCAGATCGCGTCAAAATGGCGTGCATGGCACAGCTTGTCAATACAATCGCACCGATCATGACTGTTACAGGCGGTGGTTCCTGGAGAAATACCATATTCTATCCTTACCTGCACACTTCGGTCTACGCAAGAGGACAGGTCCTGCAATCCGTTGTGAACTCTCCCGTTTATGACAGCGCGGACTTTTGCGATGTTCCCTATGTAGAAAGTGTGACAATCTATAATGAGGAAAGGGAAGAGTTGACGATATTTGCCGTAAACAGGGATTTGGAAGAATCCATCCTGGTGGAAACCGACCTTCGTGATTTTACAGGCTATAAGGTGATTGAGCATATTGTCCTTGAGAATGAAGACAGAACAGCGGTCAACACTTTGGAGAACCCAACAAATGTCGTACCCCACAAAGGCGGAAAAACTGCCATTGAAGATGGGACAGCCAAATCGTTATTGAATAAACTTTCCTGGAATGTAATTCGCTTCGGAAAGAAATAATTGAAGCATTTGAACAATGCCTGGCAGTGCTGACAGCCATTCCCTGACGCAGCAACAGCCAAGCAGCAGCTTGCACGGAAAAAGCAAATGGCTCTCTGATCTTATTTTAAAGGCTGCATATGATAATCCTGTGCAGCCTTTAAATAATTCATTTTATCAATATATTCCTGGTCATAAACTGGCATATGTCAACAATCAGCCAGTCTTTTCTATTGTTTCACTTTTTGTACCAGCCCATTTTCCTCCAGTGCAAGGCTCGCAGCGGGGAATGGCTGCAATGCACGCGGGAGAATTCCCATTACGTAAGCAATCAGCATACCGTAATTCGTGATATAAACGCCCTGTTCGCGCGCTTTTTCCACGCGATACTGCATTTCCCTCCGGTTAAGCATACAGCCGCCGCAATGGACGATAACGGCATATTCGGAAATATTCTTGGGGTAGCAGGCTCCGGATGCCCATTCAAATTTTATGTCTCCACCTGCAATCTGGCGTATCCAGCGCGGAATTTTTACTTTTCCTATGTCGTCCGACTGCCGGTGATGGGTGCACCCCTCCACGACGAGCACCTTGTCTCCCGGAGCCAGTCGTTCAATACGCTTGATGCCCCGTATCATTTCCGCAAGGTCCGCTTTTTGCCGTGCAAACAAAATGGAAAATGAGGTCAAAGGAATTTCATCCGGAGTATCAGCAGACACTTTGAGAAAAGCCTGCGAATCGGTAATCACGATGGCAGGGGGCGTTTTTAAGTGTTCAAGTGTTCGCTTTAGCTCCTGCTCTTTTGTTATGATTGCCATTGCATCGCTTTCGATTATATCACGGATCGTCTGCTGCTGCGGAAGAATCAGCCGTCCTTTGGGAGCAGCCTTGTCAATGGGCGTCACCAGCACGGCAATGTCGCCTGAATGGATTAAATCTCCTACCAGCGCCGGTTCCACATCCTCAAAGTTCGAATTGGCTATAATCTGCTTTTTCACTTCATCAATCCCCGATCCATTCAGCGCGCTTGCACACACCATAGGAATCATGACAAGCTGCTTCTGCTTCTCGAATTCTTTGATATCGGCAGCTTGCCGGTCGTATTTGTTCAGTACGCAGATGCATGGAATCTTTCGCTGCTTGAGCTGTTTGACAAACTCAATTTCAAACACTGTAATGCCGGATTCCGCATCGGCCACGACAATGGCAAGGTTGCATTTTCGCAGCACCTCATAGGTTTTTTCGATGCGAAGTTTTCCGAGGTCCCCTGTATCATCGAGCCCTGCGGTATCAATAAAGACAACAGGACCAACCGGCAGAAGCTCCATCGCTTTATAAACAGGATCCGTAGTCGTTCCGGGCACCTCGGATGTGACTGCGATATTTTGTCCCGTAAGGGCGTTTATTAAAGAAGACTTCCCGGCATTTCGCCTGCCGAAGAGCCCTATTGTAAAACGATTTGCCATTGGGGTTTCATTCATATTATCCATACCCTTTTCTCCTCTGCCATTGCTCTTTCTCCCCGCCACTGCCCTTTATCCCCGCCACTGCCCTTTATCCCCGCCATTACCCTTTCTCTCTCGCCTTTCTCCCTCCGGGCGACGTCAGCCGCTCCGGCCTTAATATTTCATCCAGCGTATTTTCATCCATCAGGCGCTGTTCCAACACAATCCGGCGTACTGTTCCGTCTGTTTTCTGACACAGCGCAGCTACTTCCGAGGCTTTGTCGTAACCGATATATCCAATAAGTGCCGTTACCAGAGTAAAGCTTTTATTTAGTCTTTGCAGACAGCCTTCCGTATCAGCCTGAATCCCCTTGACACAGCGATCTGTAAAAAGGGGAAGAATATGTCCAAGCAGATTAAGCATTTCAAACATGTTTTTTGCAATCAGAGGCAGAAAAGCGTTCAACTCCAGTTGCCCAGCCTGCGCCGCCAGAGTTACCGCCATATCGTCCGCCATGATTTGAAATGCCACCTGGTTTACAGCCTCGCAGATCACGGGATTGACTTTACCGGGCATGATCGAGGAGCCGGACTGTACCGCGGGCAGAATTATTTCTCCGATTCCGGCACGGGGACCCGACGACAGCAGTCTCAAGTCATTAGCAATCTTGGTAAGACTGACCGCCGCTGCTTTCAAAAGACCGGAAACCTCCACAAATACATCACAGTTCTGTGTGGGATCCATCATGTATTCGGCACGCGCCAGACCGATACCGGTCAACTCCCGCAGCCGTTCAATCATCGTAAAAATGTATTCTTTTGGCGCGTTTATCCCGGTACCCACTGCTGTTCCGCCGATATTCACCTGTCTGAGACGTTCCTCCGCCTTATACAACCGCCATCTGTCACGCGCCACTGCCTGCGCCCATGCTCCGAACTCCTGGCCGAGCGTAATGGGAACCGCATCCTGCAACTCCGTTCTTCCCACCTTGACTATCGCGGAAAATTCTTCTTCCTTTTCCTGCAAAGCAGTCTGCAGAGCCGCAAACTGTTCCGTAACGGGCTTAAGCAGGCGTATGGCGGCAATGCGTACCGCTGTCGGGAACACATCGTTTGTGGATTGAAATAAATTTACGTGATCCAGCGGGTGGACAAGAGAATACTCGCCTTTACAGCCTCCAAGCAGTTCAATGGCGCGGTTAGCGATTACTTCGTTCACATTCATGTTCGCAGAGGTGCCGGCTCCTCCCTGCATGCAGTCAACAACAAACTGATCCGCCATTGCTCCCGAAAGGATTTCATCGCATGCAGCAAGGATTGCGCCTGCAATCCGTCGATCCAGAGATCCCGTACTGCGGTTCGTAATGGCCGCAGCTTTTTTAACGGTAACAAGCGCATCAACAAGCGCCGGGTGAACAGGAACTCCCGTAATGGCGAAGTTTTCCACTGCACGCACTGTGTGAATCCCATAATAAGCGCTATCCTCTATCTTCCTCTTGCCCAGCATATCCTGTTCAATTCTCATGATAGTACCCTCCCTAGGTACACTAAATTCCTGCTATCTCCATCTTGCGTCTTTCATACGTTACTTTACACGATCTTTGTAAATCCACATAATCCCTGCGAAAAAAGTCAGGTTTTTGACCCATGCCTTCTATATGACGTCACTCCTATAGGCGCAGGTCACGTTCACCGGTTTCAATTCTTTTTAGCTTCTCAAGGATAGCGTCATAAACCGGTTCGCCTTCAAATTGCTTCAGGTGCTGTTTCAGAACCTCTTCGCCCTTGACTCTTGTTTCATTTGATGCATAGTCAAGCAGATACTCTTTCAACGTAAAAATGGCATTGGGAATACAAAAGTTATGTACGAATTTGGACTTGGCAACCTTCATAAACTGTTCTCCCGTGCGCCCTGCCCGATAGCACGCAGTGCAAAAAGACGGTATAAAATGCATATCGCAGATTTCCCCTACCACATGATCCAGGGTCCGTGAGTCACCTATGGAAAACTGCTCTTTGTCGGGAAGCTGGTTTGCGCATTTTGACTGCGAATAAGCGCCCACGCCGATACGCGTTCCTGCATCTATCTGTGAAACGCCGAACGGGATTACTTCTTTTCGTACTTTGTCCGATTCACGTGCGGTGCAGATAAGCCCTGTATAAGGAACGGAAAGGCGAAGAACTGCAACCAGTTTTTTAAAATCGCTGTCACTGACTGCATACTCGGGGTGTTCGGAAAATGGCGTACCGGTAGCGGGGGTAATGCGCGGAAAAGAAATCGTGTGCGGTCCCACACCGTTAAAAGTTTCTTCCAGATGAATGGCATGGTATAAAAGCCCCATGACCTCGAAACGCCAGTCATACAGCCCGAACAGCACGCCGAGGCCATTGTCGTCCACCCCGGCCTCCTGTGCCCTGTCCATGCAATACAGCCTCCAGCGGTAGTTCCCCTTGATGGTTCCTGCCGGATGCATTTTCCGGTAGGTCTCATGATGGTAGGTTTCCTGGAAAACCTGAAATGTCCCTATCCCCACAGCTTTGAGCTTTTTCAGTTCTTCGACAGTGAGCGGTGCACAGTTAATGTTCGCGCGCCGGATTTCCCCATACTGTGTCTTTACACTGTATACCTTTTTAACGGTTTCACACATAAAATCCACTTCGGTAGAAGGTGATTCTCCATAAACAAGCACGGTCCGTTTTTGGCCCTCTTCAATCATAATCCGGACTTCCTGCTCAATTTCATCCATGCTGAGTGTTTTACGGTGCATTGTGGTGTTGCTGCTGCGAAAACCACAGTATTTACAATTGTTTGCACATTCGTCGCTTACATACAGCGGTGCGAAAAACACAATACGGTCTCCGTAAACTTCTTCTTTTAGCTGATGCGCCAGCTCATACATTTCCTGCAGGGTGCTTTCATCCCTGTTTTGGAGAAGGATTGCAGTTTCTTCCGGCTCAAGCCGCACACATTGCCCGGCTTTTTTCAGTACACGCCGCACATCTTCTCTGGTAGGATTCTCCCATTTGCTTAACTGTGACCATATTTTTTCATCATCAATAAAATCATGGTCGAGTTTATCATACTCCTCAAATTCTTTTTTGTACTTTCCAAGAAAATTCATATCACAGGCTCCCATCAATTCTACTAATTATTTTTTGTAACCATGGATTTCACCGTTGTTCCTGCAATCCGGCCCAGTTTGCCCGTCATGGCACTGATTTCATCGTTGCTGCCATCTACGATCAACGATATGACAGAGACACCCCGTTCCCTGTAGGGAATCCCCATCCTTCCGACAACTAGAGCACCATATTCATGAAGAACTGCATTCACGCGCTCCACACAGGATAAATCCTCAATCACAATACCGACTATTCCGATTCTTTTGTCCATCCTATATCGCCTCCTTTTCAAATAAAAAGCTCCCTTCCCGCAATTTGCACGGAAAGGGAGCGAAACGGCAATAAAACACACATACCGAATACACATCTTCCCGCTCGGAAACACCTTGCGGTCAGTTTAAAAGCAAGCCCTGTATCCCCAGTCTGGTTTGCAGCAAGCAGATACATTGCAACTTCATTTCATTTATCATTTTATCACTTGGTTTTTACTGTGTCAAAACAGTCCATAAAAAAGTGTTCGGACATGGTAGGCTCTGAAACAGCTACTACAGCATCCGCACTTGTTATGGAAGCTATAACAACTCAACCTGTCTCAGGTAATCCGTCAATAAGCATCCATTTCTCGTCTTCCTTAAAATTGTAAATGTTTTTCCGGACTTCGGTCACAAGTTTACCTGAGCCTTCAGCACCAATGCCAAGCAGTGCATGGGAGAAAGTTCCTCTTTGCGTCATGGCTCCTTTGTAAATGGAGCCGCCAGCATGACGATCTAAATTTTTTAATCATATGGATTTTCCAAAAAGTATATATGTAAATTTGTATGACGCTCCAAAGAGTGCAAATCTTCCTTTATGTACCTCCATGATGTTGGAAAGCTGTCCGGAACGCCATTCACTGAGTCTATTTTCAATAAATCTATAAAATATTTCTCTTTACCAAGAAATTTTTCATAAAATGCATCTGCATATTTCTTTTTATCTTCATCATCTAGATTTTGCAGGTTATACAGGGCATGGTCCAAATTGCTCGACATAAAATAACACCTATATGGAATATCTTTAATTTTATCTAATGACAATAAATAATCCATCATATCTTTTTTCTTATAATTACGGTTTTTTACCTTCTGTATATCTTTACAAGAGATGCTTGTTGTTGAATACACAAACTTTGTCGATTCACCTCCAGTGATTGCTGTATCTGGAATATATGCACCATCTGTATCCAAGATCTGTACTATCTGCCAAATATCCGTTTTCCTCAATTTATTATCATCAATATAATTCTTAACCTTTTTAAATAGAACTTCGCAAACATTATTTTTGTCAATAGTGTCATCGCTTGTAACATCACCATTGGTAAATTCAAACCTTATATCCTTATGTTTATATATCACCTTGAAGATTTTTTCTAATGCTGTCTTGTCAGTATTTCCTTCAACAATAAAAAATACCGTTTTTCTTGTATTTCGTCTTGGCACAATCACCCCCACCTTTCATCACTATTTATGTCTCTTGATTATTTTGTTTTAGCAGCTCAGCGAACTCTGAAGAAAATTGCAGTTCAACATTACTTCCACCAGAACTTGCTTTCCTAAAAGCATATCCTATGGATTGAAGCTCCGTTTCATCATACAACTCTTCTTTTTGTCCTCCTAAAACAATTGCACGAATATAAAAGTCTCGGTGATTATGATTTATTTCAACCCCATTTAATCTAATATATCTATTATCAGGATTTGTTGTTGAACAAATAATATTTTTGGTATCGAGTTTTTCCAGTATCCTTAAGTTATGTGAAGTAAATACCAACTGCCCCTTTGCTTCGTCACAAAGTACTCCGAGGAGTTCCCCTAACAAGTATTCGAAAATACCTGAATCCAGTTCGTCAACTACCAAACAAATTTCCGGACAATTATACAATGATATCAAATAATTTAAAAGCGATATAATTCTCTTAATTCCTTCTGACTCATACTTTGTCAAAAATTTCTTTCCATCACGAATTGAATACACATCAACTTGAATTAATTTTTCACCGTCTGGATTTATCTCCTCACTTACTGTACTTAATTCAATAGACAAATTCGGTATAATTGCCTTTAATGCAATATTTATTGCATCGGTTGCATATTTTAATTGCTTGTATACCTCCTCCGGCACTTCACCATGACCATTTAAAAACATTGGTAAACAACCTTGCATAATAACATTTTCTAATTCACAATGCATATTAACCGGAATCATATTATTATTAATTGCACCTAACTGATTAACCTTTACAACCTGAAAATAAAGTTTTCCAAACTTGTACAATCCCTTTATTACTTCTGACAATGCATACTCTTCTTTGTTATCCTCTACAACATTCGAAAAAGTCTTTGAAATAAGATTATTAAAGTATAGCGAAACATTTTTTTGCGCACAAAAAATAGAGAGATTTTGGATTGAAGTTACAAAGCCAATATTTTCATAATACTTAGGATGTTCTGTTTCAATATTTACTGTGGTATTTTTAAGAATAGCATCTGTATCATAAAATGGATTTCTAATAAGTAAACTTCTTTTACTTTTCCAAGTTGTTCCCCTCATCCAGTATGTCAATTTTTCAGAATGCAATTGAATTTTTTTCTCAGATACGTTTTTCTGTAATTCCAGCTCGTACTTAACCTTATATTTGTTATCCATATGCTCAATATAAAAGTATGTTGTAATTTTTGTGGTCTTATCAGTACTCAGCAATCCCTCATAAATTAAATACTTTATTTCCTCACCGCTCAAAACACATTTTAGAATATCCAGCGCTTCAATCATTGCAGTTTTCCCAGAGCCATTTTGACCATAAATACCTAAAATATCATGTTGCTCAACTTTCGCATAACGCTCAACATTGCTATAATTCATGTACTTAATTTCACCAAACCGTACATTTTTAAAATTTTCCAATTCGCTCTTGATTATTCTTACCATATACTTCTCATTCATAATCGCTTACCTCTCTTCACACATAGCAGCACTATCAAAACTTATTACAATATACATTTTATCCAATCTAAAAGTGTATTATACGTCAGTATCTAAAACAATTATATATAATTACCGACATTTTGTCCATATTTATAATTTTATTACTATATAGAGAATGGCATTCATTCATAAATAACTTTTCTTAATAGTGTAGAATTAAAAGATATCCTGGAGCAATCCGTACTAAAGAAAAATATCGTCCAGAATGAGGTTTTCGGTGTTTGCATATCAGGTATAAAAAATTAACTCCATTCATATGTAAGGTTATCCGAATTTTAAAACGTTTACAGTTGTAAATTACTATGCTATTATCTGCATAAAGATAGAAGAAAGACAACTATGTAGATTATGAAAAGTTCGTTTAAAAAAGAGCGTATAAAAAGATTTTGGTCTCATTTCACTGGAAACAGTAATAAAAGCAAGGCTTTGCGTGTATCGGCAATTATCACTGCATTAATGGTTGTCTCCCTGTTCGGCTACTGCTTTATGTCGACAAATGAAGCGTACTATTCCAGGACAATCGCAAAGATAAGTTCCGTTACACAGACCAAAGACTCGTTGGCTTATGACATGAACGGGAAATCCGAGCAGGTATACAAACAGGATATTAAGGCAGTCGTCATGAATGGTACCCATAAAGGTGAAAAAATCCTGCTGCAAAATAGAACCTCTTATTCTATTGAACTTTTCCACAATCGTTATGTGTGAAATTTTGATAGGCTTGTTAGGGGCAATCATAGATGTGTCTATTTCCATATCCTCCTCCATGAATGAGCTGTTTAAGAATAACTCATTGATACCTAAAAATGTACTGTTGAAATCGGGAATAAATATTGGGAAAGATATTCTGGGTACAATGACCAACACCATGCTTTTTGCCTATATCGGCGGCTTCATGACCTTGATTATCTGGTTTTACGACCTCCATTACACAGCTGCAGATATCATTAATGCAAAAGTGTTTTGTGCCGAGGTATTCCAGGTCCTATCAAGCGGAATTGGCGTTATACTTATTATTCCGGTCACCGCGCTCATAACCTCAATGATTCTAACTATGAAATTCCCGGCTAAGAAAGCTGATTTAAAGGAAAAAACCAGATAATGGATTGTGCACAATTCAACCGTTTGCCTCTCTCATTACCAAGGTAATGATTTTTTATAGCATTTGCGGCATTTCTCCACCGTTTGTGTTATACCCATTATTTCATCAATAATTTCAGCAGCACTTTTTACCATTTCCGCACATGGACGCTTTTTATAGTAAGCTTCAGTTCTTTCATTCCGGTTTTGGCTGATCATGATGGTTGTCCAGCCCTAAAAGTTCTCTGCATATAATAGAGCCGTTTACAAATAATATAGAAACAGAAACGCTTTAAAGTTTTCTCATTGTTTATATTATGGGTAACCTAACACGACATCTTATCGTGCAGGTCCAGATTGAGTATGATCTCGACTAACACAAAAACCACATTATTGACAGAGACGCCAAATAAACAAAGCATATTCAGACCTTGCATGCACACATGTGGCTTGTTTATTAGTTATCATCATCTTCTTCATTATAACCTTGAAAATACTGCATACAAAAATCCAACACTTTTGAAATATGCATTTTCTTGTCAAAATACCAGTTGCCAAGAACACAATTTGTAAACTCATTAAATTTTTGTATGAACAGTTTTGTATCACCTTTGAAATAAAAGCAGTTATATAGATTACGCATATCCCTCTTAAAAATACAATTAATAATATCGTTGATATCGTTTACTCTATCAATGTGAAGCAGTACATAGAAAAACAAAAATTCTTTTTCATAAAAATTTAAAGAATGCACGAAAGAATATTTATCAAGATCAAAATCTTCTCTTTCTATAATGTAATAAATGATGTATCTACAATTTTCTTTTAAAGTCTGAGAATCTCGAGCTAGATACCTGCAATGAAAGCCGTAAGCATTCTGAAATAGAATTGATTTGTATTTCTCTTTTTGAATAGAATCGATAGACGAATTATGCGAAGCATTGTATATGCAGGCTGTAATAGAAAGATTAACACATTCGTATTCACTTGATAATGGGAAAATAACATTAAGCAACTCTATATCATTTTGTTTAATAACTGCTTTAAGAAGCTTATTCAACTCACGCTTTCGTGGTTCGCTCAGAAATCTTGTTTGATGATAGTCCGTTTTGTTTACTGTTGCTTTAACTAATTCAATCCAGATGTTTTGTTTGGCTGATGTGCTTAACTGTATATAATATCTGTTAAGTAAAAATGATTCGTACAAAGCGGAAAGAAATTCAATTATATAATACCATGATTCTTTGTTCTCAGTTAAGTTGTCATATATGTATGCTCGAAGTTCCTGGAGACGTTGATCATGAAACAATGGGATTGGATCAATTATCGAAAAAGCATAATACATTTTTTCTGAAACGTCATCAAAAATATCGTTACGTACAGATGTTAATGTATATTCCCTGTATATCCTAATGAGACAATCTATATATATATATACATACCTATCATTATTACTGTCGAGTAATTTGCTAATTGATGCTCTACAATTCCGAACAAATCCACAGCAGTCATTTACAAAATATTCTGTATCCCCCCGTTCCGTGTTAATACGATGCAAATATTTACCTATAATTTCAGTAATAATTTCAGAATCATTTAATACTGCAACATTGTCATTGTATGATATTGCATTATTCATATCAGTTACTATTTGATGCATTATTTTATTAACTGCTTTTTCAGTTTCATACAGATATTTTTCCCCTAAACACTCAAATATATAAGAATGCACATCGTCTTGCAGATCAGCTCCATTACTAAAAATGTAATAAATGTCAGACGACATTTTTAAACAGATTAGTACACTACTGATCAAAGTTGCACTCACAAGATTATACAGGCTCATTGAGCAAAAGACATAGTTCAGAGCAATTGATGAAATATTCGTCATCGCTAATAATTTGTGCTTAAGTATTATTGGCTTTTTATTAAGAATAAAGTCTGTAACTGTAATCCCATAGTATTTAGTTGTGATTAATCCTGATAATAACGCAATTATTGCCACTCCCAATGTTGCTATAGTGGCTTGGATTTGAAATACTGAGAAGAAGAATTCATTAATACTGTCTGACTTTATGATAGGCCAGTCAAAAATTGGGATAATACTGAATTGTACTAAGCTAGATATGAGATAAATAATGATTATAGATACAATGAAAAACATCTCTTTAGTGATTGTATACTGTCGATGATATCTATATTGAAAATGTCCAAAAACAGACTGAATAAAATTAAATGGATGGAGAATGAAGCTAAATCGATAAAATAACCTTTTCGTAATCATATAAACTCCAATAAATGAAAATAATGGGTATAATTATATAACAATATTAACATACATAAACTAAGCTGAAAACCCCTTTATTGATAAAAACGCGTATATTAATAGGACATAGTTGTAGTTCACCTTCTATTCGGGTTTGCATAATGTGGCAGATACGATTCAAGTAAATTACCCTTCTACATTAAAGTCCTCTTAATCATGTTTTCGATAAGGGTGAGTGCTACAAGTTGAATTATCCATAATAAACTTCCCATTATGTTATTTTAGACTTGCATGGCATTGGCTTCCGTATCACCATTATCTATATAATGGGACGTGCATGCGAATCTGGAGAACTTGTGCTTCGCATGCTGACTTTTAAGACACGAAATCATGGGGATTTCTTTGTATCATTATAAAAAGCATAATGTCGAAGCTCTTACGCAAGCTGTTCTGCATGCATCCAAACAGCGTTTCGGCGCTTCCAGTGAAAAGACGCCCTTCACCGATGCGCCTGTCATTCCTATCAAGGAACACAAAAGACCCCTGAGAAAAAAGGGAGATCGGGTGAAACAGACACAGTCTCTGGAAAGAGAAACGGTGGAATGTGTTCTGAATCCCGAAGAAGCCGCCTGTGAAATTTGCGGCAGTGAATTGAACGTGATCGGGAAGAAAACAGTACGCTCCGAAATGGAATATATTCCGGCAAAGCTGATTATGAAAGACTACGTTCAGTATATATACAAGTGTGTGGAATGTGGCACAAACGACGAGAATCCATTTGATGCGATCTTCAGCGCTCAAGTACCGGCTCCGGTCTTGAAGCACTCCTTTGCTTCCCCCTCCAGCGCTGCCTGGATCATGTATCAGAAGTATGTTCTTTCCGTGCCTTTCTACCGGCAGGAACGGGATTTCCTAAGGATGGGTGCGGCGCTGAGAAGAGATACCATGGCATACTGGGTGATCCGTTGTGCGGAAGATTGGCTGAAACCGTTGTATGACCGTATGCACAGTCAATTGCTTAAATGCGGTATCATCATGAGTGATGAGACAACCTGGCAGGTAAACCATGAACCCGGGAGAAAGGCATCAAGCAAATCATATATCTGAATTCACCGAAGTGGCGGTTGCGAGGGCCCTCCCGTCATACTTTACGAATACACGCAAACTCGCTCGGGTGACCATGCAAGAAAATTTCTTGAAAGATTCCATGGGTTTCATCAATAATTTGTCAGAAATTGCAGTGAAACCTGTGGCGATTACAAGAAAGAACTCCCTGTTTTCCGATTCGATGGCCGGAGCCAAAGCGTCCGCCATTGTGTTCAGCATCGTAGGAACGGTAATGGCTAACCATCTGGATGCTTACAAATATCTTGAATATATTTTCCGCCAGTTGCCGAATTTGGATTTTGAACAGGATGCTTCGCTGCTGGACGAATATATGCCATGGTCCGAAAAGGTGCAGCAGAAAGCAGAATGAAGAATGCCGGAACAGAATCTGAAGAAAAGGATGAAGCAGAA
>JAEWQC010000201.1 GCA_023399355.1 Bacillota bacterium | reverse complement strand
CAATCTGATATCTAGAAATGCAGCCAACGAAAAGCTATACTATATGTATAACGGACACGCCGACGTAACCGCGCTCTTTGACAATACCGGCATCAAAGCCTCCTACTACTACGACGCATTCGGCACCTCCATAGCCGAATACACCAACGATGGCGGCAAGAATAACCCGATACGCTATGCGGGGTATCATACTCCTTAATAGCATTGCTAATCAGCCATATTAATCAGCACCTTTCCGGTGCCGGTATTGTTAAAGTACAAGAAAGGAGCTTTATCGAAAAGCCCCATGTGATTTAATGCTATCAGGCGTGTGCTGCTCCACCTTTTATGACACGGATTTCTACATTCTGTTTCTCAACTGTAGATTTCAATTCGGTGATATCTTCCATTGTTTTCGCTACTACGACGGTTATTCCATCTACCTTCTTGTCCAGTTGCTTCACATCGCTTTTTATGGTGGAAACATCAAGCCCAATCTTATCTAGCTTTGCCAGAATCTTGTTCAATACTTCTTCCATACTAGCACGCTCCCTTTATACAAAATATTTTATCAGACAGGCAGAGAAATTACTACAGGACTTCTGTCAACATTTTTGTATCCGGTTCCCTGTACTTTGTCTTGTATATCTATAATAATAACAAGAGGTTTTACACTGGATATTGACCACTTGATTGCCCTGAAACAGGCTTGATTTAAGAATCCATGTATCAACATGAAAATTGACGCTTTTATATCGAAAATTGACCGCTCGTCTGCTCAATATTCAGTGTATATCAACAGAGCACGGGCAGTGGAGGGGGATGGGGCACGGGTTTGCATTTGAGGCCGATGCCTCTGTCCTATTAATTTCGATAAAACTACTTGTAATTATAGTCTAATTGTACTATTATAATTAAAGATAGTACAATTAGACTATAATTTTTAGGAGGTTGGCACAAATGTATATGAAAAAGGAAAGCAGCAAGGTGAATATTGTCATTGCGGGTTTGCTGCTTGGGATCATTATTTCGGCGATGGACAATACCATTGTATCAACAGCAATGGGGACAATCATCTCGGAGCTTGGTGGAATGGACAAATTCATCTGGGTGTCTTCTGCATATTTAATTGCAAGTGTTGCAGGAATGCCGGTTTACGGGAAGCTTTCGGACATGTACGGTCGGAAGTTTTTCTTTATAACCGGACTCTTTCTGTTTATTACCGGCTCGGCTCTATGCGGGCTTTCGCAAAGTATGGATCAATTGATCATTTTCAGGGCAATTCAGGGATTGGGCGGCGGAGCGATCATGCCGATAGCCTTTACGATTATTTTTGATATTATCCCGATCGAACAGCGCGGTAAGTTTTCAGGACTGTTTGGGGCAGCGTTTGGGGTGTCCAGCGTATTCGGACCGCTGATCGGATCCTTCTTCGCGGAATATGTTGCCTGGCGCTGGATATTTTATGTGAATATTCCTCTGGGGATATTGTCCATGCTGTTTTTGTTCCGGTATTATCATGAATCCCCCTACCATAAAAAGCAAAAAATTGACTGGCCTGGTGCAGTGCTTCTGGTTTCATCCGTGGTCAGCCTGATGTTTGCACTGGAAATGGGCGGAAAAGAATATGAGTGGACTTCTGTTCAGATCCTTGCATTATTTTCATTGTTTGCAGCAGGGATCAGTGCTTTCCTTTATGTTGAATCGAAAGTATCCGAACCCATCGTACCTATAGATCTTTTTAAAGCCAGATTATTTGCCTGCAGCCAAATTACGGCATTCCTGTATGGCGCGGTTTTTATCATTGCCATTGTATTTATCCCCATATTTGTTCAGGGAGTATTTGGCGGAACCGCGACCAACTCCGGTCTGATCCTGATGCCCATGATGCTGGCAAGCGTTGCGGGCAGCCAGATTGGCGGGCTCCTGACAACCCGTCTTTCCTACAGAAAGATTATGTTTGGATCCATTCTGCTTCTGTTTTTGGGATTTGTTCTTCTAAGCACTTTAACAGTTGATTCAACAAGGCTTCTGGTTATTCTTTTCATGATTATTACAGGTGCTGGAGTAGGAATATCCTTTTCAGTACTGATGATCTCTTCAACGGATGGGATTCCCTTCAACCGGATGGGCTCGGCAAATTCATCCCTGACTTTCTTCAGATCCGTTGGAATGACGCTGGGGCTTACCATATTCGGAACCATTCAGAACAACATCATGCAAGGCAGATTTATGAAGGACATTCCCGCTTATGCGAACCTTGGCATGAAACTGGACTCGAGAGCATTGCTTCAGCCTCAGGTGAGAATTCATATTCCTGCGGAGGCGTTGGAGAAAATGACAGGCATTCTGGCCGGCTCGATTACCCGGATATTTGTATGGTCTCTTGTTCCGTTGACTATTGCATTATTTTTTATTATGATTATGGGTAGTAAAAAGATGATGAGAAATAATGATTTTAAGGAAGGAGTATTGCCTGATGTCAATGAAAATGGTGGTACTCGGAATCTTAATGGAGGGGAACAGTCACCCCTATGAAATGCAGCAGTTTATAAAGCGCAGGGAAATGGAGGAATATATCAAGCTCCAAAAAGGCTCCCTTTATTATACGGTGGAACAGTTGGAGAAAAATGGCTTCATCGAGGTGGAGAGTATCGTTCGGGATACCAACCACCCCGATAAGAAGATTTATAAAATAACGGAAGAAGGCAGGAAGGAATTTCATGATCTCCTGCTTGAACAGTTGAATACGCCAAAGGATATTTTTATTCCGCTGCACGAGACCATTGCTTTCATGAAGCATTTGGAGAAGAATGAATTGATAGATGCCTTGAAAGCAAAAATAAAAATTGCAGAGCATTCACTTTTATGCATTAAATCTTCCTATAAAAAGCATGAATCAAATATCCCGAAATATGGTCTCTACATCATGGCCAATGGAATTGAAATCAGCAGCATCGAAATATCCATATTGAAAAAGATTCTGGCTGATGTGGAAAATGACAGGCTCACCAATCATGAAGCAATAGAGGGTTTCTCCGGTGTTTGAAGCCCTCTCTGCCTTTTGGTGGCATCAAATCCGGAGTTGGCATATTGCCCGCCTCGCCAAACTGCCCGTCTCACCATACTGACTGCCTCGCCATGCATGACTTCTATCTGTCTGCTTTCAGTTTGTTTTCTTCCTCGACGATAATCTTTTTATCCAGTCTTTCGAAGAGAACACTTACTGCAGTAATTTCCTTCCCTACCGGTAATTCGAAATACTTCCATTGATCAAGTTCAACCCCGAGCATATCCTGTGCCTTTTTTGATGAGAAGGGCAGGAAGGGCTTCAACAGCACCGAAAGGTTGGCGATGATCAGTACACAGGTGGCCAGCGTTTTGCTGCACTTTTCAAGGTTGTCCCTGATACTGACCCAGGGTTGTTCTTCATCGAAGTATTTGTTTGCGGACCGGATAAACGCGAATATTGAATCGAGCGCTTCCTTCAGATTGCCGCTTTCTATCAGCTTTCCCGTATTGGGATAGAGTTCCGCGAGGCGCTGCTTAACTGCCGTATCGTATTCTGCCTCCGGAATCTGGCTGTTAAAATACTTTTGGAGGAATACAAGGCTCCGATTGACGAAATTGCCGTATGCTCCGAGGAGCTCACCGTTGTGGCTGTTGACAAATTCCCTCCATGAAAAGTCGGTGTCACGTTTCTCGGGTCCGTTAGCAATCAGAAAATACCGGATGGAGTCGGCATCATATCCGGCAGCAAGCTCTTTAGCCCAGATTGCCCAATTGCCGCTCGTGGAGATTTTCCTTCCTTCCAGGGTCAGGTACTCGCTTGAGATGATTTCATCAGGAAGATGCAGTTCCACATCCTTGCGGCCTAACAGCAGGGCAGGAAGGATGATCGTATGGAACGGGATATTATCCTTCCCGTGAACATAATATTGCCGGCTGTTATTCCAAAGCTCGGTGAAATCGAGCCCTTGCCGACTACAAAGGGTATGACAGCAGGAAAGGTAGCCAAGTACATTTTCAGCCCAGATGTATATCTTTTTATTTTCATATCCCTCTTTCGGTACATCAATCCCCCAGTCGAGATCCCGTGTGATCGCCCTGTCGCGCAAGCCTTCGTCTATGTAGCGCCTCGACAATTCCAGGGCATTCTTTCTCCAGTCCGCATGACTTTCAACATAAAGGCTTAGAGTCTCCTTCAATTTTGTAATTGCCAGGAATAAATGGGTGGATGGCTTGAAGACCGGTGGATTGCCGCAAAGATGGCATGTGGGTTCGAGCAGATTCTCCGGTTCAAGCACACTGCCGCAAGCCTCGCATTGGTCGCCTCTTGCAGCTTTGCCACAGTTCGGGCATTTGCCGGTCACATACCGGTCCGGCAGCGATTGGCGGCAGCTCTCACAAAACGCCTGCTCAGAGGTGCTTTCGTACACGAGTCCTCCTTCGTAAAGGCGGCTGTGAAAATCGGTAATGAACTGCTTATGTTCAATGCTTGAGGTCTTGCCGTAAAGATCATAGGAGAAGCCAAGCGCTTTGAAGCATTCTACGAATTCCTCATGATAAAAATTACTGACTTCCTCTGGCGTCTTGTTCTCCTGCCTCGCTCTTATGGTGACAGGCGTACCGTGGCAATCGCTGCCGGAAACATAATAAACCGGTTCCCCCTTGGCACGATGATACCTGGCAATAACGTCTCCCGGCAACAATGCCGCGATATGGCCGATATGCAAAGACCCGTTTGCATATGGCCAGGCTCCTGCAATAATAATGTTCATAAAAAACCTCCCGCTCTCAAACAGCTAAATTGGACTGCAATCAGGTAAATCCGCTTTAATAACGAGGCTCAGGATTTCCCCCGCCTCAATGTCGCTTTTGCTATGGCAAAAAGCAGGCATGGCTGATACTGGGTTGGTTTGCAGGCGGCGAGCAGATCTCCCGCATGGGATGTATAAGCAATCAGCAAGCTCAACTTGCGGCCAGCCTCGTTGAAACACAGCAAATGTAAGAAATTTTTCTGTAAAGCGTAATTTGTGGAGCAAATTATCGCCTGGCCCCAAAAAATCGCTGAACAGATGCGTTATAAAATCTGTGAAATCGTCAGTTGCAAAGAATTAGCAAAAATCCTCGGCATATTACGATTTCCAAATAAAAAAGCCCTCACCTCCAGGAATATATCCTGGGGACGAGAGCGTGTGCTTCGTGTTACCACCCCGGTTTGTCACAGCTTTGCAGCTGCAGCCTCAATAAGTACGGCAGGTCCGTTGACCTGATTATACTCCAGCACGATAACGGGTGCGCCCGCCATAGCCTGCATGCCGGGCAGATGCTTGATTCCGTCACATCTTAGCCCTTCATGTTCGGTATGAATGCTCCAAGACCATGTTCAGCCGTTTTATCAGCACTTCCTTTCAGCAAATGGAAGCTCTCTGTAGCAGATATCAACAACTTACTCTTCTTTTCATAGCAAGTAATTATTTCTTGTTATAATATTCCCGTTTGATCAATAAGTCAATACAAATTTGTTAATCCACGATGAATACAAATTTATTAATCCACGATGAATTTATTAATCCACGATGAATTCCTGATCGAACCTGATCGAATTGTAATAATGTCTTTATGTACCACACGTGATTATGTCCCAATTCAAATACTAGTGTAATGTACCGCATAACAACAAGTGAGGTGGCACAATGAGAGAAGGCTGCCATACCGGCTTGACTTTTTATCAATCCAGTTTCTGGTGTGCCTCGGCTTGCATAGCTTTTGCCAGTCCGTCAAACTGACCAATTTGTTCCTCCAGTTTTGTAATCTTGGTGTGGTAACTGGAAATCTCGGTCAGGATATCGTCCGTGCAGACGGATGCTTTCTGTGAAAGCTTGGCAACCTTGTCGACCAGATACATGGATTCGTTTGAAGATGCAACCAGTTCTTCCACACATGCGGTAATCTCCTGAACGGCATAACTGATTGCGGTTGACTCGTTCTGGATATTGTTGAAGGAATCATGGGTCGTATTCATGGCTTCACACTGTTTGGCAAGAGCGGCGGCCGACTCGATGATCTTTTTTACCGTATTGCCCGTGCTCGATTTATTGGAAGCCACAAGGGAATCAATAGTAGCAACGGCTGTCTTTGTTTCATCAGCCAATTTACGAACCTCATCCGCCACGACGGAGAAGCCCTTGCCCTGATCACCTGCTCTGGCAGCTTCTATAGCCGCATTCAGGGCAAGCATGTTGGTTTGATCTGCAATCCCCAGGATTGTGTCCACGATGGAAGAGATCTGCCCTGAATTGGTCTCCAGCTCTTTGACTGCTTCCATGATCTCCTGATTGGTCTGCTCGGAAATTTTTAGACTTTCTTCCTGGGTGACTACAGCTTGGGTACCGGTATTGATGAGATCGAGGAAATCTTTTGTCTTGGAACTGATCCCCATGGTATTGTTTGCCACATGATCGATTGCCGCTCCAATTTCATTTAATATGGTAACATTTGTCTGCATGTGCTCCGACTGATCTCTTGAGATTTCCTGCAAGGAGACGGCCTGTACCTCAATTGCCTTGAAGCTGCTCGCATTCTCGTCGGAAGTGACTTGCAGGGCGGCTGTGTTGCTGAAAAGGTTGCCCGAGAGATTCTGTACCCGCCCCAGAATATTCTGCAGCCGGGCAGCCATCCCGGTTGCTTCTTCCTCTCGTTTACCTGCGAGGAAGAATAATGTATTAACTGCTTTTACTATAAAAGTGGCTGCCAGGGCCAGCCAAAAATAACAGAAGTATCGGATGGCAATGTCACGGGGAACTTTTACAAACGCGTCAAGCTGCTGCGGATAAGCATTCCACATGGCTACATCCATTATGATGGATGCAGCGAGGGCATACCCTACTACCTTTACATCAAAGAAAAGAACCGAGACTGCAATGAGAAAGTATCCTAATGCATGCGTTTCAGGAGCATCTTCCGTTGCAATCCTCATGAGGACGATCAACCCGGTAAGGGATAGCATCATGACCCATTTGGCCCATTCGCTGTCTATGAATCTTACTTTCAGGAACATGAGAATCAAAGCGTTCATTACGACACCCAGCCATAAAGCGCCCAGTAAAAGCCAGGTCATGTTTGGACTTGCCATGCCGGCAATTTTGATGCCTGAAACTGCAAGCACCATTGCTGCAGAAACGATTGTAACCACCCAGAAGAAATAATTCTTTGCTTTTTGATCAATCAATTTCCTTGTGCCTGATTTTACGTCCAAGTAAATTCCTCCTTTATTCCTGCATATAGGTGCAGGAAAGTTGCGAGTCTTGTCAAAGGGTATCATGCTGATATAAGCCATCTCAGGTTATCATTGAAAACCTGCCATAGAATAATTATACATGATCTTGCATTTTATGCAATCAGATATATTATTTTACACAAATAATAAGAGCAAAATATAGAATCATATCAAGTAAATAAATGGATATTAAAAAATGATATAATATAGACAGTGGAATATAGGATATAACTTGAGACAAGGGCAGTCATCGGCAGTAATATAGGGGGATGAAATGAAGATTAACAGACTTTTGGAGATTACCATACTATTGATAAACAAAGGTACAATTACGGCAAAAGAACTTGCAGACAGGTTTGAGGTCTCGACACGGACGATCTACAGGGATGTTGACGTTCTCTCCGGAGCCGGCGTGCCTGTCTATACCAATAAGGGAAGCAAGGGCGGCATTTGCCTGTTGGAGGATTTCGCCCTGAACAAGGCGATTTTCAATGAGCACGAAAGCGATAGCCTGATGCTTGCGCTCAAGACTCTTCAGGCGACCAGATATCCGCAGATTGACGGTGTGCTTGACAAAATGGGAGCCATGTTTAAAAATGCGGCGCACAGTGACTGGGTCAATATTGAATTTCCACAGTGGGGGAGCGGTCCCAATGAGGATAACAAATTCGATAAAATCAAACAAGCGATCCTGAACCGCAAGGTCATTACATTCGACTATGTCAACGCACAGGGCGGCAGAAGCTCCAGAAGTGTCGAGCCGGTACAGCTGGTATTCAAAGGGCAGGCCTGGTATTTGTGGGGTTTCTGCACAGTCCGGGATGAATTCCGGACCTTTCGCATATCAAGGATAAAAAACCTTGCTGTGACAGACAAAACCTTTCAAAAAAGGGCATCTGTAAACATCAGGGGGAATGGGGCATCCACTGAAAATGATCCTGTCGTTACTGTGCCTCCGACTACATTTATACTCCGTTTTCAGCCGGAAATCCTGCACCGGGTCTATGACGACTTCAATGAAGAACTGATAACGAGACATCCAGACGGAACCTGCGATATCACTATGTGCATGCCGGAGGATGAATGGGTATACGGCTACATTTTATCATTCGGCAGTTATGTGGAAGTGTTGGAACCTTTGCATCTCAGAAATATCATTTTCAACAGGCTTAAAAAAGCGCTGGCTTATTATGAAGCGGAGTAATATGACACACAGGTGTCTGATTTAATGTTGTAGGATGGAAGCAAAGCTGCAAATAGATGAAATGAGGTACGGATATGATTGAACTACCAGAATCCATAGCGCTGGCAAGTCAACTGAACGAGACAATCCGGGGGAAGCGTATTACAAATGTTATAGCAGCACAAACCCCGCACAAATTCGCCTGGTATTATGGAGATCCGCAGAAATATCAGGAGCTTTTGTCCGGGAAGGTTATTGAGAAGGCAAATGGAATCGGCTCAATGGTGGAAATACTTGCCGAAGATACGGTCGTGCTCTTTGGAGACGGTGTCGGCCTCCGGTACCATAATGAAAGTGAGCAAAGGCCTCTGAAACATCAGCTGCTTGTTGAGTTTGAGGATTTTTCCGCGCTAAGCGCAAGTGTACAGATGTATGGTGGCTTGATGTGTTTCCGGACCGGTGAATTGGATAACAAGTATTACAAGATCGCAAAGGAGAAACCATCACCTCTTTCGGACTCGTTTGACAGAAAATATTTTAACGGGCTGCTGTCAACCGATGAATTGCAGAAATTAAGCATGAAGGCCTTTCTTGCTACAGAACAGCGCATACCCGGGCTGGGGAATGGTGTGCTGCAGGATATTCTGTACATTGCCCGGATACACCCCAAAAGGAAGATTAATACCCTGAGCGGCGAGGAAAAGGACAGGCTGTTCGGGTCCATGAAGGAGACCCTTGCCGAAATGGCTTTTAAAGGCGGCAGAGATACGGAAAAGGATCTTTTCGGCTGCACGGGCGGCTATAGGACACACCTTAGCAAAAACACCCTGGATAAGCCGTGCCCGGTATGTAACAGTGTCATAAGGAAGGAAAGCTACATGGGCGGCAGCATCTATTACTGTGAGGGCTGCCAGAAAATCTGAAGCGGATTGCCGAAAATCTGCAAGACTTAAGTATTCTGTTCTTGCGACATGTAAACTGGCCAACCAGGCGAATTCACAGGAATTGCGCCAACCAGGCGAATTCACAGGAATTGCGCCAACCAGGCGAATTCACAGGAATTGCGCCAACCAGGCG
>JAEWQC010000180.1 GCA_023399355.1 Bacillota bacterium | reverse complement strand
GATCACTTCCTTACCGATCATTTCCCAATACCCGTTTGTTGAACCCAACGTTTCTCCAAGAATGGGAAAAAGTCCCTGAAACGGAAAAATTGCAACGAACAAAATGAGAATCAACATTTTTGATAACCTGCCCATGAATAAACCTCCATCATACCTTATTTTATAAACTTCAATAATCAGATTATAAAATTAATCAGCCGAAAAAAAATCACCCCTAAGGGTGATAACGGGACAATTATTTTAACGGCTGCCTACATAAAGCATAAACAGGTCCCGCTTGTTTGATATGCCCAGTTTACCGTATATATGCTTTAGATGTGTTTTCAGGGTATTATCGCTGATGCCGAGCTTTGCAGCGATAGCCTTATTTGAGAGTCCTTCCAGGACCTTTGCCATAATTTCTGCTTCCCTTGGTGTCAAAATATCTGTTTCAAGTAAATTGACGAGTATAGACAAAGACGGAGGCAGGTTTTTGTCCTCCACCTTTGTTATACCTGATGTACCTGCATTTCCTGGTATGGATGTAAAGTCATCATTGAGAGAAACCTGCTGAAACAGTTGCTTTTCAATCAAGCGGTTCAGGAAAGGGACCAGAATAATGGTCAATAATACGCTGGTGACTGCTATAAGTGCCGTGATAACATAGGAATCGCGCCCTCCGGTCTTGATGCGGACACCAAGGAATCCTCCTGTAAATAAAGCAAGAACATTTGCAGACAGGCCGATGCCGAATATTCTGCTGCTTTTTTTATGGAGCATTGCGATATCTGCCAGTAAAGTCCAGGTAAAAACATCGAAGAACCCAAAGGCTAATTGAATGAGGGTTTCAGTAATAATATAGCCAAAAACGCCATGTACTTCCGCTATAGAATAAAATAAGATGAATGCAATGAAGGATAAACCTATCAAGGAAGTGCTGAAGTACACCAGCAGCATTTTATTTACCTTGTGTCCCAAAAAGATCATTATCCCAAGGGCTGCAAAATAAGGGAGCTGTCTGAAGTACAGCGAGAAATACTGATTCTCGTTAAAGTAAGGCACCATAATGGAATACTGAAGTCCGCCGCATATATTCAGACCGAATACCAGGGTACAGAACAGTATGAACAGGCTGGGAGACAGAACCAGGTTATTTTTGTTTACTTTATGATCCATCTCCGGAATTGAAGCTGATTTCATGAAATACAGGATTGAAACGACCAAAGGAAGCGCATTAAAAAAATATGCAAGGAATATGGGAAAGTGAGCAGTGATAATGCCTATTATAAAATTTACCAGTGCGGCGATGAAAATGACTGAGGCTATAAATTTTACCCGATTCATTACTTCAATATTGTGAGTATAGGATCTGCTCCATGTCATAATCAGAAATGCAGAGGACAATGCCATCAGGATAATTAAAAATGGCCATATTGATTGATTGCTAAACCAGAGACAAATATAAGCTGCGGTACAGGTAAAGCCGACAGGCAAAATGAATACACGTACCTTGAACAGGTCTCCCATGAATAATCCTGTTAATGTGAGACCTGCTGCATGGAATAGTAAAAAAATAAGGCTGAGGGGAAACGCACGAATCTTTGTGGTGCCTTCAAGAATAGGGAGAATCGGATCACTGATTGCAAATGACAGCATCCATCCGAAAAACAAACCTAAAGACAATCGCAGATGAAGCAGGTGAAAATGTTTAGTTGTGCCTCGCCAGCCAGACCCATTCATTGTTTTGAAGTTCATATTAAAGCCTCACGAACTACTGCATTTATTTCCAATTATATCAAATAGATGAACATAAAAAAACAAAATTCTATGAGGCAGAGTCGTACTTTTACAATAGCCGGATACTTTGAAGCCTTTTGAGTATATTTTCCTTCCTGAAGTTTTCGGGAGATATCTCGGAAGCGGAGGTAATTGACAGACAGTCTTCATTTTTACATTTTGGGCAAACAAGAGCAGAGCAATCAAAATTGGAATCCACATTCATTTTGTCGGAGAATCCACAAACAATACAACCGATCGTCACTTCAAGTTTCATAACCGTATCCTCCATTAGAACATTTGTTCGGAATTTCATTATAGTTTGTGCGGTAAGAATAGTAAAGAGCAGGATAAATTCATTCTTGCCAAAATAGAACAATTGTTCGGAGAATTCAACCCACAGGTCATTAAATCGTTTCATTGCTATCGCTTTTAATAAGCTTTACTGAAGCAAAAGAAACGGGATTTAAATATAACATCCGGGAAAGGGAAGAATGTCTTGTATTTCATCAAATTTGTAGTGCTTCGTAGCAAACTGCGTATGATACAAATATTCAAGTAAATAAATTTCCCCGTTTGCAACGTTGCATAATATACCTGAGACACCCTGCCCGTTTGCCAGAGACACTCCGACGGGCTTATTAACAAGATAGGGGAGATTCAATTGCCATGGCATATGTTTTCACGTCCTTTTATATTATGCTATTCATTTATTGGTTAAATTGTGTTACACTGCAATGTAAATAATAAGTTCAACATACCAAAGGGGAAAATAGAATGGATCGTTCAAAACAACTGGGAGAGACAAGCATAGGAAGATTGCTTTTAAAGTTCTCCATACCTGCAATCGTAGGATTACTAAGTACAGCTTTGTATAATATTATAGACAGGATATTTGTGGGACATGGCGTAAGCTTGCTTGCAATTACTGCAACTACGGTAGTATTCCCGATCGCCATCATTATTCTGGCCTTTGGCTTGATGATCGGTATTGGCGCCTCTGTTTCCATATCCATAAAACTTGGACAAAATAACAGGACTGAAGCGGAACATGTTCTTGGAAACGCATTCAGCCTGACAATTATCATATCGATCATTGTTACGGTGTTTGGGCTTCTTTTTCAGGAGGACCTGCTGCAAATATTCGGCGCCAGCAAGGAAGTCCTGCCGCTGGCCAAACAATTTGTGACGATTATTCTGGCAGGTACGCTGTTCCAGATTATAGGATTTGTCTTCAATAATATCATCCGTTCCGAAGGAAACCCGACAATGGCTATGATCATCATGGTATCGGGTACGGTATTGAATACTGCTTTAAACCCGCTCTTCATCTTTGTCCTGCACCTGGGAATCCGTGGATCGGCTTTGGCTACTGTCATTTCACAGTTGATCACTTCTGTCTGGATGCTGACTTATTTTATTGGGAAAAACAGCGCTCTTAAGTTCAGAATGAAGTACTTCATTCTGAATATTGGCATATCCAGACAGATCGTTTCTATTGGAATGTCAGCGTTCATATTTCAGGTGATCTCAAGCGTCATCACTATTATCTTCAACCAAAGCCTTAAGGTTTCAGGCGGGGATGTAGCCATTGCTGCCATGGGGATCATCAACAGCATCTCCATGTTGATCCTGATGCCGATATTCGGTGTTAATCAAGGTGCTCAGCCTATCATAGGATATAATTACGGTGCAAAAAATTATGACAGGGTCCGCAAGACGATGAAGCTGGCAATCATTGCTGCCACTTGTATAGCTACGGCCGGGTTCATTGTTGTGGAGCTGTTTCCAAGACAGATCCTGAGCATGTTCAGCAGTCAGAATGCAGAGATGGAATCCATGCTTGATATAGGAACTCCGGCTATCAGAGTCTTCTTAATGATGCTGCCGTTCACAGGTCTTCCAATTGTTGGATCTAACTTTTTCCAGGCGATCGGAAAGGCAAAAGTGGCCATATTTCTCAGCCTGTCCAAACAAGTGCTTTTTCAAGTGCCGTTGTTGTTCATACTGCCTCATTATTTCAAACTGATGGGTATCTGGGCTGCTGGACCCGTTTCCGATCTTTTATCGGCTGTGGTGATTATTTTCTTTTTATCATATGAATTGGGCAGAAACCGGTTGGAGCAGGAAGGGCTGGGCTGATCCGAACGACGGCAATGCAGTAGCCCGGAGGTGAAAGGAGATACAGGGCATGAAAAGATCACTGCACTCCTATCTGTTATCATAGTGGAGCATTTGCCGGCCAAGTGCACCAAAGGCTTGATAAACTAATCTATTTACCAGGAGCAAAATATGATACTATTTGCGGATAGCAAAGGTGAACTGAATTATGACAAAATAACCGGCGAAACTACCGTTCAAGACCTGCTTGATGCAATTGACAGTTTTTTGAGTAATCAACCGCTGTTCTGCGATCAATGCGATGAAAGCTGCTGCAAAAAATCCTGGTCGGTGGAAATGGATAATGTATGCGTCAACAGATTATGCGGCTGGGATGAAGTTGCAATCAGCAATTTTATTCAAGATAAGCTGGTTAAGACCAAGAACCATTGTCTGGAGTTCGATCAATATATTTTCAAAAAAGAACAGAATTGCTTCTATGTCACAGATGGAAACTTATGTACGATTTACAGGCAGAGACCGTTGATATGCAGGCTTTATGTGTGCAGCGCGAAAAGCCGCCGATATAATGTAATCAGGGAACTGGCCGGTGCCGCTTATTTAAGGGCGCTGATACTCGAAGAGAAAATGAGGTGCAAAGAATTCTCAAAAAGAACAATAGAGAGCTATAAGAGGAACCCTGCTTTTCTGGCACAAGATTACCGTGTCAGTCTGGCCGATATACTCAACTATGCTCTGGAGATGGGCTGGCTTGAGTCGGAAGACGTGCGGGAACTGGAATGAAAGGTTTGAATAAAATGTTAGATAATGTTATAATTTGTATCGGGTTATCCAGAAGGTCTTGTTCTGGTTACGCATCTCTTTTATTTGAATAAAATAGAAGGAGGTGTTTTTTTATGGTTAGAATTGAAATCGACACAAAAAGCCGGAAACTGAAATTATTCGAAAATGATACACTGGTGAAGGGATATCCGGTCGCCGTTGGTAAACCTTCAACGCCTACGCCCATGGGCGATTGGACAATAATAAAAAAAGCTTTATGGGGCGCCCAGTTCGGTGGCCATTTTATGCAATTGAGTGTGCCATGGGGCGTTTATGGCATACATGGAACAAACAAGCCATGGTCTGTTGGCCAAGAGGTATCGCACGGGTGTATCCGTATGTACAATAATGATGCAGCCGAATTGTACAATAAAGTGACTGTGGGAACACCGGTTCATATTTATTGAAAGCATGATGGGAGATACAGGTTTTTATAGGGAAACCAAGGGGCGATGAACAAATGTGCCAGTTGCCTGAAATGTCAGCAATCGCGGCATGAACAAGGTTTGGAAAACGGTATGTGTGGTATAATGTAATAGCGCAATAACACAATTTGTTTTATGAATTCAACTAAGAGGAGGACTGCACATGTCGAAACTTATATTCCCAAAAGGCTTTCAATGGGGAACCGCTACTGCTGCCTACCAGATCGAAGGGGCAGTGAAGGAGGATGGGCGCGGCGAATCCATTTGGGACCGCTTCTGCCAAATGCCCGGGAATATACTCCATAACGATGTCGGCGATGTGGCATGCGACCATTATCATTTATACAAAGACGACGTTGCATTGATGAAAAGCATGGGACACAGTGCATACCGTTTTTCAATAGCCTGGTCCAGAATAATGCCCACAGGGCGCGGAGAAGTAAACAAAGCAGGGCTTGCGTTTTATTCCGATCTGATTGATGAACTGCTCGCAGCAGGGATTGAGCCCTATGTTACGATTTATCACTGGGATCTTCCTCAGGCATTGCAGGACATCGGCGGTTGGTTGAACGCCGATATCGTCAATTATTTTGAGGATTACTGTAAAGTAGTGTTTGAGTCGTTTGGCGGCCGTATAAAAAACTGGATAACATTGAATGAACCATTTTGTATAGCGTATCTGGGCTATTTTATCGGTGAACATGCACCTGGCTATCACGATCTGGCATCTGCTCTCAAGGCCTCTTACAATCTGATGCTCTCACACGGCTATGCAGTACGTCTGTTCCGCAAAATGAAGCTGCCCGGACAAATCGGGATCACATTGAACATGGGCCCGACCTATTCTGCAAGTGACAGTGAAGAGGACAAGCTTGCTGCCCGATATATGGATGGTTTTAATAATCGTTGGTTTCTCGATCCCTTATTCAGGGGATCCTACCCCAAGGATATGATCGAATTGTACAAAAGCCGTGGGATTACCCTCCCGGAATTCAAACAGGATGAACTGGCTTTGTGCAGTCAGAAGATCGACTTTTTGGGAATCAATTATTACAGTACGAGTGTTGTCCGTTATGACAGGGACAAATGGCCATTCTACTCGGCGGACGTCAGGACTGAACGTCCATACACCGACAGGGAGTGGCCCATTGATCCCAAAGCTTTGACCGACATTCTGGTCCGTCTCAATCAGGAATATGATGTGCCTGGATTTTATATCACTGAAAATGGCGCTTCTTATAATGATATCGTGGATCTGGATGGCAGCATTGAGGATAATAATCGTATCGACTATCTGCGCCGCCACTTTATTGCGGCTCATAATGCCATACAAGCAGGCGTTGATGTCAGAGGCTATTTCATCTGGTCGCTATATGATAATTTTGAATGGGCGTTCGGCAGATACAGCCGCTTTGGGATTGTCTATAATCATTTCGACACCCAGAAGCGTATGGTCAAGAAGAGCGGACACTGGTTCAAGGATGTCATAGATGCAAATGCTGTTGAAGAATAATTACTGGATATTTTGAGGAATAAAACCCCGATATGATATTGTAACCGGACGACAACGGCAGCATCGGCTTAAAAGAGCCGGTGCTGCCGTTATATGGTTTTTATTACAGGAGGTGGGTTTATCTCAAATTAATTGAGAGGCAGTTTGAGCCAGATTTGCTGTATCGTTCCGATGGAAATATGATCTTTATCCCAATTGACAAGAGCTGCAGTCGGACCGGCTTTTTCGACAGTATTGATTGTGCTATTACCGACAGGAAGACGAATAGTATAACTTAATGCAGCAGTTTTTGATTTCATTGCATATCTGATACAACTAAAATATGGATATTCTCCCTGGATCACTAGGAAGTAAATTTACTGTATAACCTGCAGGGGAAGACCTGTAGCTGGAAAAATCAATAATGTCCGCAGATACTCTGAATGGAGTTTCAGCCCATTTCTTCGGCGTAACGGGAATTTTGAAAACTAAGATCCCTCTACCTTTCGGTACTACCCACAAAGCTCTATTCGTATCATTATTATAACTGTTCAAATTGAAGCCTATCAGTATGATGCCCTTTTCACTGGATTGTACATTATACGCATATTCAAAAGAAATTAAACTCTCTTCACCATAAGCCAAATTTTTGTTCGTAATAATATTTCCCAGCATGATTACATCGTTCTGTAGACTAATATTATTTGAGAATTGAGGGTTTGAGTTGGTCTTAGTTACAGTACCTGTCATAGATTGGTTTATGTCAGACAAATCAATCGTCTCACCCTCTTTAATATTTAACATCTTTAATACGGCATCGCTATTGGATATGGTTGTTGATATATTTATTGGTTCCAATGTGTTTGCAGGTACAGTGGTTGCTGGAGTATCCACGGATTCACTTTGGGATGCGCCTTCATCAGGGGTGCTTTCATCAGCGGTTTCTTCGGCCGTATAGTCCTTTTTCTGATAGGCATTGTAAATCAGCTCGGCCAAGACTGCGCGGGTTATGCTTTTTTTGGGATCGAAATAGGTTTTATCGTCAACGGTGCGCAAATCCATCAATTCATATGAAATGCCCACAGAAACGTTTTTAATAAGTGCAGGGCTAATATTATCTGCATCTTCAAGTACATCATCAAGGGACATATCTGTGTTCTCATTACTTCCGACCGCTTCATCGGAATCGTAGCCAAGAATCTTAACGATGGAGAACATGGCGTCTTCTCTGGTTATGTATACATCCGGCTTGAAAAGAAGACTGTTTTTACTTTTAAAGCTTGTCATATAAGTCTTAGCAGTTTCGATCTGCCTGTAAAACTGATTCTTGGTTGTAACATCCTTAAAGGAAGGAGTTTTAGGAACTTTCAACGCTTGACCGTTTCCCGTCAGCTTGGTGACGATCGCCGCGAATTCACTTCTCTTTACGGACTTTGCCGGAAGAAATTTTCCGAGAGTCAGACTCATGTAACCTTGCCCGACAACCCATTGTGCATACGAATATGCATCACTGTCAGGATCAATATCTTTAATGGTCAGATCTTTCGCATATGCACTTGAAGAACCTGCAATACACAGGACCATTAAAGCTGCAAGAATTGCAGCAAGGCATTTTATAAATTTCATATCATTTCTCCAATCATTATAGATTTCCCAATTAAGTTTTTAGACTACTTGTGTAATCCTTACAATTAAAGATTACTACAGTAATCAAAAAATGTCAATACTTTATTATCCTATAATTTTCATTTATTGCTGCGTGTTGGTTGAAATGTCAATGACGCCTTCCTCCAGAGAGTCATCAGAGTTATCGGCTGTGCTTTGAACGGCATCTTCTTCAAAAGGCTCGGCAAAATCAGCAGCTGTATCATTTTGCTGCGGGCTGATTTGTATTTCGGATGATTCCAGAGGTTTTTCAGCAGCGCCTTCATTACTGATTGAGGCTTTCGTTCCGGTCTTTGATCCGGTATTCGCATCGGGTTTCAAATCTGACTGTGCTTTCGGGTTTACCGCAGGCTTTACTATAGGATTTTTCTTCGAATTACTCTGTTCTATCTCTTCATTCATTTTAGAATCGGGCGTATTTTTAATAGTTGCTTCAATGTCTCTGGCATCACTTTTTGCTGATTCGATTAAGTGAATGTCAGCGCTGGTTTGTGGTTCTGATGGGCTTGACAGATTATTGGCATTCACCGCTATGCTGCTTCCCATTAAAACGACGAGGATAATTGCCAGGGCAGGAAGCTTCGTATGCCGTCTATCAAACTGCGAAATCCTTTGGATCCTTGTTTTAATTTGAGATTTTTCTTCGAGTATTCCTGCAATCCCAGCATATCTTACCCTTCCGGAGAAAATTTCCACCATGTCCAAAAGCGTATGTCCATACTGCATGGCTTCCTTTTGTTCAAGGTGCATTAGAACAGCTTCATCGCAGGCCATCTCACGGTCAGCACGCATTTTACGGAAAGCCAGCCAGACCAGGGGGTTAAACCAGTGAATAATTTGCAGTACCAGGGCGATCCAGTTTATAATGATGTCTTTTCTTCTCAAATGCGCAAGTTCATGCAGAATGACAAATCGAAGATTTTCATGTCCCATGCTTTTTAGGACAGTCTCCGGAATCAGAAGCCAGGGGCGTGTCACTCCGAATATCGCCGGGATGCTGATGCCGGAGGTCTGAATGATAGATATGCTGGTTTGTATGCCAAGCTGTTCCTTACTTTCCTCCAGCAGCTTCAGAATGGATGGTTCTGTGAATATGGTGCCGTTTCTTACTCTGATCCAAAACAGGATGTTGTATATAAATGAATACAAACTCAAAATAAGGACTCCGAGTATCCAAATCTCAAATGCAGTCGTATAATCGAAATGGAATGAAACAATGCAATTTATAAGTTTGTGGAAAGTGTTGCCGATTGTGCAAGAGGCCTGTGTGATCACGGACGGGTTGTTCTGAGAGGCTTGTATTCCTGCGTCAACGCTGGAACTGCTTCCGGTCATGGCTTCCGTGTTCAGATTCGAGAAGTTTAGTGGGCTATAGGCCATATAAGGCACTGCCAGCCTTAGCAGCAACGTAAACCAAATAATATAGTGCCACTTGGCACTAATCTTTTTGTTAAAAATCCATTTTGCCAAAAGCAATAGAATGATTAATAATGCAGAGATGATCGAGGAATTGATTATGAGGTTGACAACCAAAGCATAATTCATTACATGCTACCTCATTCGTCTTTTTTATCCAAGAGCTTTCTGAGCTCATCAATCTGTTGTTTGGACATCTTTTTACCTTCAATGAGATTGGCGACCGCCGTATTAATTTCGCCGCCGAAAACCCTATCCAAAAAGGACTGGCTTTCGATTCTGACGCACTCTTCCTCGGTAAACAGAGGATAATAAATGTAGGATCTTTTGTCCTCCTTGTATCCGATGGCTTGCTTTTTTACCAATCTGCTCAATAGGGACTTAATGGTCTTCGGTTTCCACTTTGTGACTCCTGCCAGTTCATCTATGATCTGACTGGCGCTGCATTCAGAGTGTGACCATATTATTTTCATTACAATCCATTCCGTGTCGGAGATGCTTGGAATCTCTCTCATCAAATTCACCACCCGATATATTGATTACTAGAGTAATCTTTTATAATTATACAATAGTTGATAGGAACACTTTTGTCAAGTCCAGCCTGTAGCTTTGCGAGGTTAAACAGGATTACCATGAAAATATAACTGGCTGTGGACAGGCTTTTTGCTTCTTCGGTTGATCCTCACATAATGTCCATCGGCTCTAAGCTCCCTTGCTTTGATATTGTCTTTCAGGTAGACGTCAAGTATGAATTCAAGCCTTTGTTTCAGATCCTCGTCTATGACCGGAAATAAAAGTTCAACTCTCCGGTCAAGATTCCTCTCCATCAAATCGGCGCTCGAAAGAAAGATATCTTTTCTGCCGCCATTACTGAAGTAGAAGATCCTGCTATGTTCAAGATACCGGTCGATGATACTGATCACACGGATATTTTCACTAATACCGTTTATACCTGGACGCAGGGAGCATATTCCCCTGACGATCAGATCAATTTTTACACCGCTGCAGGATGCCTTGTATAAAAGTTTTATCATCTCTGAGTCTACGAGTGAATTAATTTTGATGATAATCCTTCCTGGCTTCTCAGGCGTCGATAAATTAATTTCGTTTTTGATCAGCTCGGCAAGTTTTTTCCTCAAACCTGATGGGGCAGTATTTAGCATATAGAGATTCGGCTGGTCGGAATAGCCTGTAAGCTGGTTAATGAGTGCTGTTGCATCGGAGCCTATGTGCCTGTTCGATGTAAATAATCCGATATCCGTGTAAAGCTTTGACGTCGTTTCGTTATAATTTCCAGTACTCATATGAACATAACGCATAATGCCATCGGTTTCTCTTCTCACAACCAGCGTTATCTTGCAGTGGGTCTTGAGGCCTATCAATCCGTAAGTTACATGACATCCGGCTTCTTCAAGCTTTTTTGCCCATTGGATATTATTTTCTTCGTCAAACCTGGCTTTGATTTCAAACAGCACTGTAACTTGTTTGCCATTTTCCACAGCCCGAAGGAGGCCTTTTATAATCGGTGAATTGCTGCTGATCCTGTAAAGGGTTTGCTTTATAGCCAGTACATCAGGATCTTCGGCAGCCTGATTGATAAAATCGATTACGGATTGAAAATCTTCATACGGGTGATGTACCAGGATATCCTTGCTCCGGATGGCACTGAAAACATCTTCAAACTTGTTGAATGCCGGCGGATATATACTCGGGAATATTTGTTCCTTCAAATCAGGTCTGCTGTGGTTCGCTGCCAATTTAAGCAGAAATGTGATATCTATAGGGCCTTTTATATGGAAAATGCTTTCCGGATCCAGTTCCAGTGCATCCTTGAGGATGGAAACTATTTTTTCATTACAATGAGCTTCGACTTCCAATCTGACAGCAGCTCCCCATTTTCGCATTTTAAGAGATTTCTCGATTTCCAGCAGAAGATCGTCCGCCTCATCTTCATTCAGCGAAAGATCGGCGTTCCTCGTTATCCTGCAGGCGTTGACCGCCAGGATTTTGTATCCCTTGAACAGCATGGATATATTCATCCTGATGACTTCTTCCATCATTATATAATTCACGCCACTCATATCGGAGGACACTTTAATAAACCTTGGCAGGACGGAGGGAACCTGTACGGTGGCAAAAAGCGGATCCTCCCTTTCCGATCCCTGCAGAAGGACTGCAAGATT
>JAEWQC010000179.1 GCA_023399355.1 Bacillota bacterium | reverse complement strand
AGCTTCTGCCGCCTCCGCCGATTGCTCCGCCCCGGCCGCCGATGATCGTAGTACCGCCTCTGAGTCCCCCTCCATATCGGCCTGCTTGATAGCCGCCGCCACCGGAGGCCCCTTTAATGATTGCAATGAGAATAAACAGAATAATGATGAAAACAATGACGATGACCGGACCTGCACCGGCATCTGCATCTGATGCCTCAGGGGGACCGCTTTTAATGTCGCTGTCCTTCAGGTCGGGGTAGGAGGAACGTGCACAAATGACTTGATACAGTTCTGTTTTATCATTCTCCTTCATTTCTCTGGTTACCCAGATCGCCTGATCCGGTTTCGTTTCTGTCGGAGCGGGGTTGAACCGGACCGAGGATAGTTGTCTGGTATTGACGATTACCCGCATTTCATTGATCACAGCGAAATCGAACCATCCCGGACGGAACTGAAAAGCAATACCGTCGCCCGCATTGTAAGCCATTGATCGCTGTAGTATGGAAAAGCTCAATTGAAATCGGTCTCCGGCCTTTGGCAGCTTTATGAAGTCCAGATGTACCTGCGAAGTACCGCTTGTCTTTTCGCCGGCTTTGGAGATGAGTGCGGATGGTGAATATTCCAAAAGGAAGAAATCAGTATTGGGTACGCCGACCTCAAGATATTGTATATCGGACGGGAAATCCGTGGTTGCCTCGTAGTCGAGATCATACTTTATTTTCAGGTTGCCGTCAGGCTGCGGCGTAATAGTCACGGTCATCTGGTGGATGATATCCGGAGGGGTTTGAGCAGCAACCGGTATCAGGCAGCCAATCAGAAGAACTGCAATAATGAATGCCGATAATGCGTTTTTACAAGTCCTGGCGGTAAATCTGGCGGTAAACCTGCCGGTAAATCTTCTGACAAGTTTGTTGAATATCATGTTGTGCGGTGAATGAACAGGCTTCCTCATTACCTCCCCTCCTTCAATGCGCACTTCGGTTTGGTTGCATCATTCCTGCGGATGTTTTTGCAGGCGCTGCTGTTCCAGATCTTCTTCCAGGACGTTTTTCGGATATCGCCCAAAGTCAGATTGTTCAGCCAGCTCTGGCAGGGCACCACCTCGCCGTTCGGCGCCACGGCCATATTGGACAGACAAGCTCCGCAAACAGGTGCGCTTGGCAGTCCGAGCTCAAGAATCTCCGCAGAGCTGAGCCAGCCGGGAGAGGTAAAGGAGAGTTCCATCTTCAATTCATTGCAAACCTTGACTGCTTCCTGCAGTACCGTCTTTAATTCCTCCGGTGATAAAGCTTTCCCTGTATCGATCTGTTCTACCGCACTGCCTGCGGGAATCAGGCTGGAACACCCGATACAATTGATTCCGAGGCTTTTTATGAAACGGATCGTATCTGAATAATCCCTGTTTTTATCAACCAGAGGCGTGTTTACGCTGACACCCAGGCCTGCCTCCACAGCGTTCTTAATGCCTGCCGTCGTCTTTGCCCAGGCACCGGCCTTGCCGACCAGGGAATCATGTATCTCCGGGTTATGGGAATAGAGGGTGATCTGTATTCCGTCCAGGCTGGCTTCATGCAATGCGGCAGCCAATTCCGGGGTAAGCAGGTAGGCGTTTGTATTCAACCGCGTCACAAACCATGCCGCATGTTTTACGAGGTCAGCGATATCCGGCCTTGTAAGCGGTTCGCCGCCGGTGAATGTAAGCATTGGGATTCCTGCATTCCTGCATTTGTCAATGATGATTTTCCATTCTTCTGTTGAAAGCGGCTCCTTTATATCCATCATCCGGCCGCAGTCAGCATAGCAGCAGGAGCATTGAAGAGGACAGGTGCGTTTCCCGTCAACAGACATGGGGGCTACGATGAGATCCATCCGGTGGGGCGCTGTCATAAATCTGCTGAATTGTTCAAGGTTCAGGCCCTTCAAGGTTTCCGGCGGAATTTCCTCATTTTTGGCGATACTCGTCGCCAGAGTCACTATTTCCGACAGATCATTCAATATGAGTGCGGAATCGGTTCCCGGGTAGAGCTCCTGAACTCTGCTCACTACGGCCTGTTCAATTTTTATCACTTCGTCGGGGCTGATTTCACGCTTGTCGGTACAATTCTTCGCAAGTTCATCAAAAAAAACACGAAGGATTGAAGACCAGGAAGGCCCTACCGGTAAAAACCACGTACCATTTATTACAAGCAGGCTGGGCGGATTTTTAAATAAGACGGGTTTCGGGGGAACCAGATGCATCCTGGCAACTCCCGGGCCGTCGGGATCAAGCGTAGCATGTGCTACTCCATCCGTCCAGGCTTTCTTCTTCAGGTAAAGATTTCTTATCAGTATCATATGAGTACCTTCTAAATAAACATTTTCCTTTTACAATATCCAAATAGTAGCTTTAACCATTATACAACAAAACAATATGAAGTAAAACCACATCAATATACGACCGAAAAAATGAAAAGTCGGGATGACTGTAAAAATTTTAAATGAAAGTATTGAGGGAATGACAGTATTTATGCAGGATATGTTTCTTTTCATGTGCAGGGAAAAGGTGATGAATTTTTTCTTGCATAAGGAAGGTGCAAGTGCTAAAATTGGTCAAATGAGAGATAAAACGATTGCTTCGAACAATATTTTCAGTACATTCAGATTATTAAAGGGCAATACGCGTGCATCGGTTATTTGTGAGCCTTTGTGGGGCATCCCGTTTGTTCTTTTCAACTTCTATCTCAGCCTGTATATGAAGGAACTTGGTGTGACGGACCAACAGCTGGGATACCTTATTTCCATCGGCTATGTAGCCGGCGTATTCCTTTCTTTGATCAGCGGTGCTTTGACCGATAAATTAGGCCGGAAGAGGACTACATTGATTTTCGATTTTATCAGCTGGCCGGTGACCGTGGTGATCTATTTGATTTCTAACAGTTTCATCCTGTTTGCGTTTGCCACTCTAGTAAACAGCTTTGGCAGAATTGTCGGCGTCTCATGGAACCTCATGGTGGTTGAGGATGCGGATAATGAACAAAGGGTATCGGCTTTCAACCTTCTGAACATTATCAATATTGCGACCGGAATCATCATCCCACTGGCCGGATTGCTGGTCAGCGCATATGGCGTGGTTATATCTGAAAGGATTTTTCTGATCTATGCTGCCATCAGCATGACGATCATGATCATTTTGAGAAACCGCATGTACAAGGAAACTGCGGTGGGACAGCATATACTGGATGAGAAAAAGAAAAATCCGGTTAAAATAAGTTTGGGGAGTATTCTTCCCTTCAAATCTGCTGCAGTGTTCAGAGGCAATCCAAAAGCGATTGTTGGTGCTTCGGTTTATATTCTCTTTTTTATCTACATTCCGCTTGGTACCTTCAACAGCCTTTTTTTCGCACCTTTCATGACCGAAGTACTGGGCCTTGACAAGTCTTCCATTTCATTGCTGGGAGGCGTCTATTCAGGTGTCATGCTGCTTGTTTTCGTTTTCGTCATCCCGCTTGTCAGCAAACGGAACAACACCAGAAACATGCAGCTTGGACTTGTGATACAGGTAATTTCTCTCTTGACGCTGATCGTTATTCCTACCGGAAACATGACCGCCACCGTGCTGTGCATAGGAGTCTATGCGGCTGGCTTTGGTATATTCAGACCGTTTGTCGATTCCATGTTTGCAGAGATATCCGAAGGCAGGGAAAGGGCTGGAATCTACTCCCTGATCGGTACGATCACCTGTATCGCGACTGCGCTGATCGGCTTTGTATCGGGAAGCATCTACAAGTATGAACCTAGACTCATCTATGTGATGAGCATCGTGATCCTTGGGATAAGTTTTATCCTGCTCTCTGTTTATCACAAGCTCAAGAAGAAAGAAATGACAGGAGAACTGGCTGAACAGGGTAAATAAGGTTTGAAGTATTTGTACTGTTTTACTTGACTTTTTACCCCCGCGCCGTTAAAATATACTTTGTCGGCTCAAACCGATGCTAATAAGGCCCATTGGTCAAGTGGTTAAGACACCGCCCTTTCACGGCGATAACAGGGGTTCGAGTCCCCTATGGGTCACCAGAGAGTTTAACCGCGGGAAACAGCAGTTTTTCGCCGGGTAAAAGCTCTTACAATGAAAGCTTCATAAAAATGAGGCTATATACGGCCCGGTAGTTCAGTTGGTTAGAATGCTAGCCTGTCACGCTAGAGGTCGAGGGTTCGAGCCCCTTCCGGGTCGCCAAAAACGTTTGCTCCACGAGCAAACGTAATACGCTGGTGTAGCTCAGCAGGTAGAGCAGCTGACTTGTAATCAGCAGGTCGGGGGTTCGATTCCGTCCACCAGCTCCAACGAAAAAACCGCTTACCCGTAAGGATAGGCGGTTTTACTTTTCAAATATACAGTTCAAAATACCCCTAAAAAAGGTTGTGAAATGGGCAAAAATAAGCCCAAAAGTTGTGTAGTTGTGAAAATAAAATTATTTTTGGAAGTGTTTAATCCTGGTGTGAGATAAAAAGGAATTTCAGTACTGTAAATGTATCATCTATAGTTGAGACAGTTTGGGCTATGATTACTAGCCATGCAGTTGGGACTAGCATGTCCCCGAGAGTCTATACTTTTTTCTATTTATTATAAGAAAGTTATATTTAACTAGCGTGAGGGGCAGCTTAATGAAGACAATAACCGAAGGGATATGTCATATTTGCGGTGATTATGGGAAATTATTTTTTGAGCATATTCCTCCTGAAGCTGCATTTAATAACCATAGAGTAAAAGCATCTACTTTTGAATAGGTTATAGCCGGTGAAAAAAGATATCGCCAAATTCAACAAGAATGACGCCAGGAGTAGTTGGTGTCTATAATGTGAAAACTAATAAAACTATGACATTTTCGGAATTTGCATTTCCCCCTATCGGTTTAATTTTAACTTATGATGATACCATTATAGATAGTAGATTAGTTGAGATTTCTTTTTTCAATAACTATAATTATGATCAAAAAGTTTCGCTAAGTTTACCAATCCCAATTATGGATATTCAGAGTATTATGCCCGGTGAATTCAGGTCATTGAAAGAGATTTCTGATAGTAAGAGTAATAGAATTTTTAGTTGAAGAAACTCATGAGGACGCAAAAATCATTAGTGGATGGGATGAAGAAATATATTTGAAATCTCATTTTGATGAAAAAATTAAATTGCTTGAAAACTTGTTACCTGATTTTTTAGTCGATAATGCTCCAAGCATTTTTGATAAATCAGCTTCCTGTTGTTTTTGCTCCTTTTCAGCAATTCATTTTACAAGTATCATTTCAATACTTTTAGATAATAAAGGAAACAGCCGGATGCATTCATTCTCATCAAGTTCATGTATTCCCTTGCTTATTATCGAAGCATATGTCCAATATGCAAAAGTAGAGGGGTAAATGACAAAAGTCGTATTAGGGATGTATGTACGAAATATATTATATGGGAGTGATTAAAAAATATGTTAGAATTGGATTAATAAATAAAGAATAGCTAAATTGGGGGGGCTGTGAATGGATGATATTTTAAAATACAAACTGGGTTTAAAAGAGTATATTCGTAATCAGCCACTAATACAGGATTTATCAGATAATGATTTGGACAATATTTTTAATGAATATGTTACTGTAGTTCCACCGCAAAGACCTAATATATTTGATTATATATTTGATTATCTATTTGCTGGTTTATCCAATATTGTCACTCCTGGTATTATTGCAATTCCAGATTCAACGACAGGACGTACTACAAAGCTATGCAATATTAAGATAGATATAAAGAAGTTTTTTGAAAAGGCTCCAGATTTACTTTTGTCTATTTCCAGTATGCCTAATAAGAGTTTTCTTACGGCATTAGCACTATTGAAAATAATATATAAACTATATGACTTTATTTCAATAAATCTTGAGAGGCAGCAAATTATCATATTGCATACAATCAATAAAACAGTTGGATTCGGAGAATATGTTGATGAAAATATTCTTAAAAATAAAGTTAAAGATGAATGTGTAAAACATAATTTATTAGAATTGAAGGATGATGAATTTTACCAAACAGTAAACTCATTAGAAAAAATAAATTGCATTGCTATTCTTGAATGTAAAATAAAGTTGATTGAACACATAGTAAAGGATTTTCAGTAATTTTTTCTATTTGGTTCACATAAACAAAGTCTTATCATTGGCCTTTTTGGGTCCTTCCCGGCTTGAATATATTTTCCGCCAGCTGCCGAATTTGGATTTTGAACAGGATGCTTCGCTGCTGGACGAATATATGCCATGGTCCGAAAAGGTGCAGCAGAAAGCAGAATGAAGAATGCCGGAACAGAATCTGAAGAAAAGGATGAAGCAGAA
>JAEWQC010000061.1 GCA_023399355.1 Bacillota bacterium | reverse complement strand
TGTAGAAACTCGTAATAAAAATATTACAATACTAAAGGAAAATGGGCTTTCAATAAGACAAATATCAAGATTAACGGGAATTAGTTTCGGTATAATTAGAAATATAACGCACAAGAGAACCGTCCCCTTGTGTTGAAAGATATAATGCACAAGAGAACCGTCCCCTTGTGTTCTGTGTTCTTCCTTTGTGTTTCTTGAAATAAAACGAACGTAGCAGGAAGAATTTTGTGGTATAATGTCAGAGGACGCGCCAAAAAGTAGAAGTCAGAGACCAGAGGTCAGAGATTGGATTTGAATTTTCATGGGAAGAAGTATTCAAGTGCGTTCTCTGGTGTCTGGTTTCTGGTTTCTGTTCTCTGCAGTTCCGGTACGACTTTTATATTGTACTTATTAATTTATAAGGATAGTGACCATGAGGCTTTTTAAAAACAGAAATTCCGGGGCGATGTTCCTTATCTTTGAGGGCATTGTCTTTACGATGGTTTTGAATTTATATAATCCTTTTATTCAAATGTTTGCAAAGAGAATGGGTGCACAAACCATTCATATTGCGCTGCTGAACGCTGTGCCTCCTCTGGTTGCGGTTTTTATACTGATTCCATGTGGAATTCTGATAGAACGTATCAACCGGAAAAAACAGACAGTGATGGTTCTTTTATTTGTTTTAAGCATATTCTATGCAGCCATTGCGTTTATCCCTTCCATCCCTCACCAATCCAAGGTGATGGCCTATGTTATCCTGATTGGTCTCATGAACTGGCCGGGAGCACTTTATCTCACCACGTGGCAATCTTTCTTCGCAGATCATTTTAAGGGTTCACACGCCAACAGGGTTTATTCCCTGAGGAGCAAATATGGCACCTTATTCGGGCTTCTCACCGTGCTGGTTACGGGATTATTGCTGACGGTGATCCCCAAATCCGATGGAGACAGGCTCTTCATCTATCAGATCTTTTATGGGGCATGTTTTGCGCTGACTCTTCTGCAATTGTTTTTTTTCTCAAGAGTCACCATCAACGATACTTCCGATTTAATGCGGACAGACGGATTTCCAGAACAAGAGGCTGGTGCGCAGTATAAGCCGGGAGCTAGTGTATCTCAGAAACCGTCTTTTACATTCAACAGGTCCTATGTGAAAGAAATACTGTCAAACAAGCCTTTCATCACATTCTGTATCTGCGGCTTTGCTTTCCATCTGGTATGGCAGATGGGCTGGCCTTTGTATTTCATCTATTATGCCGACTATGCAAAACTTAATGAGTTTCAGCTAGGCTTAGTAAATGTTGCATATGGGCTTACGCAGTTTCTTTCGTATTCCATGTGGAGCAGACTGATTGATAAAAAGGGAAGCAGCCTGATGATTATCTTCGGCGCCGCAGGTATGGCTTCAAGCCCGTTGATCTTTACCTCTTTATGGAGCTTTCCCATAATACTATTGATAAATGTTTTTTTAGGGATATTCATGGCGGGTTTCAATTTGTCTCTTTTCATCAACTTGCTTGAAACACTGCCGGAGGGCAAGAAGACAGTGTACATTTCAGTGTTTAATACACTGACCAATATTACAGGCTTTATCGCTCCGCTTATTGGGGTATGGTTGTACATTCATACAAATATTTTCCTGGCACTTGGGCTTATTGGTGTGTTCAGGGTGTGTGCTACGCTGCTGTATGTGCTCAGGTGGTGGAAAACCCGCGGTCTTCTCGGAATTAAGGTTGAGGTTGCTAAATAATGTTCGTTTGGGTATATTATAGATAAGTTGCAGAAATTAAGACAAAGATATAACGAAGGAATTTATGGAGGTTCTTGTGCCGGTAGCTATAAGAGACGATATCCTGCAAAGTGTTGAAAAGCCCGCGAGATACACAGGCGGCGAATGGAACAGTATCAGAAAACCGCCGTCCTCTGTGAACATCAGGTTTGCTTTCTGTTTTCCGGATACTTATGAGGTCGGAATGTCTCATCTTGGCATGCGCATTCTTTACCATCTGTTGAATGAGCGCATGGATACATGCTGTGAAAGGGTATTTGCGCCATGGACGGACATGGAAGAAAAAATGCGTGAAAACGGGATTCCGCTGTTCTCACTTGAAACGCGGGAACCTGTGAAAAATTTTGATTTTATAGGATTCACGCTTCAGTATGAAATGAGCTATACCAATATTCTCAATATGCTTGACCTGGCCGATGTCCCGCTCCTCAGTGCGGAGCGGAGGGAAGGCCAGCCATTTGTGTGCGCCGGTGGCCCTTGCGCCTACAATCCCGAACCTCTTGCCGACTTTGTGGATTTCTTCATGCTCGGAGAGGGCGAGGAAATCATCAATGAGGTCATGGACGCCTATGCTCAATGGAAGAAGGAAAGTGTGTCGCGCGAGGATTTCCTGAATAAGATAGTTGGTATAGAAGGAATATATGTGCCTGGCTTTTATGATGTTTCCTACAACAGCGACGGCACGGTAAAAAGTATCGAGCCCAGGAATGTTTCATATCCGGCGAAAATACGAAAGAGAATCATCGGTGATTTGGACAATACCTATTTCCCGGATAAAATCATCGTACCGTATACATCCATCATACACGACAGAGTGATGCTTGAGTTGTTCCGAGGCTGCAGCAGGGGCTGCAGGTTTTGCCAGGCTGGTTTCATTTACAGGCCGGTGCGGGAAAGAACACCTGCAAGACTGGCAGAAATGGCCAGAAAACTGGAGAACAACACCGGTTATGAGGAAATCTCTCTGACCTCTCTCAGTACCAGTGATTACTCAGGTTTGCAGCAGCTGACTTCGGATCTCATTGAGGAGATGGAGCCCAAAAAGGTGAATCTTGCACTTCCATCCCTTCGTATCGATTCTTTCTCCCTGGAGTTAATGGAAAAGGTGCAGAAAGTCAGAAAAAGCGGGCTTACCTTCGCTCCCGAAGCTGGGACTCAAAGGCTCAGGGATGTGATCAACAAGGGTGTTACGGAAGAGGACCTGCTGAGCTCGGTCGGCATGGCTTTCAGGGGCGGCTGGAATGGAGTAAAACTGTACTTTATGATAGGCCTGCCGTTTGAAACCATGGAGGATGTGGAAGGAATAGCGGCCCTTGGAACAAAAGTAGTTGATGAATACTTTAAGGTCCCAAGAGAACAAAGAGGGAAGGGGATGGAAGTCACGATCAGCACTTCTTCCTTTGTCCCCAAGCCCTTTACGCCTTTTCAGTGGGAGCCGCAGGATACGATGGATACCCTGAACCAAAAGCAGCGTTTCCTTAAGGGACATATAAAAGACAGGCATTTGAAATATAGCTGGCACGACTCTGAAGTGAGTCTGCTGGAGGCAGTGTTTGCCAGAGGCGACAGAAAGATTGGAAAGGTTCTCCTCAGAGCATGGCAGCGAGGGTGCAAATTCGACAGCTGGGGAGAACATTTCAAATATGATGCCTGGATTGGCGCGTTCGAGGATTGCGGAATCGATCCGGCTTTCTATGCAAACAGGAAGCGGGATTTCTCGGAGGTGTTTCCATGGGATCACATTGATATCGGGGTCTCAAAGAACTATCTGATAAAAGAGAACCAGAAGGCGGAAAGAGGAGAGATCACCCCCAACTGCATGCAATCGTGTTCCGGCTGCGGCGCAGCATACTTCAATGAAGGCATCTGCAGCGACTCTGCTAAAAATACAGGCGCTGTGGAAGCTGACAGGCAGACCGATAAAGCGGAAGGCACAGGCGGCACATCCTCTGACAGCAGGGGGGGATGTATTTGAGCAGCATACGTATCAGGTTTACGCGAGGCGAAGAGGTCAAATTCATTTCCCATCTGGATCTGATGAAGGTGTTCGAACGTGCAGTCAGACGTTCCAGCCTTCCTATTGCCTATTCGCAAGGTTTCAATCCTCATCCGCACATGGTGTTCGGCCTGCCTTTATCCGTGGGTGTGACAAGTGACGGAGAATATGCGGATTTTGAACTGGTACGGCAGATCCAGCCGCAGCAGTTTATGGAACTGCTGAATAATTCGCTCCCCGAAGCTATCAGGATTACTGCTGCCGGCGAGAAGCTGTCCAAAACGAACATTATGGCAGCGATTGCGGGTGCGGATTATGCACTGTCCGTTTTCCTGAATGAGGTAGTTACGCTGGATGAGGCCAGGTCCAAGCTGAAAGCTTTAATGTCCATGGACAGCATTAAGGTACTAAAAGAAGGAAAAGGTGCGGCGAAGGAAGTGGATATCCGTCCATTGGTCCACAATGCGGATATTGAGGCGGCAGGTCAGCTTCCGTTCGGCTATGAGACCTTTGCCTCCGCATTTGTGATACATACGAGATTCAGTGCAGGCAGTGCAGCGAATCTTAGGCCGGAGCTTTTTGTAAAAGCATTGGCTGAAAAGGCAGGCTTTCCTGTAGCCGCCAGCAGGCTGCACCGTAAGGCACTTTATGTGGATAACGGGGGAACCTTGACAGAGCCAATGGACAAGGAAATACTTGGATAGGTATAATAGAGATTAAAAAATAATATAAGTGAAAAAAGCTTTAGGTATAACGGTAATCAAAAGTAATATAAGTGATAACAGCTTATTGTAGGGAATTCTTTTTTCATTATGTATAGTTGGTATATGGGTGGTGAAATATTGGGAAATGAATTGATCGTAGACATCGGAGCCGGGCAGAATCGTGTTGCGCTTCTTGAAGATAAGGAACTTGTAGAGATCTATATAGAACGACCCAGTTCCGAAAGAATGGTGGGCAATATATACAGAGGCAAGGTAAGCAGCGTACTGCCCGGTATGCAGGCTGCATTTATAGATATTGGCTATGAGAAGAATGCTTTTCTATATGTTGCCGACATCGTAGCTAAAAAGGAATATGGCGATGAAGAAGAGGATGGCGTTCAGGACCTAAAGGGATATAATATCGGCGAATTGCTCAGAGCCGGTGAGGAACTGACCGTACAGGTCATTAAAGAACCAATAGGCTCCAAGGGGCCAAGGGTGACGACACATGTCACTTTGCCCGGCAGGCACCTGGTATTGCTGCCGAATGCTGAATATACAGGTGTTTCAAGAAGGATAGAGAGCGAGAGTGAAAGGGTTAAGCTGAAAAAGATCGCCGAAAAGCTAAAGCCTAAAGGAATGGGGCTCATTGTTAGAACAGCTTCGGAAGGCATGGAGGAAGTAGATTTCTCACAGGATCTCAATTTTCTGCTGAAGCTGTGGGAAAGTATCCGGAACAAGGAGCAGAGTGGCCCTGTCCCGCGTGCCATTCACAAGGATTTGAGCCTGGTCTACAGGGCGGTAAGGGATTTGTTCACGCTGGACATAGAGAAGTTTGTGATCAATGACAGGCAGCAGTATGCAAAAGTACTTGAACTGGTGGATATGATTTCACCGGCGCTTAAATACCGGGTTGAATATTTTAGCAAGAGTTATGATGTTTTTGAGCATTATCAGCTTGAAACCAAGATAACCCGTGCTCTGGCAAGAAAAGTGTGGCTCAAGTGCGGCGGTTATCTGGTGATCGACAAGACGGAAGCACTGACGGTAATCGATGTAAATACCGGCAAATTTGTCGGAGGCAGCAACCTTGAGGATACCGTACTAAAGGCGAACATCGAGGCGGCGCGGGAAATTGCAAAACAGATAAGGCTTAGGGATATCGGCGGAATCATTATTATAGATTTCATTGACATGCATGAGCACGAACACCAGCAAATGGTACTGGATGCTTTAAAACAGGCGCTTCGAAAGGACAGGACCAAGACGACGGTTGTCGATATGACAGGTCTGGGCCTCATAGAGATGACCAGAAAGAAGGTCAGGCAGGAGCTTTCTACAGTCCTGCACACGGACTGCCCTTATTGCGACGGAACGGGAAAGATCCTGTCTGCCGAGGCTGTGGCGAGAAATGTCGAAAAGGAAGTAGGCCGTTATTTTGGGCAGACTATTGCGAATGCAGTTCAGGTCGAAGTACATCCTTCGGTGGCCGTGGTATTAAAGGCAGATACCAACGGCAATATTTCGCGGCTGCAGGAGACTTATGGCAAGAAGATCCTGTTTAAGGCATCTGAGGAAATGAAACATGAAGATATGAGGATAAGGGACGTTGACATCAATACACTTGTGTGTTAGAATATTTCGGTAACCGCTCGGACAGGGCTTTAAAAGCAATGGAAGTTGCTGCCTATCGGTTCGGCGAGTCTGTTGACAGGAGGTAATAGGTATGTACGCAGTTATAGAGACAGGTGGAAAGCAGTACAAAGTACAGGAAGGCGATATCGTTTTCATAGAGAAGCTGGATGCTGAAGATGGTGCTGCAGTGACATTTGACAAGGTTCTGGCAGTTTCAAGCGATGGCAGTGTAACTTTCGGAAAGCCGCTTGTAGATAGTGCAAAGGTAGACGGAAAAGTACTCGGACAGGGCAAGGAAAAGAAGATCATTGTATTCAAGTACAAGGCAAAAAAGGGTTACAGGAATAAAACAGGACACAGGCAACCCTATACGAAAGTGCAGATCAACAAGATCAATATTTAATGCAAGGCTGATAATATGATCAAGGTAATGATTAAAAAGGATCAGACAGGTTCTATCAGGGGTTTTGATGTTACAGGACATGCAGGCTATGCAGATGCAGGAAATGACATTATTTGCTCGGCAGTATCGGTAACAGCCTACACGGCAGCCGGTGCGCTGGAGGATATCGCAGGTCTGGACCGCTGCTTCATTGAAAGTAACGGGCATATGGTAATCGGCTTGCCGGACGGAATGTCTGCACAGCAGGAATCAACCGCTGCTATTATACTTGAGACAACGGCGATAGGCTTTAAACAGATAGGACTTGCATACGGTAAATATGTTTTAGTGTTGGAAGAGGAGGTGTAATCTGATGATTAAAATTAATCTCCAGCTGTTCGCTCACAAAAAGGGAGTCGGCAGCTCTAGAAACGGCCGTGACAGTACGGCTCAAAGACTCGGTGTCAAGAGGGCTGACGGACAGTATGTACTGGCTGGCAATATACTCGTAAGACAGAGGGGTACAAAGATTCATCCTGGTGTAAATGTTGGAATAGGCAAGGATGACACCCTTTTTGCTCTGGCTGAGGGCAAGGTCAAATTTGAAAGACTGGGCAAGGACAAGAAACAAGTTAGTATAGAGATGGTCTGATAAGTAAAAAATAAGTCCCGGCGCAACTGCCGGGATTTTTTTTCTTCAGGCACACAATATAGTTATAAGGTTTACCCACAAAAGGAGCAAATATGTTCATAGATCGTGCAAAAATACATATAAAGGCAGGCGACGGCGGAAACGGAAAAGTTTCTTTCCACAGAGAGAAGTATATAGCTGCCGGAGGACCTGACGGAGGAGACGGCGGCAGGGGCGGCAATGTTATCTTTTTTGTGGATGAAGGTCTGAGGACTTTGATTGACTTTAAATATAAAAGGAAATATGCAGCAGAACACGGTGAGCACGGAGGTGCAGGCAACTGCTCCGGAAAAAGCGGCAGGGATCTTGTCATCAAGGTGCCTGCAGGAACGATTGTCAGGGACGAAAATACAAAACATATCCTTGCCGATATGACCAAGCCCGGCCAGAGTCTTGTTATTGCCAAAGGCGGGAAGGGCGGTGCCGGTAATCAGCATTTTGCCACTCCCACGAGGCAGGTACCAAGCTTTGCACGTGCTGGAGATCTGGGTGAGGAATTCCATGTAGAACTGGAACTGAAGGTTATTGCAGATGTAGGACTGGTAGGATTTCCAAATGCGGGAAAATCAACGATTCTTTCCATTGTATCTGCAGCCAATCCCAAAATAGCGGATTATCCTTTTACGACCCTTGAGCCGAACCTCGGCGTGGTGAGTCTTGACCAGGGCAGCAGCTTTGTGCTTGCCGATATACCGGGCCTCATTGAGGGTGCCCATGAAGGGGTCGGACTTGGACATGATTTTCTCAGACACGTTGAAAGGACAAAGCTACTGGTGCATGTTGTCGATGTTGCCGCTGTCGATGGACGTGATCCGTTGAGCGATTTTGAGACGATAAATTCGGAATTGAGGCAGTACAACCCGAAGCTTGCTGAGCGGCCGCAGATCGTAGCAGCAAACAAGGTTGATCTGCCTGATGGCAGAGAGAACCTCGAAAGCTTTCAGAAAGCCATTGAAGAAAAGGGATATAAGGTTTTTCCAATCTCGGCCGCCACCAATAAGGGCGTGAAAGAGCTCATGTTTTATGCAGCCGCCAGGCTTGCCGAACTGCCGGAGGTCATACTGACTGCGGATGTCGAGGAAGAGGTGGTTTATACTGCGGGTGAGGAAGAGCCGTTCAAGGTGCGAAGGGAAGGCAACACCTTTATCATTGAAGGCAACTGGGTGAGAAAAGTCGTAGGTTCTACCAATTTTGAGATCTTTGAGTCTATTCAGTATTTCCAGCGTTCGCTCAAATCAAAGGGTGTTATCGATGCGTTGGAGAAGCTTGGAATCAATGAAGGTGATACGGTAAAAATCTACGATGTGGAGTTTGAATATTTAAGATAGTCTGATTTTTAGAAATTAGAAAGGGTTACATATGCTGAACAGCAAGCAAAGGAGTTTTCTCAGAAGGATGGCTAATGCCGCGGATCCTATCTTTCAGGTAGGCAAGGGCGGTATCGGGGACAATCTTGTAAAGCAATTCAATGATGCACTTGAGGCCAGGGAACTAGTAAAAGCGACCGTTTTAAAAAACGCAGATGAAGGCGTCAGGGAAATTGCTGAAGATATGGCGGAACGGACCGCGGCTGAGGTAGTGCAGGTCATCGGCAGCAAGTTCGTTTTATACAAGGAATCCAAAAAACACAAGGAAATCCTCCTGCCATAGGACGGGCATTGATACAGTTAATTTAGCAGGACCGATTATGCAAGAAGTGCTGCCGGCTGGATAGATACCAGCAGGCAGCACTTCTTTGAAATCCTGGCTTTTACATTGTCACCGATATAACGAGGTAAAAAATGTCCCCCGCTTCCATGAATGACAGTAATTGCTGCTTGGTTTTCCGGGCATCCTGAGCGGATTTTATAAAATATGTCTTAGCCTGCGGATCCGAGCATTGCTGGGCATAAGTCTGCATTTTCCGGAATGCAGTGTCATGGGTACCGATCAAAATCTCAAATTCTGTAATTCCTGTTGATTCAGTTGTGACATGAAATTCTTCTCCCTTCGTCTTTTTCCTCAGTTGTTATTTTCATTCACTCGATAAATATTCCGGAAAGAAAACATCTGCCGTAAACTGTGGATTTAAGCGAAGACAAGTGTTCTTTGGCGGAAATTGTGATATAATGATTGCATGATTGGAAGTTGTTTCATGGCTTTTTGGAATGCAGTCCTATCATGGGACCGGAATGAAAAGGGGGGAGGCTTATGGCAAGAAAATTAATCACAATTGCACTCACACTGATCATAGCCTTTACACTTGCATCCTGTGACAACTCATCGAAAAAGACGACATATAATACCGATGCCCTTAAAAAGTTTGTTCAGGATTCGAAAAGAAATGGGAAAATGTCGTATGATAAAACGAAAAAAGCTTACAAGGGTATATTTCCCAAAATTAAAATGAAGTGATTGATATTACTCTCTCTTCTTAATCAACGATTCAATAATTTCGCCATAGATTTCTGTGGAATGATTTTTCCAATTGTCACAGATGGTTCGGGCGTCTTTTTTTGAACCGGCGGCAGTTTTTAATTCAATTAGCGGAAAGCCTTTCTCATCAATTTTGCATATCACGGAATAATTATTTTCGCTCTCCGGAGTAAAATCGGCTGTGACCAGGGAATCATGCTGTATGATGCCACGTGAGCCGGTTATCATTTTATCCAGTTGCTTTTTGATGCCCTGCGGAACCAGATTCAAAAAGTATTGAAGCGTGTTTTTCCCTGTGTCGGACAGCATGTATGCGTTAGGGTACTTTTGCTCCTTTTGGCTGTTCAACTCCGCAACAGACTGCAGTAATTTGCCTTCAGACAGTTCGTTGAAACATTGCTGGAACATGAAATAATTCATCAGGCGGGTCTCAAGCACAAGTCGTGTAATGGCATTGTTACTGACAGGAATGTTCAGCCTGTCAACGATATACATGATAATCAGCTTATTTTGAACGATCTCATTGCTGCTGCCCAACGAATTCATCAGTGTCCTCCGGATTTTAAGGGTTGTACGGCATAACTTCTTTTCTATCGACCCTATCCTATTTTAGCATATATGTGGTTAAAATGTCTGCTGTTGTGGTATTATTATTTATAATCAGGGCATGTTTAACGGATAAGAATTATCCGATATATATAGAAAGCGGCACTTTCAAGTGCATATAGACATTAGGCCAGAATTTTGAGCATGCTGCGCAAACAGGAGACACTCACTATGCAAAATCATGAAGAACTGACAAGACTGCTGAAAGAGATGGGTGCTACCTTTGTTGGTTTCGCAGAGGTTAAGGGTAAAACGCAAGGTAGCTTCAGCAATCTCCATTTCGCAGTTTCAGTGGGCCTGCGGTTATCCGACGCAATTCTGGATGAAATTTCCGACAAACCGACATTCACCTATTTTCACCATTACAGATCTGCCAATACATTGCTTGACCAAATAACGTTTCGCGGCCTTTTATTTATACAGCAACAGGGCTTTAATGCCGTTGCCGTGCCTGCCTCACAGACTGTGAATGACTCTTCCGGCCCACACATGGGTATTTTCCCGCATAAAACTGCTGCTGTAAAGGCAGGGCTTGGGCGGATAGGAAAGAACGGTTTGTTTCTTCACGATAAATATGGGCCAAGGGTCAGACTTGCTACCCTATTGACGGATATGGAACTGCCGGTTGCCGGGGCGGTGCAGAAATCCGGCTGCCATTCATGCAGCAGATGTGTTGATGCATGTCCGGCGATGGCGCTCACGGGAAAGGAATGGAGTGAAGGGGTCGCACGTGAAGAACTTGTGGATGCCAAAGCCTGCAGTGACTATATGGGTACAAAATTCAAACACATCGGCAGAGGATCTGTCTGCGGTATTTGTGTGAAGGTTTGTCCCGCTTATAAGAAACATGGTGTCACATGACATATTCTATTGTGTCTGAACATAATGATTACAGCTGGAAAATTGGTATGGTATAATGAAAGGGGGGGAAGATGATGACGAAAAAGAGTATAATTGCACTGTTACTGGCCGGCGGACAGGGAAGCAGACTTGGGATACTGACAAAGAAAGCTGCAAAACCGGCAGTGCTTTTTGGCGGTAAATACAGGATTATAGATTTCTCACTGAGCAATTGCACCAATTCGGGCATTGATACTGTAGGCGTACTGACACAGTATCAGCCTTTGAAGCTAAACAACCATATCGGAATAGGCAAACCCTGGGACATGGACAGATTGCATGGTGGAGTGACGATACTTTCTCCGTTTATGAAAGAAAGCAGCGGTGAGTGGTACACGGGAACAGCCAATGCCATAAGCCAGAATATAGATTATGTAGACAAACAGGATCCGGAATATGTAATCATCCTGTCGGGGGATCACATCTACAAGATGGACTATTCACTAATGCTGGACTTCCATATTAAGCATCATGCGGAAGCAACAATCTCGGTGATCGATGTTCCGTATGAAGAGGCATCGAGATATGGAATCATGAATACAAGTGAAGACGGAAGAATCCACGAGTTCGAGGAAAAGCCCAGCAAGCCTAAAAGTACTTTGGCGTCAATGGGGGTCTACATATTTACATGGAGGGTCCTGAAAGAGTATCTGATCAGAGATGAAAACATGCAGGACTCCAATCATGATTTCGGGAAGGATATCATTCCGAACATGCTTGAAGAGGGAAGAAGCCTCTGGGCGTATAAATTCGTGGGCTACTGGAAGGATGTCGGTACGATACAGGCCTTTTGGGAATCGCACATGGATCTGATAAAAAGAGTGCCGGAATTCAATCTTTATGATAAGGCTTGGAAGATTTATACACCAAATCCGGTCAAACCACCCCATTATGTCGGACCAAGCGGCAGTATCAAAACATCTGTCGTTGCCGAAGGCTGCCTGATATATGGCATGGTCAGGAATTCAATTATTTTCCCGGGTGTTATAGTTAAAGAGGGCACATTGGTAGAAAACTCGATAATCATGTCCAACGCCCAGATAAATGAAGATTGCAGGATCGACCACTGCATCATAGGTGATAATGCGGATGTAGGCAGGGATGTGAATATTGGCCTGGGTGAAAACATACCCAATGAACACAAGCCGGGCATTTATTCCTCCGGGATCACAGTGGTGGGTGAGCGGGCGGAAATCCCTGACGGGACGCGGATTGGCAAAAACGTGATGATAGATATAAATGTGCTGCATGAGGATTTTTGCGGAAGTGATATACCTTCAGGCTCCAGTGTTTATAAAGGTGGTGTATGTGAATGAATAGTACAATGGGATTGATCCTGTCCGGTTGGAAGAAGCCCGAACTTAAGGAATTATCCTACATAAGATCAGTTTCGGCAATTCCGTTCGGCGGCAAGTACAGGGCCATTGATTTTGCTTTATCGAATATGGTAAACTCAGGCGTGAAAAATGTGGGTGTTCTGACACAATACAGTTTTCGCTCCCTTCTTGACCACCTTGGTTCAGGAAAGGAATGGGATCTGGACAGAAGATATGACGGCCTTTTCATATTCCCTCCGTCTCTTGCCGGTGATGACAGCGGCTGGTACAGGGGAAGCGCGGATGCCATGTACAACAACCTTTCTTTTATAAAGAGAAGTAATGAGGAGTTCGTTGTAATTTCCCAAGGAAATGGAATATTTAAAATGCAGATGGATGATATGCTGGAATATCATATAAAAGTAAATGCCGATATCACGCTGGCATACAGGAAGATGTACGATTACAGACCGGAAGACCTTTCAAGGATGGGAATCATCAAGCTGGATGAGAACAGCAGGGTCATCGATCTCCAGGAAAAGCCTTTGCATCCTCAGTCCGATCTTGGCTCCATCGGTTTGTATATGATAAGGAGGACATTGCTCATATCACTGCTTGAAGAGTGCATCGCACATGGAGAATACGACCTTGTCAAGGATATACTGATTAAAAAGCTTGATAAGATCGGTGTTTATGGATATGAGTTCAAAGGCTACTGGCGCAATATCAGTTCTGTTCGGAACTATTACAGATGCAGTATGGAAATGCTGAATCCTGAAATCAGGAGAGAACTTTTTATTGATAACGGCAAGATTTATACAAAGGTTAAGGATGAGGCACCGGCGAAATATAATGAAGAAGCTGAAGTGAAAAATGCAATCGTGGCGGACGGCTGCTTCATTGAGGGGACTGTCGAGAATAGTATTCTGTTCAGAGGCGTAACGGTAGCCAGAGGCGCTGTGGTCAGAAACAGTATTGTTATGCAGGGCACGGTCATAGAGCAGGATGCTTCGATTGATTATGCCATTCTTGACAAGGATGTTGTGCTGACGAAGGGCAAGTACCTGAAAGGGGATCTGGAATATCCCGTTGTCGTTAGCAAAAAATCGGTAGTTTGACCGTAAGCAGTTAATATTGATAGATATGAATTGGGGGAAGATGGCATTTGTTATGGGGACAATATACGTAAAGGACGTAATTGAGGCGCTTACATCACCTGATATTGAAATTGAAAATACAGTGGACGGACTTGAATTCGGGAAGCCGGATGAGATAGTCAAAGGGATAGCCGTTACTTTTTTAGCAACACAGGAAGCTGTATGCGAAGCGGATAAACTGGGCGTAAATCTTATTATTTCCCATGAAGGTATTTTCTTCAGCCACAGGGCTAAATTGCAGGAACTTCAGCTAAACCGCGTATTTCAACAGAAATATCGGACAATTGAAGAAAATGGCCTGGCAATCTACCGATATCACGACCATATACATAGATACTTACCGGATGCAATAACGGCGGGGTTAGTGAAATCCTTGGGATGGCAGGCTTATGAGATTGAAAATCTGCCTGCTGCGACAATATGTTCCATCCCCGTTCTGACATTACAGGAGGTCATTCATCATGTGAAAGAGCGGCTTGGAATGCGGTTTATCCGGGTGATTGGAGATGTGTCGATGCCATGCCGGCGGGTTGGCCTACTGGTAGGTTACAGAGGACACGGCGATTCGGCAATTCCGCTTTCAGAAGAAAAAAATCTGGATCTGCTCATTTACGGAGAAGGACCGGAGTGGGAAACGCCTGAATATATAAGAGATGCAGTACTGCAGGGGAAACAAAAGGCGGTCATTGTCCTGGGACATGCAGAAAGTGAGATGCCGGGAATGATATATCTGACTGAAACACTCCAGGAGAAATTCCCGGACGTACCGGTTCGGTTCATTCCCCAAAAGCCGGTATTCAAGATATTTTAATCTTTTAAACGATTGAGTGCGGCTGGGTAATCTGATATAATAATAGACAAGGACACTTCCGATGAAGCCGTATCCGGGAATGTCACCTGTTAAAATGACTTAAAATGAAATGAGGGAATGCCTGTGGTAAATCAGTCGAATTTTATCGCCAGAATGTCAGGCAGACGTGCGGACAACTACTACATCGATTACTCAGGAGCATACAAGGCTGGCGATATCGCCAAAATTACAGGCCTTAAGGCCACTGCAGTAAAGGAGATATATACCGTCAACGGCGCCGTCTACGACGAAACACAGGAAGTGTACTACTTTGGAAGTCTGGAATCTGCCAAGAAGGCGATTGCAGAGGTTTTCGGAAGTATCAGGGCCGATCTGAAGGGGAAGCTGGTATATTTATCCGAATCCGAAGTGGAGTACATAAGGAAGGCTCTGATAAACGAAGGTAATAATACGATCCATATGAAAAACAAGATAAAAGATGAAATATTTAAGAAACTGAACAGCTAGATTTTATTGTAGACAGCAGTGGCGCTTGATACCAGCACCACTGCTGTTTGTATATATATGCATTATGTAAATGTATTTTTGAATAAAAAGCCGCCGGGATATTGTAAACAGCTTTGTTTTAAGATAATATATTTATAATGTTTATCATAAAGAAGTAGGAAATAATTCTTTGGAGGATGTAAATATGATTAAGAGAAAGTCATTATTGTTGGTTTTGGCACTTATGGTGCTAATGACATTTGTATTCAGCGCATGTGGCAGCACAAACAGCGGTGATAACAGTGCCAGTTCTGCAAGCAGCAGTACTGCTGTTGCACCTGCTGACAGCACTTCAAGCACGGCTGACACAGATAGCACGGCTGACGCCACCACTGGCGACAGCAACAAATCCGATGTTCTTCGGGTGGGGATGGAAGTTGGTTACCCTCCGATGGAAATGCTCGATCCGAATGATGGATTAACAGTGGTCGGGTTTGACGTTGACGTAGCAAAAGAAGTAGCGAAAAGACTGGGATACAAAGATATTAAAATCGTTTCCACTGCTTGGGACGGTATATTTGCAGCACTTGACACTAATAAATACGATGTCATAGTCTCTGCTGTCAGCATCAAACCGGACAGGGAGGCAGCATATGCCCTTACTAAGGCTTATGTGGCAAACAGACAGGTACTTGTCACCAAAAAGGGAGATGACAGCATTAAATCTCCCGAACAGGAAGGTAAAAAGATCGGACTTCAACAGGGTACCACAGCAGAAGATTATGTTAAAGGTGAAATTGCCAATGGCAAGAAAATCAATTATCAGGCATACCAGAAAGTAACGCAACCCTTTGCCGATCTTAAGATAGGCAGAATAAATGCTGTTCTTGTTGACGTGGTTGTTGCCGGATATTATGTTGTTCAGGACAAAGAAAGCTATCAGATCGCTTGGGAAAGTCCGGACAAGGAGCCTATGGCACTTTGCTTCGCCAAGAAAAATGCGGATCTCAGGGATAAAGCGAATAAGGCACTTGATGATATGCAGGCTGATGGATCCATGGAAAAAATTTCTATTAAGTGGTTCAGCCAGGACATTACAAAGGGAATCGAATAGAAATAATGTCGGATTGCCAGCCGGTTGTCAAAGTACAGCCGGCTGGTATTCCTATACGAAAAAGTATTTGTACTTAAATTTATGGGGAGTTGTTAAAATTGAATTTGGACAGGCTTATAAAATATATCCCTGCATTATTGGATGGCAGTTATAAAACAATATTATTGACCGTGGTATCGGTATTTTTTGGAATGCTTCTGGGCTTAATTCTGGCCCTTGCCAGATTATCAAAGAACAAGGTGTTGGACAGGATAAGCTGGTTCTATATTTGGTTGTTCAGAGGCACACCCCTTTTGATGCAGTTGTTTTTCATATACTACGCGCTCCCCATGATATACAGTCCTCTGTCGCTGCCACAGTGGCCGGCGGCATTCATTGCCTTATCGTTGAATTCGGCAGCCTATCTTGCAGAAATAATCAGGGCAGCCATACAATCAATAGATAAGGGCCAGATGGAGGCATCCAAGGCACTCGGCATGGGCTATGCACAAGCCATGCGACGCGTTATCATTCCGCAATCATACAGGCGCTTGATTCCTCCGGTAGGAAACGAATTCATTGCATTACTTAAGGATTCATCCATGGTCATGATCATAGGAATGGTCGAACTGATGAACAGGACATCGCAGATAGGAACCAATGACACTTTCCCCATCATCTATATTCCTGCGGCCATGTTGTATTTGATAATGACCTCATTGTTTACTTATGTATTTGAAAAACTCGAAAAGAAATATTCCGTATATGAATAGGGAGGTGTATGAATGATGTCTATGGTTAAGATCGAAAATGTCTGCAAGTCATTCGGATCCCTCCAGGTTCTAAAAAACATAAACCTTGAGGTGCAGAAAGGTGAGGTCGTATGTATCATCGGGCCCAGCGGATCCGGTAAAAGTACGCTGCTGAGAAGTCTGAACCACCTTGAACGGATTACCAGCGGCCGTGTTTTTATTGAAGACGAAATGATTGATGAACGGGAAGCTGGAAAGGATCAGCTCAAAATATCACAGAAAAAGGTTTCTGAAATTTGTACCGAGCTTGGAATGGTTTTTCAAAGGTTCAATCTGTTTCCGCACATGACTGCATTTCAGAATATTGTCGAAGCTCCAATTACGGTAAAGAAAGTGCCAAAGCAGGAAGCTGAGGAATATGCGCTGGAGTTGTTGAGAAAAGTCGGTCTTTCCGACAAGAAGGATGAATTTCCAAACAGGCTATCCGGCGGGCAGCAGCAGAGGGTTGCAATCGCGCGGGCACTTGCTATGAAACCTAAAATCATGCTGTTTGATGAGCCTACTTCAGCGCTCGATCCTGAACTTGTCGGCGAGGTGCTGGAAGTTATGAAGGATTTGGCCAGGGAGGGCATGACGATGCTCGTGGTTACGCATGAGATGGGCTTTGCAAGAGAAGTTGGAAGTCGGGTTATTTTCATGGATAACGGTGAAATAAAAGAAGAAGGAAAGCCTGACGAAATCTTTTCAAACCCTAAAAACGAAAGGACTAGAGCTTTCCTGCAGAAGGTTCTCTAAATAGATGCCTAAAAAACTCAGAGCAGATTTGATGCTGCTGGCGATAACGGTTGTATGGGGCGCGTCGTTTCCGTTCATGAAACTGATATTGGCGTACGTTCCTGCATATGCATACCTTTCCATGCGCTTTTTGCTTGCAGCGGCAGTACTGGCAATTATTTTCCACAAGAGTTTTAGAAAGTTTAATAAAAAGGTGCTATTTTGTGGGTGCATCATTGGTGTATTCATGTTTGGAGGCATGGCATTCCAGGTAGTTGGTCTGTATACCACCTCCGCTTCGAACTCAGGCTTTATAACCGGGCTGAATGTCGTTATGGTACCGGTATTTGCTGCTGTTCTGCTTAGAAAAAAGCCCGACAGGGCATCTATTACCGGTATTGGTGTGGCGTTCATCGGCTTATTTTTTTTGTCCGGAGGATTGAATTTCAATTTCAACGAGGGAGACTTTTTAACCTTTCTTTGTGCCATATGCTGGGCCTTCCAAATCATATGCATTGATAAATTCATACAGACGGAAGATGCGGCGCTGCTTTCAATTATCCAGCTAGTTTTTATAGGAGTTGCCAGCTCTGCTTTGTGGGTGACGGCTGATGCAGGCAAACCACTGGTGATCAACGGAACTGTGATCGGGATCCTTCTGTTTACGGCTATTCTGGGTTCGGCGCTGGCTTTCGGCGGACAGACGATAGCCCAGAAGGACACCACCCCGGCTCATACGGCACTCATCCTTACTGCGGAACCGGTATTTGCCGCAATATTTGCCATGATCATCCCGAACGCCCAGGGCGTCACGGAAATGCCTTCACTGGTAAAAATGACCGGTTGTCTGCTGATCTTATCGGGCATGCTTATATCCGAACTGAAAATCGGTAAAGGAAAGGACCGAAAAAGCGGCAATCAAATCATTTGACGGCCGCTTCTTCCACATTAGCGCGTTTTTTCATACTGTATTTCTCTATACGGGGCTTCTCTATACTGAGTTTCTCTATTCTGCACTTCTTTATTATGTTAAATTTATACTACCAGGTCAACATGCTGTATAGTTCCCGCAGAACCGTTTTCATTGAGAAATATGCCAGTGCTGGCGATGCTGCCGAGTGTCTGGTTGCGGGAGTCCTTCTTATCATAGGCAGTGGCTGCGTTGCCCAGATAAATCGCTCCGATGCCCTTTTCACCTATGGCAAACAGCTGGTCGTTTCCGCTTTCATCCTTGCTCCATATTCGCAGCTTATTATATATTTCGTCGTTTTCGTCGATCCAGCCGTTACTGTCGCCATCATATCTCGCAAGATCGTTAAACCCGTTCCCGCTTTGGGGTCCGAACAATTCGGAGCCGTCGTTGATCCTCCCGTCATTGTTCATGTCAAAAGCAAGGAAGCCGCTGCCACCGGTGGCGAAGGATACTTGCTCGCTGTCTCCATCGTTGTCAATGTCAAAACTGAATTTGTTATTTGTAAGTGTCGCGGCTGGACTGCCGTAGTTTATCACCAATGGGTCCACCTTGACTGCGTCGCCTGCCCTGAAGGAAACATCCATTCTGGATGCAAATTCACGGCTCATATTGAGGTTCAGGTCAAAGTTGATTTCTTTGCCATCGGCTGTTTTTACTGTTCCCTCTGCTGAAAATGACATGGTCTGCTTCTCATAATGTGTTTCATGGAGATCGTACTCAATTCCCCAGCCTTGCCGTTTCTCCTGAATCTGTGCCGGCGGAATATTTCCACCCGGAGGCAGTGCCTGAATGTTGTCTTGGGGATGCTGCAGTTTTATTTTCTTGGGAACGATGAAATTGAGTTTTTTACCTGTTAATGACTCAATCATCTTTTGCAGCATATACAATTTCTGCTTGTCCTTGTCGCTAAGTTCCAGATCATCTTCACCTTCCTTGAGGACACCGCCTGTTGAAGAAGCCGCCATCTGTTTTTCAAGAGCTGCCTTACCTTCCGGAGAGAGCTCAAGGGTATCGCCAGGCGGGGGATTATTTACAAAAGCAAAAGGAGTATTGACAGGCTTTTCATCCGCAAAGGCCGGTCTTCTGCTTCCAACCCATGTTTTTAAAGATTCTTCTTTTGTTTGCTGTTCTATGGAGGTGCTTAATCCAAGAAGCCGGACTGATGAATTTTCTATTCTCATAATTCATGCCTCCCTGCATTATATGAGTTACGCCATATCCGGTTATCCGTAACCGGATAATACTACTGATATATTTATCGGTAAGCTGTGGGAAATATTGATAGGAAAATTCACGTATGAAATTTGGAGAGGCATGCCACGGAGTGTAATAATGTGTTCTAGCCGGACGGCACTATAGCAGGTTCAATGGCAGCAACCCGTATTGGACTGCTGCCATTGACTGCTAAACTATATGGGAAAGGGGTCATCGTAAAAAGCGGATTCGTGATCATCAAAGCTATTTTAAAAATGTCTTAAAATTACTTTGATGTCCGGTAAAGTTGATTTACCGGTGAAATTTTCTTTTCAAATCAACGGTTTTTATATGAAGCAAGCAGTTCCTCTTTCAAAGGAGCATAAGCAGCGGAATAATAAGCACACATAAATGCGGAACCGTTTTCATATTCCTCAGGTACTAATTTCTCAACAATTGATGCTGCTTTGACAAATGTATTGTCTGCTACCTGCACTTCTATATTGCCGAATGCTTTTATAATCCCGGATTTGGTTGCCGGAAATTGAATGCCTGCTTTATCCAAAGCCTTGACAAATACATGCACAGCTGAACAAAATGCCATAATAAGACCTCCAGACGTATTTATTTAAAATGAATAATTGTACTATTTCCTTTTCAAATATTCATACATGGACTTATCCCTGCCAATACCGTTCAAGTCCGGGGAAGAAGCGCCCCTGTGCCTGCCCTGCCAGCTTAAATTGCCCATGAGGGATTGAGTCCTGATGTGATCGCAAAGACCGGGATACAAATCTACTTTAAATACATATGGAATGCCGAGGGGTGCCTGAGTGATAATATTGCCGTCCGGGTCGACAGCCATGCTTCGTCCGAACAGGCAAAACCCTTCGTCCATTTCACTTGTGTTCGTAGCAACCACATAGCATCTGTTGAAAAATGCGCCGGCTCTGTTTGTTATTTCATAAGCATCCTGATACGGAGTCATATAATCTGAAATTCTGACAATGACATTTGCACCTTTTTCCGAGGCTTCCCGCCAGCTATCCTGATAATCTCCGTCAGAGCAAATAATCGTAGCAAGCTTTGCTCCCTTCGGTCCATCGAACACTTGAATCACATCGCCGGGCGTTGAAGGTTCGACCGGAATCCATGTAGTAGTTTTTGCATAGACATTTGCAATCTCTCCCTCTGAATTAATGGTGACGGCACAGTTACGAACAAAATTCCCGTCTTTGTAGTCGATAAATGCGCCAAATATACCCCAGATACCCAACTGCTTGCACTTATCCTTAAGCCGTTGTATTTGAGGCCCATCCAAAGTAAGAGCGCTTAAGAAAAACTTTGCACCAAAACCGTTTAAGACAATTTCCGGCGTAACGATCAGGTCAAATCCCGGCAAACCGATAGTCGCCCGGTCAATGTATTCAAACACTTTATCGATGTTCCTGTCGACGTCCTCCAAATTTGCTGCAGGTATAGCCGAGGACATCTGCAGTAATACTACGCTTAAAGCTTCAGTCTCAATTTTCCCATTCAAGGAGAAACAGTTGCCTATGCTCATAAATAAACCTCCTATAAAATGTGCAGATCATGTTATCAGTTCTTGTAAAACACAGGTTGCAATATAAAAAAACTGTATCCGATAAAATCAGACACAGCCTCCAGTTTTTTGCCAGTCAGCAATGTAACAGTATAGTGCTATCTAGTTGGTAAGCAGTTTAAATGTTAATGTTTAGTAAACATACATGTTTAATACAACTAATATTATAATAAAACTCAATTTGTTTGTCAATATATTTATGATACCCCCACGAAAAATATATTTATGATACCCCCACGAAAAAATCTTTTTATTATATTCTTTCGTAATTTTACAGCAAGCTATCCCATGAAATAGATCTTCAATAATACTATCCAAATATCAGTCAGGAGAATTGAGAATATCCTTTTCCATACAGATTGAACCAGGTTTGTCCTTGTATTGGCCATAATTGGGAATTGGCATAAATCCTATTTTCCCATATAACCCATTAGCTTCTGTTAATTGTTTTCCGGTCTCCAGGATAAATTTATCATAGCCTTTTTCTTTTGCCCTTCTTTCCAGGGAGTTTATAAGTTGTTTTGCTATCCCTCTCCCGCGATATTCCTTTTTAACAAAAACACGCTTCACTTCTGCGGTGTCGGCGCTATACCATTTAAAACCCGCACATCCTGCAGGAATATCATTATCATAGGCCAATACTACATCATGAATGTCCTCCAGGGTATTGTACCGAATATATTGAGAACGGTTTTCCTCCCCGCCTGCAAGTTCATTCAGATAATCATCCAGCAAGCGGCATAATTCAATAAAGTCCGGATTACTTCCGTCAGTATTCATAAATATCATCGTTGACTCCTTTGGTCGCGGAATATTATTTCACTCCAATTTCTTGCAGCATACCGGACATGAAGCGGTCTTTCCTTTCAACTCTGCACCGCAATGAAAACAGAAGTTGACATTGTCGTCTTCCTCTTTTGGATGACAGGATATTTTTTTTGCAATTTCAGGCGAAGTCCATATTTTCTTTCAATTAAAACCACAATGATAGCTAAAGGAATATAGATGAATAGAAAAAATAAATAGTCCATTTTCCAGCCTCTCATTCACAAATATAGCAGCGATGTTATTTGAAAATCTGCAACTCTTGCAAATTCAATATATTTATTAATATGCTATATTATGTAAAGAGATAAGTCAATAATAGGATTAGGTAAAAATTCTTGCTGTAAATCAATAAAGCAGGAATTGTTGGCAATCGATACAAAAAATAATGTATAATCAATATTAGTTGCAGAAATTATTTGATAAAGAAATCCTCGCACGGAGGGATTATGGGGCTTAGAATAGTATATGGCCGGGCAGGAAGCGGGAAGACCGGCTACTGCCTTAATGATATAAGCAGGTCGCTTGATTCCGGAGAGAAACACCCCTTGGTGCTGATCGTGCCGGAACAGTTTTCACTGCAGGCGGAAAAGAACCTGGCCGGGCCGTCCGGCCCGGCAGACCTATTCCGTGCGGAGGTGCTGAGTTTCAGAAGGTTTGCATTCAGAGTTTTCAGCGAGGTGGGCGGTATTTCAAAGCATCATCTTAATGCTTCCGGAAAGAGCATGCTTCTATTCAGGATCATGAACAGGCTCGGCAGCGGACTTAGGGTATTTTCCAGGGCAGCGCTCAGGAAAGGCTTTACGGAAACGCTATCCGATGCCATTACGGAATTCAAACGCTACGATATCACCCCGGAGG
>JAEWQC010000092.1 GCA_023399355.1 Bacillota bacterium | reverse complement strand
CTTTAAGGGTTTTCTTTAAAAATTCAAAATTACTTTTCCGAAAGTATGTTCTACTGCAATGGCAATATGGTATACTGAATGCTGAACATAAAGCAGTCGGATAAATGGGATAATTTTGCTGACTTTTGACAGCTTTTATAAAATATATAGGTGGGTGCTCGCCGGATGTTGAATGATAAGAATATACAGGAATTCCTGGAATTGCGCAGAAAGATACTGGAAACTCAATACAAAAGAATGAACGGACCGCAAAAACAGGCGGTGTTTCATATAAACGGACCTTTGCTGGTATTGGCCGGCGCAGGCTCCGGAAAAACCTCCGTCCTGGTAAACAGGATTGCCTATATGGTCAGGTTCGGCAATGCATATCATAGCGATTTTATACCTGAAGGACTCACGCAGGAGGACCTGCAGGAGATGAGGGAGCTTGCCGGAAGCACGGGAAGCAAAGAAGGAACCTCTAGTGACACGGAAAAGGCAGGCACTTCAAGTAATACCGGGAAGACAGGAGTCTCAGGGGATTCCATGAAAACAGGAATCCTGCCGGACAGGATTGCGGCACTTGTCAGCGAGCGTCCGGTACATCCGGCTTCCATCCTGGCAATCACCTTTACGAACAAAGCTGCGAAAGAAATGAAGCAGAGGCTGGGAAGCATTGTCGGCGAGAGCATCAATGATATGTGGGTCAGCACCTTTCATGCGTCCTGTGTAAGAATCCTCCGCCGCGATATAGAAAAATTGGGCTTTGGAAGAAGCTTTGTCATATTTGACACCTCCGACCAGCAGACAATTATCAAGGATTGTCTGAAGGAGCTGAACCTCAATGAGAAGAACTTCCCGGTCAGAGAGGTGCTTTCAAAGATAGGACAAGCCAAGGATGAGCTGATCGAACCCGACGTTTACACAAGAATGAACGGTTCCGACTTCCGACTCGGCAAGATCGCGAAAATTTACGAGCTTTACCAGAAAAAGCTGAAAAACAATAACGCATTGGATTTTGACGATATCATCCTGATGACGATCAAGCTCTTCGTTGACAACCCGCCGGTACTTGACTATTATCAGAAGAAATTCAAGTATGTACTGGTGGATGAGTATCAGGATACGAATACGGCGCAGTATACGCTGATAAGCCTCCTGGCAAAGTACTACAGGAACCTTTGCGTGGTGGGCGATGATGACCAGTGTCTCGTAGAAGGGGCACTTGTTCAAACGCCGACAGGGACGATCCCCATTAGTGAAATTAAAGCAGGAGATGCGGTAATATGTGCCGCAGGTCGTGGCAATGCCATGACGGGCATTGTGGATAAAGCAACCAGCAGAGACTATAAGGGCATCGCAGTCAAAATAACCACAAGGTCCGGGAAAGTCCTGAAGGGTACTCCCAATCATATCGGGTTCGCAAAGGTCAATGCACAGCAGGGCGTCTATTATGTATACCTTATGTATAAAAAGGGCTTTGGATACCGTATTGGACAAACACAAGGCGTACGCAGCAGAAATGGCGAAATAGTCAATGGATTGTTTGTCAGGCTGAATCAGGAGCACGGAGACAAGATGTGGATTCTGCAAGCAACGGATAATAAGGAAAAAGCGACGTATTATGAACAGTTTTTTGCATTGAAATATGGAATACCGACAACAGTGTTCAATTGCAGCGGAAGAAGCATTACATTATCGCAGCAATCTATCCATGCCATATTTAGTCAGATCGATACGGATTTAGCAGCAGAAACACTTTTGAAGGACCTCTGCATGTTTCCGGAGTATCCGCATCATGTCTGTAATGCGGTTATCCGCGGTCAAACGGCAAGGCAGATCATTAATGTTACGGCATTTGGAGGCAGAAAAACCGGTGTGGAGTCAGGATGGCACAGCCATAGAATCTGCCTGAATACCTCCGGTACTGATTTAAAAGGCAAGGCCGGCTCAGCTTCCTTGCCGGTAAGAAGCGGTAACCGCAGTACATGGAGGATAGAAACGGAACGATCGGAATATGACGAAGCAGACCTTTTCGCACACAGGATATCCCGGCTGGATGAGAATCTTGAGATCATCAAGAAAGCGCGGCTGACAGAAGAACTCAGTTACTCCTATATGCCGCTGTCGCATATGAAGCCGTCCATGAGCGTTGCCGTGCTGGAAAATGGCAGGATTACCGAGGATATTATTAAAGCAGTTGTATTCGAAGAATACGAAGGTAAAGTTTACGATATTTCCGTACCGCATCTGCGGCAGTTTGTCTGTGATGATATCGTCGTGCATAACTCGATCTACGGATGGAGGGGCGCAAATATCCGCAACATCCTTGATTTCGAGAAGGAGTTCAAGGACAGCACGGTTGTCAAGCTTGAACAGAATTACCGCTCCACCAAGACCATCCTGAATGCGGCAAACAGTGTCATAAAGAACAATGCGGGAAGAAAGAGCAAGAGCCTCTGGACTGAAAACATTGAGGGCGAAGGCATTCAGATGTATGAAGCCGGGAACGAGCATGAAGAGGCGGCTTTCATCGTCGGTGAAATCAAGCGGCTGATCGACGTGGAGGGCAGGAATCACAAGGATTTTGCCCTGCTTTACAGGATCAACGCGCAGTCGCGTGTACTCGAGGATGCTTTGATGAAGGCAGCCATCCCTTACCGGATTTACGGAGGACTGCGGTTTTATGACAGGAAGGAAATCAGGGACATTATCGCATATCTAAGGCTTATCCAGAATCCCTCCGATGATTATGCACTGAAAAGGATCATCAACGTACCTAAAAGAGGTATTGGAACTACTACCCTGGAAACAGCCGAAAACATAGCTTTAAGCAGGAACTGCAGCATATTTGCCATCATAGCTTCTGCTGCCGGGGTGCCGGAGCTTCAAAGGGCATCCTCCAAACTGTTGGATTTCGTAACGATGATCAATGGTTTCAGAGCGCTGGTGGAGTCTACGAGCGTTTCCGAACTGATCGGTACAGTTATTGACAAATCGGGCATACTTCCTGAGCTTAAGGCAGAGGAGACGGTTGATGCCCAGACAAGAATCGAGAATATCGGTGAATTGGTTTCAGGTGTCATGGAGTTTGAAGCCCAAAGCGAGGAAAAGGGATTGGAAGCTTATCTTGGCAATGTTTCACTTGTATCCGATATTGATAATCTGGATGGAGAGAACGACCACATCGTACTCATGACATTGCATAGTGCAAAAGGTCTCGAATTTCCGGTGGTATTCATACCGGGCTTTGAGGAAGGCGTTTTCCCCGGTCAGCGTTCCATGGGCAGCGACGATGAACTGGAAGAGGAGCGGAGGCTCTGCTATGTCGGCATTACGCGCGCAAAGGAAAAGCTCTATTTTACGAGTACTTACAGCAGGACGCTTTTTGGAAATACAACCTATAATAAATGCTCCCGGTTTGTGAAAGAAATACCGGAGGACTTTCTGGTCATCAAAGGGAGACGTGAAAAAACGGCGGACTCCTTTCTGAGCTGGCAGAACAAAACCGGTGCAGGGATCAACAATGGCTCGGGGGGGCTGGCCGGGAACAGCTTCGGTGGCTTCTCGCCGGGATATGCTACAAGCCCTTCGGGATCAAATGGAAGCAGTTTTATGGGTTTTGGCGGAACACTTGGGAAAACAGGGACATCGGTTGGGGATATCAGCGCCGGAGTATCAGGCAATTTTGCCGGAATGTCGGGCAGTTCCACGGCTTTAACAGGCAATTCCTCCGCAGCAACGGGCACCGCATCTGGCGCCGGGTTCAAGGCCGGAGACAATGTTGTCCATAAAAAATTCGGTGTGGGGAAAATTACTTCCGTCACTCTTGATAAGGAAGATTATGTAATAGAAATAGAGTTCAGAAATTCCGGTATGAAAAGGCTGGTGGCTGCGTTCGCCAATCTTGTAAAACTGTAAAAGACGGAGCACTCCGAATTCCTGCCCTGATATCTTTGACTGCATGCATCATAAGATTTCCGGATTTCTTAACCGGTATATCCTGCGGGTTTTATGCAAATAATAAGCTCTGCAGCAGATGCCGGTTTTTTATCTGCTAATTTTATGACCCATTGTACAGGAACGAGCAGGAGGATAAAATGGATATTTACGATTATAATGAAGAACAACTTTCCATGGTGGCAGGTAATTGCAAATACCTGAGCTACAATCATTTCCCCAAGCCTTCCCAGATTGTTTCGGGAGTATCCTGTGCGGACTGCAGAAGCTGGACAGGCAGCGGATGTAAAAGACAGCTATATGAGAATATAGCCTCGGAGCTGCAATTGGATTAATGCGGATGGGATCTCCCGGGGGCAACGAGCCTCCGGATTCTGCCGGATTTTTTATGCCGGCAGACTGAGTAAAGGCAGGCAACCGGTTCAATGGCTGCCCGCAGGTCAAAGCAAGTCGAGTATTGCAACGGGGTCGGCTATCAGAACCTTTGCCCCGCTTTCCAGGCTCCGGGATTCTGCCCGGATTCTTTATGCCAACAGTCTGAGTAAAGACAGGCAACCGGTTCAACGGCTGCCTGCAGGTCAAAGCAGGTCGAGTATTGCAACGGGGCTGGCGATCAGCACCTTTGCCCCGCTTTCCACAAGCTCCTCCGCCTTGCGGAATCCCCAGAGAACGCCAACGGGATACATCCCGGCGGAAACCGCAGTTTTCATATCCACGCCGGTATCACCAAGGTAAAGGCACTCATCAGGCAGGACGCCAAGCTTTTTTGCGATTTCCGTCGCGCCGGTCGGATCAGGTTTTTTAGAAATACCCTGGCGTTCACCGAATACAAGCTCGAAGTGGCAATCAGGGAAGAAATATTCGACCATCAGTTTTGAGAAGTGATCGGCCTTATTCGATAAAACGGATAATTTTATCCCCCTGTTCCTCAGTTCCTTCAGCGTCTCCGTTATTCCTTCATAAGGCAGGGTCCTTTTATTCCATCTTTTCGCGTATTCGTCACGCATGGCAGACAAAGCGTAATCTATACTTTTGTCATCCCTTTTGCCTTCGGGCAAAGTTCTCTGCATCAGGGTTCGCATCCCATCCCCGACGAAATATTTATATTTCACGACATCGTGGATCGGATAATTATTTGCAGCCAATACACTGTTTACCGAGTCTGCAAGGTCATCCAGGGTATCAAGCAGTGTTCCGTCCAAATCAAATACTGCGGCTTTGAATTTCATACCGGTCTCCTTTTACTGTCGCCAAATCTCACAGTTACTTCTTTCTATTGTCATCTTTAGTTTTATTTTTGTCAATCGCAGCAGCTGAATTAGATCGCGTCAATTTACTGTAGGAAAAAGAAGAAAAGAATCATCCTGTAATTTTGAGAGTCAGGAATGCCCTTGACAACAAGCATCCCCCATATGGTTTGCAGCCTGGGCGGCACCCTATGAGATAGC
>JAEWQC010000062.1 GCA_023399355.1 Bacillota bacterium | reverse complement strand
GATTTATTACTTGATAGTATTAAGTCAGATTTAACTAGAATATCATAGCCGGTCAACTTCCAATTCCGTCCATCATTTATAACATTCCAGGTGATTACGCTTTTGTCATTGGGAAAATTCGAGAACTTTGTTTCATATGCAAGCTGGATTTCTCCTGCTCTCTGCTTCATTGCTACAAACATATATTTACTAATTGTCCCGGTTTCTTTCGTTAAAGATTTCTCATGCTCCACGAAGCCATTAAAAGTTTGATTGTAGTTTTCATAAAAATTACAATATAGTTGTTTATAATTACTTGTCTTTAAGTCATTCATCATTTCTTTACCAAATGATTTTAGTCTTAAGTCTGAGAAATCCATCGTATTGGCAATTATATATATTAATATTCCAATAGATACTAGCAAAGCAATGATAGATAACCAGATTTTCTCATTTTCTTTCATAGACTTAACTCCCAACGCTGCTTATGATTTTGCTCCTAATTTTTTCGAATCATTCTTTTTATTTTTCCAATACATCCAAAATAAAATTCCGATTTGGAAAACCAATAAAATTATTGCGGTGATAAATTCTTTAATATAGAAATAGTAAGCTAAAATAGATAGATTAAATAATACAGTAAAAACAATTAGTATCAGGCTTTTTGGCACTTGTCTGTTTTTAAGAATTCTCTTGTTAAAAACCTTTATGCTTATAATGGAAAGTAGAATACAAATAAAAAGCATTAATATCATACTTGCATATCTGTTTAACCCTAAATAAGTCATAAATATACCAATTAAAAAGCTTATATTAATTACATTAATCATTCTAATTGCATCCCATAACCTTAATAGGATGATCTGTTTATTTACTGTTGAATCCTTCATTTTAAAATATTTCCTGTCATTAATTCGATATTTCCCATGTATCTGGTATTATAATGCATAATTTTAAGTTTTACAAGTTTTTATCTATTTTTTTATATTGTTCATATTATGTTTTTTATTGCTATATTATGTCGAATTATGTTATCTCATGTCGAATACTTTAGCTAACATATTATTTGGCACTATGAATTTCATACTACAATATTGCACTTAGGAATAGCTGCTGCCTAACGATATCAACAAATAACTCCAATACTCATTTTATCTTATTTGACTGTGGTATCATGATTTGGTATGATAAAAATAGCCATTTTGGCTAAACTTGCACTTAAATGGGGATGAAAATATGATTGTCAATGCTACCGATCTGAAGAATAACCTTGGAAAATATCTCAGAGCCGCCGCAAGAGAAGAAATAGTCATCACGAGCAACGGCAGGAAGGTCGCAAGATTGTCGGCATTTGAAGATACCGGTATATCGGCGTTTCACGACAGTTATCTCAAAGAAAAGGCGGTAATCTATGCACAATACCCCCGAAAAGCCACTTTTGAAGAATATCTTCAATTGACTGAAAACAGTGAAGACCGGTTTGAGTATATAGACGGCGAGATTTATATGCTGGCATCGCCGAAAACTGTCCATCAGCAGGTGCTGGGAGAACTTTACGGCCTGTTTTTCAACTGGTTCAAAGGAAAGCAGTGCAGACCGATGCTGGCACCCTTCGATATCACTTTAAGAAGGTTTCCCGAAGATAAGAACATAGTCCAGCCGGATCTCATGGTGATATGCGACCTTGAGGATAAGCTGGACGAAAGGAATTATTACCAAGGTGTACCTACACTCCTCGTAGAGATCCTTTCTGAAAGTTCCCGCGGAAAGGATTCCGTAAAGAAGCTGGATCTGTATATGTCCACCGGCGTCCGGGAATACTGGATCGTGAATCCTTTCAACAGGGAAGTCACCCTGTTCCTGTTCGAAAATAATGATGTCCTTAAAAACAAAACATTTAAGAATGATGAAACAATTGTTTCATACACTTTTGAAGGATTGGAAGTAAGTTTGAAAAGCCTGTTCCCGCAGCAGCCTTTATTGCACAAATAGCCCGGATAATGTCGAGACGGAACAATTGGCGGATGGGACCGTCAAAAAACCGTATGGAATTGACAATGTAAAGCGGCGTATGAAAATAACCGGAAAATTACCGGAAAATAATTGGTTTATACTGGAAATTTAGAATTACCGGAGGTCATGCTATGAAAAAGATGATTATCGTTGTTGCGCTATTGACTCTTCTACTGTCTGCCTGCAGTGCAAATAATCAGGTAGGGCAGGAGACAACAACCGCTGGAACAACGGAAAACACAGGCACAGCCCAAAGCCCTGATAGTGCTGCAAGTACGGAAACAAATACTACCGTGTCCGTGCAGCCGGCCTCACCGGTCCCGGCAGAACCCGTTGCGACCATTTCCGATTACTTCCCTTTTATCGCCAATTCACACATGATTTATAAAGGAACCGGGAATGAGTATGCCTCCTATGAAATCTATGTAGATTATATCAGGGGCGACAAGATGCAAATCAGGAAAAACAATGGCGGATCGGAAACAGTCCTGGTATATGCCGTCAAGAACGGGAAACTTGTCTGCACGTACAGCAGGGGTGAAACATATTACAAATACGATTTCACCCCCATGTCGGATGGCGATGATGTACTTCTGAAAGAGCCGCTTTCAAAAGGTACGGCATGGACTGCAAAAGACGGATCGTCCAGAAGCATTACGTCCGTTGACAGCCGGATAGAAACAGCCGCCGGTAAATACACCGCCATTGAGGTTACAACAAAGAGAAAGGATTCAACGGACAGGGATTATTATGTAAAAGGCATCGGTCTCGTTAAAACCATATTTACTTCGGGTAATGATTCAATGACGGTAGAAAGCGAACTTGAAAAAATAGAAAAGGATGTATCCTATATACGTACTATGAATTTCTATTACCCTCAATTTGAAAAGGATTGTATTGTCTATATGGAACGTGATGTAGAAATAAAGACAAACGAAGATATGAAATTCAAGTTCCAGAAGGAGTTGAAAATCATTCCTGCTGAAGGAGGGTTGGCTAAGACATTTACCAAAAACACAAAAGTTCTGGGCATAAAAGTGGATGAAGACAGAGGCACTGTGGCAGTGGATTTATCCTCCGATTTTATAAAGGAGATGAATGCAGGCACTTCTTTCGAAGGCATGCTGCTTAACAGCATTACAAGCACCTTCGGAGATTACTATCTGAAAAGCAAGGTCATTATAACCATCGAAGGAAAGCCCTACGAATCAGGCCATATCCTGATGAAACAGGGTGAAGCGTTCAATGTAAGAACCCAAGGTATTGTACCCTATCAGTAAGCTGATGCACCCTTATCCCCTGCTTCAGTCATAAAAGGGGATAACGCATCAGTTCGAAAAAATGTTGCGGTCGTAGAAACCTTTTCTTTGAACTGATACGTTTCAGCGAGGCGGCTTGTCCATCATCCGGAGCTGGTCGCGAGCTTGGCTTGCTGCCCGGTCATGCATCCGGGGCTGGGGACATCTTTTACCGCCATACATCTCCGGACAAGATTGTCTTTTAGCTGATTGGACCAAATGTTGAACCAACTGCAGTCTTTTCCAGTTGAATTCTGTAAAGCCTGCTGTATAGGCCGCCAAGCTCCATGAGATGGTTATGGTCTCCGCTCTCTTTAAGCCTGCCCTTGTGGATGACCATGATTTTATCCGCATTCCTTATGGTTGAAAGCCTGTGTGCAATGATGATGGAAGTCCTGCCGCTTGATATCCTCGTCATGGCCTCCTGGATCGCCATTTCAGTTTCCGTGTCTATGCTTGCAGTTGCTTCATCCAGCACCAGGATAGAGGGTTGGAATGCAACAGCCCTCGCAAAGGATAATAATTGTTTTTGTCCTGCGGAGAATGTACAGCCCCTTTCCTTCACTTCCTCCCCATAGGTCTGGGGCAGCGACTGGATAAATGCATCTGCTTTTACATATTGAGCCGCATATTCGATATCCTGGTCAGATATTTCCCTGTTGTTCAGGCGTATGTTCGACCTGATGTCACCCGCAAACAGGAAGACATCCTGCAGTACCACCGATATCTGTCTCCTGAGGTCTTTCAGATTATATTCCCTGATATCTGCGCCATCTATCAGGATCTGTCCCTTCTGTATATCGTAGAAACGAGCCATCAGACTGATAATAGTGGATTTGCCGGAACCTGTGGCACCCACAAACGCAGCGACCTCACCCGGCATGATTTTAAAGCTGACATCCTTCAAGACCCAATCCTCGTCATTATATGCAAACCAGACATTTTTAAATTCAATTTCCCCTTTCAGCTTCCCGGATTGGACACCGCTATCCATATCCTCCTGAACATTCACCGTATCAAGTATTTCAAAAACCCTCTCCGATGAAATGATAGCTGATTGAATGGTCGTATATTTTTCAGACAGATCACTGATAGGATCAAAGAACTGTTTTATGTAGGTTATAAACGCAAACAGCACTCCGATCTCAAGACTTCCGTGCAGGAGTCTGCCCATACAGAACAGGATAACAGCTGCAATTGTCGCATTATTAATAATATCGACAAGCGGCCTGCTGAAGCTGTTCAATATAACCTCCCTAAGGCTGCACTTGAAGTATTCTCCGTCCAGATCGGTCAATTCCCCGTACTTCTCCTTTTCCCGGTGAAAAACCTGCACCAGCTTCATGCCTGAAATATTTTCGGCCAAAAACCCGTTTATCCTTGCCAGCATTCCCTTCATCCTGATAAAGTTCTTCCGCGCAGCCACACGGTAGATGATCATAATCCCTGCAATAACAGGGATACAGCTGATACTTACCAGAGCCATTTCAATGTCCAGAGCAAACATGACACCAATAATTCCGAGAATCATGATAATATTTTTAAAAATATCCACCATTACCCCGGAAAACAATTCATTCAATGCCTCAACATCGTTTGTGACCCTGGTTAATATCCTTCCGGTGGAGTTCTTGTCAAAAAAGGTCATCGACATGTTCTGAATATGTTCAAACAGGCTGTTTCGAATATTGTACATGATCTTTTGCCCCACATAAGTCAGCAAATACGTCTGCAGATAGCCGCAGCCGGCACCCAGCAGAACTGCAAGAAGATAAAAGACACCCATCAGGAGCAGAACCCTGAAATTGTAATCGCCCTTTACAATATAACCGTCGATCACTTGCTTGATAATGTAGGGCTTTGCCAATACCGCACCATTGACCAGCAGTGCCAGGAAAAGACTGACCGCGACAATCAGCATGTATGGCTTGAAATAACCCAGCAGCCTGAAAAATTGAAATTTCTTTTTTTCTATTGTAAATTCATCACGTGTAACACTGCCGCTCATTTCACCTTGTGAAGGGCTGCCCGTATTACCGCTCATTTCACCATGTGTACGGCTGTCCGCACTGCCGCTCATTTCACCATGTGAACGGCTGCCCGCACTGCCGCTCATTTCACCATGTGTACGGCTGTCCGCATTACCACTCTTTTTTCTCTTCATTCGGTTGTCTGTATTCCTATTATTTTCCTCACTTCTGCATGCATCGGAATTCCGGTTCATACGGCCGCCACCTCCCCGGAAACAGGGGCATTCTGGGCATTGTACAGCTCATAGTAGAGTCCCTTCAACCCCATCAGCTGCTCATGCGTCCCTCTCTCCACAATTCTCCCGCCGTTCATGAACAAGATCTCATCCGCATGCATGATTGTCGATATCCGGTGAGATATGACAATGCCGGTGCGGTCATCAAGCAGCTTTTTAATGTTGCCCAGAATCTCCTCCTCGGTCTTGGTGTCCACAGCAGACAAACTGTCATCAAGAATCAGTATCGAAGGGTTCTTGATGATTGCCCTCGCTATGGATATCCTCTGCTTCTGCCCGCCGGAAAGAGTCGTACCACGTTCACCGATCACAGTATCAAAGCCCTCCGGGAAAGAGACAATGTTGTCGTATACCCCGGACAGTCTGGCGGCCTCCTCCACTTCATCCTCTGTATAGATCCTTTTGAAAAACTCTATATTTTGTCTGATGGTGGTGGAAAAAAGGAAATTATCCTGTGGAACATAGCCGATGCATTCCCTGAGAATATCAACAGGGATGTCGTTGATATCCGTGCCATCGATGAAAATCTGCCCATCGTCAATATCGTAAAGCCTGAGCAAAAGATTGATCATTGTAGATTTACCGCTTCCCGTTTTTCCGATAATACCAAGGGTTTTGCCCTGTTCAAGCGTAAGATTGATATTTTTCAGAGCTCTCCTTTTCGCTCCGGGATAGGCGAAACTCAGATTCTTTATTTCAAGCCTGCCTTTGATATCACATACGCTGCTTTCCTCCGATGTGAGTCCTGATGCCGGAGGACTGTCAAAAATGGTCGCCAGCCGTTTGTAGGAGGCAAGTCCTCTTTGCCATACATCAATGATACGGCTGATATTTGTGACAGGCCCCATGATGGCAAGCATGTAGGTATTGAATGCAACATAATCTCTGAGGGTAATCGTACCTTCGATAACAAGTTTGCTGCCGTAAACAATGAACAGCAGGAAACTTAAACCGAAGCAGATCTGAGCGCAAGGGCCCAGCATCGCCGAAATCCTGGTCAGGCTCATCTGTGTATCCACTCTGCGCTGACTGAATTTAAGAAAGTTGTCAACTTCCTCCTTTTCCTGTGAGAAAGCTTTGATTACTCTAATGCCTGATATGTTTTCCTGAACCTTTTCCGAGATGGATGCGAAGGCTTCCTGAACTTTCCTGAACCTGCCTCTTATCAGTCTGCCTACATTGACCATAATGAACACGGCAACAGGCACAGGCGCAAGCGCCATAACCGTGAGCACCGGGTTGATGGTCCGTACCATGAACAGGATGGAAACGATAGCCAGTGTAGATCCATCCAGAATTTGAATAGAACCGAACCCGAAGGTCATTCTTACCGCCTGCACATCATTTATCGCATAGGCTACAAGGTCCCCCGTCCTGCTGTTGCTGTAAAAGCTGAGGGGCAGTGTCTGCATATGCTTAAACAGATGATCCCGGAGATAGCACTCAATTGACCGGCAATTCCCTATCAGAAAATATCTCCACAGGAATTTGAGAATGAATACGGAAATTACAATCGCCATCATCAATAATACATTTTGAATAATTCTGCTCTGCGCTGTATCCTTTCTGTTCAAGCCATCCGTAATCAGGCCAAGCAGTTTGGGAATAAGCATGGCTAAAAAAGTTGTGCCGAAAAGGATCAGTAAACCGGCGATATAACTTATTGCATGGTTTTTCATAAAATTAATCAGGATCTGTCTGGCCTTCATCGGATGTCCCTCACTTATACGTATAAATATGTTGTAATTTTTCACTAATTGATTATAAAGATGCAGTAAACAACCTTCCACAGAATTTCTGCCAGAATCAGCTGGAATCCCTGATAACCAGTTCTGACGGCAACACTATGGACTTTGGCAATTCATTCCCTTTCATTCTTTCAGCCAGCATCTCAGCCGAGCGAAAGCCCATATCATACAACGGCAGCTCTACGGCAGACATGGAAGGATATACAATGTTAAAGAAGTTGGAAGAACCAAGTGTAACGATTTTCAACTGTCCGGGTACTTTGAGCTTCAGGCTTAATGCACATCTCAGGGAGATCAGGCCAAAGCGCGGTGACCCCGCAAGCAGCGCATCCGGACGTTTATCTGATGAAATAAGCCTATGTACAGCCATTGATATCTCTTCATCATTAAAGGAACTTGTTGCGATAAGGTCTTCGTCAATGAAAAGCCTGCAGCCACCCATCGCATCTCTGAAAGCTTCAAGTCTTCCATCTTCGGCGTTTGACGGTGCAGGACCGACATATCCTATCCTTCTCATCCCTTTTTCTTTGAAATGTCTGATGACGGCGGGGATATGGCTTAGGTGATCCGTACATACCTGACACATACCACCGGAGGATTGCACCGGATCGACTCTTACAAAAGGAATGCCGTTTGTTGTCAGATATTCCACCATCTCGCCGCTTAACGAAGCAAAAGCAAAGATAATCCCGCCGAGCCTGTTGGAATTGTAATACCTTATGTAATCGGCTTCTGCGATTTCTTCCGGTTTATTGAACAGCAGTGTGACGGAATAATCATTCTTTTGCGTCCCGTCCCTGATGCCCTCCAGGGTCTTCATAAAATAAAAGTTTGTGATGTTCCGGTCGGTGACGACCCCGATAGACATGGGCTTTTTGAGCTTCATCCCCCTGGCGATCTCATCCGGGTGATAATTCAGCTTTTTAACGGCTTCCAGAACGGCAGCCCTCGTTTCGGGCTTGATCCGTATATTCTTAACATCATTGAGTATATAGGAGACCGTAGCCTGGGACACACCTGCTTCACGAGCCACATCTCTGCTTGAAATGCTCTTCTTTTCATTCATATCCCGCACCTGTATTTTGAACGGCATTTTCCTGCATAATTAAATTATAAAAGCGCCATTCATTTATACGTATAAATTAATTTTAAATATAGCACTCCTGATAAGAAATGTCAATGCCATATCCACAGTGAACTTGTTTCGTCTGATCTCAGTGTACTTGTTTTGCCCAGGTGAAAATCAAGCTTTTTCATCCTGCTGAGCATCAAGGGTTCAGATGGAGGCCTGTTCCAACTGAACCCCCGATGCGGAGCTCCCGCTTATAGAAGTGGAAGTCCTGGAACTTGACCAATATTGGTTATATCTCCATACAAAACACCTGCCTGTTAAGATGCAAAGCTGCAAATCCCTTATCGAATTTGCAGCACCCCTATCCCCGATATACCTGATGCGATTTGCCGTATGCCAAACCGGAATTCCTGTCCGGACACCTCTACAATCTCATAGCTTGCTCACGTTTCTATGCAGCAAAGCCTTTTTCCATTTACTAAGCTTGCTGATATCATGCTTCATTCCATAGAAGCCATACCCATATCCAAGTAGGGCCAGACCAAGGATAAAACCCTTTATCACATCCGGCAATACCAAACCCGATCCTTCTGCTCCAAAAAAGATCGCTGACAGTAAAACTCCAATAAACAATCCTCTGTTCGTTTTATAATTTATATTTTTCAAATAATCCCCTCCTGGAATTGATTCTTCGCTCTTCCGTTCATCTCTGCAAATCATGTATTTCCCTTGCCATATCTCATTCTAACCGTATTGTAAACGATTCCTGCCATTGATATCATCATAATAACTCCTGCCATTCTGATGATCCAATCATAAAGCGGAAAAATAAATGAATTTACAAACATGCATGCGCAGGACAATAATACGATTATAGAAAGTAGGGATATTACATTAATTTTCCTCATTGCAAATCACATCTTTTTCTCATATATTTTGTAGGTAACCATATAAGCTGCTAAAAATACACAAATCAATATCATAAGCACTTTCACCAAAATCGGATAAAACAGGCCTCCGATGATACCGCAGGCATATAAGGCAGCCACCAGGAAAATCGTAGCCATCCGGAAGGCTTTATTACTAATTTCCATTAGTCTTTCATCTGTATTGCAAAGTCTGCTTTCTTTTAATCTCGTCTCATTTCTTAAAATCATCCAATTCTTGATCCACAAAATAACGGATGCGACTAAAAGACCTGTTCCAACACCGCAATATAAGCCAATCATATGCTCGCTGATTTCAACCTTCCATATTTTTTCAGCCAATAGCGATACAATTAATGTGATTAAACCTATCACAAAAATCAATACCATTAAATTCATTCTGGCTTTAATAACTTTTTTATACTCTTCATTGCTCTTTGCCTTGCTGACACAAAAAAACCCCATCATATATTTTCATCCTCCTCATTAAAAATGAAAACGTCTTCAATAGATACTTTAAAAAATTGTGCTATTTTATGTGCTAATAAAAGAGAGGCATGATACCTTCCATTTTCTATAGAGATAATCGTTTGTCTTGTAACGTTTACTGCATCAGCCAGCTCATTCTGAGTAACTTTTCCCGCTTTTCTCAATTCCGGCAATTTAGTTTGCAATTTTACTCTCCTTTCCTTAAGGTATAGTAAACTTCACATATTTAGTATAGCATGCTTTACATTTTTAGTATAGTACGCTTTACATTCCATGTCAACCCCATATAAAAAAATTATTGTTTCTCATCCTTTCACAAAGCTGCAACAGATGCAGGATGTAAGAGAATTTGCGCAGTATTCTGCATTTGTAGTAATATATTAGCAGAGATAAAAACACAGTTTCGGTTGGTAGTCCGAACCCATCTGTATTTTACAGATAGCAGTAACCTGCCCTCCTGGGTTGTCCATTCTCTGATATGAATTTTTTATCAGGAGGCGTACCAAAATGAAGGCTAGTATTAAGCTAACTGTATTTTTTGATGGGACATTCTGGGTTGGGGTATTTGAGAGAGTCCATGAAGAATCCTTTGAAATTACAAAGGTTGTATTTGGTTCAGAACCAAAGGACTACGAGGTGTATGACTTTTTATTGAAGCGCTTTAACCGCTTGCAGTTCGATAATACGTTTATTGCTGACAGACTTGACGAGAAGAAGATGAATCCCAAAAGGCTGCAGCGGGAAATCAGGAATGCAACTGAAAACAGGGGAATCGGAACCAAGGCACAAAATGCTTTGAAGCTGCAGTATGAAGCAAATAAGGAAAAAAGAAGAATAGGAACTAAAGAAAAAAAGGAAGAAGAGAAAGAAAGGCAATTTGAGTTAAGGCAGGAAAAGAAGAAGAAAAAGCATAAAGGACAGTAGTTCTGTTCATCTCTCCCTGTACCAGGACTTATGCGTTGGCTGAGTCCTGGTATGGTCAGCCTTATTTGACAGTCGAAAGACCTCGGGGTACAATAGCAGGGACTACTTACTTAAACAACATCTCAGCCTGCATATTCCATTACAGTTTACGATAAACCAGAGTGTATCTCCAGAAGAGATGTCTTCTGATTTTGCATTTTTCCAAAGCAACTCCGGACATTTCTTTGATTTCGGCAATGCTGTTGTAATGGTCGTCTTCTCTGTGATTACCCCAGATTTTATTTTCTTCCCGGGTTATATGCAATTTACCATTCTTCGCAAGCATAAAAAAAGGATTAATTAGCATCCCCAGCAAGGACAACAGCTTGAATACAAGCGTTTTTTCCGAATAGAGATCCTGTATGATAAGTATGCCTCCCTTTTTTAAAGCTTTCATGCACTTGGTCAGGATCACCTCATAGTCCAAATGATGAAAGGCAGCTATACTGACAATTACCTCAAGACTATCTTCCCTGCCTTCGAGAAATTTATCCACATCTGATACAAAATAGTCGATCCTGTTGTCAGGATTTCTTTTTAAAGCTTCTTCAATCATTTTAGGCGCAACATCTATTCCTATGACATGTTCACATTTGCTCAGGAGGCTTTTACAAAACTCACCTGTTCCACAGCCAATATCCAGTCCGTTTGACTTTCTACCGCCTATTTGCTTGAGCATATACTTCTGATACTGTTGGTTGTGATCCCACTTATCAGGCAGCAAAGCCACTCTGTTAAAATGGCCTACTACCCTTTCCGTTGTTCCGTTATTCATAACCCCCCCCTTCCAAATCATCACAGCCCTGTACATTGAAGGCATCTCGCGAAAGCCCTCGTCAGACTGGCTTCAGCATAGATCTTAAGCGGTGCTGCAATTACTTCGAAATCCTTAAAGTCAAGCAGCTTGTCCAGGCCGGTCAGGTTTTCCAAAACAAATATTCCATTGCCCAGCAGGCCCTTATGAACTGGGAATGGCGGATAATCGGGGGACGGCATATCCATCCCCAACATTTTTATTTCCCTGGAAACCAGGAAATGCGCCAATCGTTCCGTTACGACCGGATGATCCCTGTAATACCTTTCACTGCCGTAGAAAGCATCCATTCCGGTGAGAATCAGTACGATATCATCCTTTTGGATTGTTTTATTATACTCCTCCACATAATCCATGTCTGCCACACCCCTAGCATCTATCAGAAAACCCCTGCCCGCAAAGCTTTCCAGTGCATAATCGGCCATCATTAACGGGCTGTCCAGCAGGTGCATCGGACAATCTATGTGAGTGCCCACGTGCAAGCCGCTCGATAAGGCATACGCATTGTAATGATCTTTCTCAAGCTGCTTCACCTGTATCAGCGACACACTGTCATCACCCGGATAAACAGGAATCCCATTATCTATCTTCTGAGATAAATCAATATATTTCATACTTTCACCCCTTTTCCTACCGGTACTATATACTGTTCGGCAATAGCAATCTATTCCATGATCTTCTTTTTTATCAGATCAACAGGTAGAAAACCGTTATTCCCGGAAAATATCTTTTAAACTATGAGTTTCACCATTTTCTCCTTGCAATTTGCAGTTTACCTATCCACTTTAGCATAAATTCACCTCTCTTTCTACTATTTTCCGGCTGATTCGAACCTTCCTTGAAATCCTTGACATTTCCAATTTCCAGGAACATAATATTATATAGAACGACATGTCGTTCTATGCTTGAGAAGAGAAGTCCATGGAGGGTTCGCCATTATGGTATATAAAACACCGAAAGACGTTGAAGAACGAAAAGATGCAAAGAGGCGCCATATTTTGGACACCGCAGCCAGAGTCTTCGCAGAAAGAGGGTATCACGGTACTACCGTCAGGGATGTGCTTAATGAAGCAGGCATTTCCACAGGCTCCTTCTATTTTTATTTCAGCAACAAGGAAGAGCTGTTTGAGACCCTTTACGACGAAATGAACAATATCTACCTGAACGTCATCGAATACGGAGTGGAGCATCTTCTCGAAAATCCGGTAGACAGCGTATGTAAAGCAATTACGCTTGCACTGCGCGCCTTTTGGAAAAACAGGTCCCTCGGCAGGATCATGCTCATTGAAGCCGTCGGTCTCAATCCCCGCTTTGAACAAAAACGCGCAGCTAATAACAAACGCTTTTCCGTATTGCTGGAAGAATTTTTTGGTGAAATGCAGAGGAAAGGGATTATCAACCTCCCCAATATAAAAATTGCGGCTATTTCCTTCATGGGCTCCGTGTATACCTTCATTACGGACTGGCTGCAGGAAGAAGCGGCAATAGATCCCGTGGAATATTCCTATCCTCTTATCGTCTACAACCTTCAGGCTCTTGGAATAAAGTTCGAAGAAAATGAAATCAGGGAAAGCATCCATTCCGCATTAATCATTAAATACGAGGAAATCATAGGAGAATGAAATCAGGGAAAGCGTCCATTCCACATGAATTATAAAACAGGAAGAAACATCGGAGAATGGGATCAGGGAAAGCATCCATTCCACATGAATTATAAAACAGGAAGAAACATAGGAGAGTGAGCATGTTTAAGAAGTTGATCACCTTCAATATAAAATTCCGGTATCCACTGGCCATCTTCTGGCTGTTGCTTGGAGCTGCCGTTTTTTTTGTGACTCCGAGCCTCAACAGCGTGTCAGGCAGCGACCAGGCAACCTTTCTTCCGGGTAATGTTGATTCCATAAAAGCCAGTAAAATGCTGACGGACCTTTTTAGTAACAAGGGCGGACGAAGCTCTGCCGTCGTTATGGTTAAGAGGGACAGCGGCCTGACAGAGGCTGACCGGAACTATTTGAAAGAACTGGACGCTTATTTTGACAAGAATAAAACCAGACTGTTTATTGGGTCCATCATTTCTCCCAACATGAACAGTGAAATGGAGAAAGAGCTGACAAGTGCGGATCAGAAAGCGGCAATGCTGTCACTAAGCTTGACAACCCCTTCCTACAAAGAGGAGACGAATGAAACCGTACTGGAATTGAAGAGGATCCTGGGAATCAACAAAGACAGCAAGGTTATTGATACAGCACCAGTCAGGCCTGAAGACCTCAAGGTAGCCGTTACGGGAGATGCCGTAATGAGTCAGGAAGAGAATGAGACCATCAACAAGAGTATGGATCTGACAGTAAAGATTACGATCGTACTGGTATTAATCATCCTCCTGTTTGTATACCGATCCCCGATTGCCCCTTTGATATCTCTGGCAACAGTAGGAGTGTCCTTCTCCATTGCCAGAGGAATCATTGCCGCACTTGTACAAGTCAGCTTCAGAGTTTCTTCCTTTACTGAAACTTTCCTGATCGCCGTGCTGTTTGGAGCCGGCACAGATTACTGCCTGCTGTTGATTTCCAGATACAGGGAGGGACTGGCTGCAGGCAAGGCCTCCAGGGATGCGCTGGCGGATGCCCTGCCTGGAACCGGAGCCGCCATCATTTCAAGCGGTGGAACTGTTCTTGTAGGTTTCCTTTTCATGGTATTCGCTAAATTCGGGCTTTTCAATGCAACGGGTCCAAGTGTAGCGATCGGTGTGTCAATAACGCTGCTGGCTGTAATGACCCTGTTGCCCGCCATAATTGCCATATTGGGCGAGAAGATATTTTGGCCCCGCCACCCTTCGACCATCAGTAACAAGCCAAATATCAACTCCTTCTGGCAAAAAATTTCAGAAGCTGTAACAAAAAAGCCTTTCCGCTTTATCATCACAAGTCTCGTAGTCTTACTCCCACTTTTTATTGCCGCTGGTTTCAGCAGCCGTTCTTATGATCAGTTGCAGGAGCTGCCTGATTTTACCAGCTCAATCCAGGGCTTTAAAATGATGAAGGAAAGCTTTGATCAGGGCAAACTGATGCCATTGAAAATCGTAATGAAAACCGATATGGATATGTGGTCGGCACAATCACTGCAATCGATTGACGCAATTGCCGAAAATCTGGTCAAGACAGACAACGTTCTTAAAGTACGTACCGCAACCAGACCTCTTGGAGAAAAAATAACAGAAGCAAGCCTGCCAAGCCAGCTCACCCGACTTACCACCGGTATGAGCGATTTGGGAGGGGGGTTCAGTCCATTAATTAAAGGGCTGGATGAAATGAAAACCGGAATTGATAAAATCTCCTCCGGCTTACAGACAGGCAGTTCGGATATGTCCAAACTTTCAGACGGTACGAAGGCAACTGTTCAGGGAATTGGCAGCACGAGCGATGGAATGGCCTCACTTTCAAGCGGTACCGCCTCGGTAGCGAACGGACTCGATCAACTCACAAAAAGCCTGGACCTGCTTAACAATGGGCTCGGAACCGGCACGCAAAACCTTACCGACATGATCTCCGCACTTCAAGGCATGCAGAAGCTTCTCGAAGGCATGGCAGCACAGACACCCGCTCTGGTGGCAAATGAGAATTATCAGCGGGCACTGGGTACTCTAAAGCAGGTACTCCCTGGACTCGAGCAGCTTAACGGAGGGCTCGGCGAGTCCCAAAAAGGACTTGCTTCTGCACAGAGCGGTCTGGCAAGTTCCTCTGCGGCTTTGGGAAATATTAAAGTTGGAATTGAAAAAGCCAATTCGGGTCTGACTAAAATAAAAGCCTCCCTCTCTGAAATAGAACAAGGCCAGCGTAAAGCTGCCTCAGGGGTATCCGAAGCCCCTGATGGACTGAACAAAATATCGGGGTCCCTTGAGAAAAGCAGCAGCGCACTGACGAAAATGAATGATGCATTCACTCAAATAGAGGATGCGGGTACAGCCTATACAAAAAACAGCACCGACAGTGGCAATCCTCTTAGCAGCGTATTCTTCCTTCCACCTGAGGTGTTGGTTGATTATCCTGAATTTAAAGATGCCATGGAAAATTACATTGCACCGTCATCAAATGCCGTCATATTCGAAGTCATTCTTTCAATACCGCCTTATACAAGTGATGCTCTCGATACGGTCAAAGCATTAAAATCCACTATGGCTTTTTCAATAAAGGGAACCTCCTTTAAAGGTGCAGAGTATCACATCGGAGGAGCTACGGCAATATTAAGCGAAGTAAGGGATGTCACCTCCGGCGACTTTATTCTGGTAATGTGCCTTGTACTGCTTGGAATATTCGTCGTACTGGTTATTCTGTTGAGAAGTTTTGTAACACCGCTCTACCTGATATTAACCATTATCTTCAGTTATATTACTACAATGGGCATATCCTATCTTTTCTTTCAGGAAATACTGGGGTATGACGGCCTGCACTGGACGGTACAGTTCTTCTCCTTCTGCGTCCTGGTAGCACTGGGTGTTGACTATAACATTTTCCTCATATCGCGCATCAAAGAAGAATACAAACCCGGAGATGTGAAAGGAAGCGTGCAGCGTGCATTGGCATCCACAGGCGGCATCATTACCTCCTGCGGTATCATCATGGCTGGAACCTTTGGTGCGATGATGGCCTCTCCAATAAAACCTCTTCTGGAAATAGGCTTTGCCGCATCCACCGGACTCCTTCTGGACACCTTTATCATCCGTTGTCTGCTGGTTCCTGCAATAGCTGTAAAAATGGGAGAATTGAACTGGTGGCCTGGCAGAAGAGTCAAAGTGATCTCCGTAGATAAAAACGGAAACGAAATGGGATAATGCATGATCCCTGCTGAATTTTCCTGATTCCGAGCAAGAGGGGACTGTCTGAAGATGATCATTTTGAGTCAGTCTTTTTTGTGAAAAAAGCACAAAAATCGGATTTTCAGAATCCGCACTATGCAAAGGAGGCCTGTTTCAAAACAATTTTACTGGTTCTGAAACAGGCCCTTCAGATCAAGATCATCTATGCAGAAAATATCTAGAATTCGGGTTCTATCAAACCGTAATTTCCATCTTTACGTTTATACACAACATTGACTTCATTGGATTCTGCATTTGAAAACATAAAGAACTCATGTCCAAGCAGATTCATCTGAAGTATGGCTTCTTCCAGAGGCATGGGTTTAATTGCAAACCTCTTGGTACGCAGTACCTTGAATTCCTTCTCTTCCTCCACTGCTGGTTCGGTGCTGAAGTTATCTGCCTGGAATGCCGGAGTATGCAGCTTCTTTTCCAGCCGGGTCTTGTATTTTCTGATTTGACCTTCCAGTATATTTTCAGCCTTGTCGATGCATGCATACATATCCTCATTGGCAACCTCAGCACGTAAGGTAATACCGCTAGAGAGTATAGTCACCTCAAGGATGTGCCTGTTCTTCTGAACGTTCATCGTCACATGCGCCTCAGTCTGGGGACTGAAAAACTTTTCCAGTTTCCCGAGTTTTTTGTTCACCCTTTCCTTTAATGCCTCAGTGACCTCTAAATTTTTACCGCTTATAATGAAATTCATAAACCACTGCCCCTTTCCTATACATATTGTCATACTAGTACTACTCAGAATATGGAGTGTATCAGCATATTATTACCCGAGTGGTACATACCTTAACAGCTTTTATTCGAAAGGCATATATATGTATTCAACATGTGTTTATTAAATCCTTCTCGCTGCTGTTAGAATTATAACAATTTTCTCAGAAAATTATACCATCTATACTCAATCAATAAAATAATTGGATCTCTGTTTTTACCGGTACTACTTTAGGCTGCTTTTTGCAAAAACAAAACCATTCCTCAATCTCTTTTTACAGCAGTTATATTTGCCAACAGCAGCATTTGAGTCTTATACGGTTTAGGTAAAAATATTCACAAAACAAGTGTTTTGTGAATATAAATCCTGTGGATAATGTGGATAAACCTGTGAATAACCTAGATAAAGCATCTTTGAATGTGAATAACCCTATGGATAACTTCGTTCAGAGAATCACGTTTTATGTCAACCAAATAACCTGTAAGCTTACTAATTCCAGTATTACATCCTTACACAAGTATAGCCCTGTATAGTTATACACAGGGCTTAAACTTTCATTCAAAATGAATTAGTCAGAAATCAATTTAACGATTGGAAAAACAATCGCTGCAATATACAGGCTTGTCCAAGCGAGGCTTGAAAGGAACCTTGGTTTCTTTTCCGCACTGTGCGCAAACAGCAT
>JAEWQC010000314.1 GCA_023399355.1 Bacillota bacterium | reverse complement strand
AAGTTTCCCTATTAAACCGTGCCTTTGTGCAGTCTTTTTTCTTTTTTTATATCCATTATCCCTTAAGGGGAGTATAATCAATATATACGTGTAAACCGGGGGTTGTGTATTATAAATCTGACAGGTAATATTGTCCTTAATATATTTTCTTTTTTAATACTGATTGTGATATTTGTCCATTATATCAAGCACTCCGAGACGGATTCCCTGCAGAACAGACTTTTTTTAATGGTATTGTTGCTTACTGCTCTTTTGCTTATCCTCGATACCCTTGGAAGATTTGATGGAAACCCCGGTACTTTTTATTCCGTTTTAAACTACTGGGGCAATCTGTTGATTTTTCTCACAAGCCTCATGTTGCCTTCTCTGTGGCTATTATATGTTCATCATCAGATTTTTCACAATGAAAAAAGAACCCTAAAGTTATCCTACGCTCTGATCGTTCTGAATATGCTCAATATCATATTTACATTGCTGACATTCTCAAACGGCTGGTTCTACTACATAGATCAGAATAACATATATCACAGGGGTCCGCTGTATTGGATCCCGGTTGCAATCACGATTTTGATAATTTTATATTCATTTATCCTTAACGTAGCAAACCGTAAAAAGATTGAAACGAACCATTACTTCTCACTTGTTTTCTTTGTAATTCCTCCCTTTACCAGCATCTTTCTTCAGTTAATATTTTATGGAATGTCGCTGATGCTCAACAGCGTTGTACTGTCCATTCTCCTCGTATATTTCAATATACAGAACAGGTACATATACACCGACTATCTGACAGGGGTAAGCAACCGCAAGAAGCTTGAAAACCACTTGAGGGAGAAAATTGGTGCTAGCGCCACAGGTACATCCTTTTCTGCCATTCTTATAGATATGGATCATTTTAAATCCATCAATGACAACCTTGGTCATGATATGGGCGATGATGCACTGATTACCTTTGTACATCTGCTGAAAACATGCCTCAGGTCGAATGATTTTATTGCACGCTTTGGCGGCGATGAGTTCTACATAATAATGGACATATCGGATCAGGATATCCTTGAGTCAGCAGTCTCCAGAATACAGGACAGCATCGGCAGATATAACGAGTCCTGCTTCAAGCCATATAAACTTGAGTTCAGTGTCGGATATGCCGTTTATGATTGCTATTCAGACATGAAAATGGAAGAATTCCAGAAAAAGATCGATACGCTGATGTACGAAAACAAACGGTTGGCAAGCGGGAATTAACGCAGATACAGTCCGCCCTGACCAGCCTTTGCTGCTTAACAATCAAAAGAGGCGGGGATTCGATTCTTTTCAACCGAGCCCTGCCCCTATTATTTATATACCGTACTTTTATTTAACTTAAATTCTGTTTACGCCTGACTTGATAGCAGCTGCAGCTACAGCTTTTGCAACGTTTCCGCCGACCCTCGGATCAAACGGAGCAGGAATAACATATTCCGCAGTCAGTTCTTTATCGGAAACAAGTTCTGCAATTGCCCTTGCAGCTGCAATTTTCATTTCATCGTTGATGTCGCTTGCCCTTACATCCAAAGCACCTCTGAAGAGTCCGGGGAATGCGAGCACGTTGTTGATCTGGTTCGGGAAGTCCGAACGGCCTGTTCCCATTACAGCAACACCGGCTGCTTTTGCTTCGTCCGGCATAATCTCCGGAGTAGGATTGGCCATAGCGAATATGATCGGATCCTTAGCCATGGTCTTCACCATTTCTCCTGTCAGCATTCCTGCTGCGGATACACCGATGAAAACGTCTGCGCCCACAATGACATCTTTCAGGAGGCCCTTCTTCTGATGGAGGTTTGATATCTTGGCCATTTCCGCCTTTTCTGCGTTCAGGTTGTCCCTTCCTTCATAGATAGCGCCCTTTGTATCGCAAAGGATAACCTTCTTCAAACCCATAGCCATCAAAAGCTTGGTGATAGCTATACCAGCCGCACCGGAACCATTGACAACAACTTCGATCTGACCGATATCCTTTTTTGTAAGCTTCAATGCGTTCAGCATCGCTGCGAGTGTAACAATGGCAGTACCATGCTGGTCGTCATGGAAAATCGGGATATCGCATTCCGCTTTCAAACGTTTTTCTATTTCAAAGCACCTGGGTGCGGATATATCTTCAAGATTGACCCCGCCAAAACTGCCTGCCAATAACTTAACAGTCTGTACGATATCTTCAACGTTTTTTGAACGGATACAAAGCGGGAACGCATCAACATCGCCAAAGGTCTTGAACAACACACACTTGCCTTCCATAACGGGCATGCCGGCTTCAGGACCTATATCGCCAAGGCCAAGTACTGCAGTACCATCGGTAACAACAGCCACGAGGTTCCACCTTCTGGTAAGCTGGTAGGAAAGGTCTACATCCTTTTGAATGGCAAGGCAGGGTTCAGCAACACCGGGGGTGTATGCCAGAGAGAGATCCTGTTTATCTTTAACAGGAACCGTGCTGATGACTTCGATTTTACCTTTCCATTCCCCGTGAAGTCTTAAAGATTCTTTTCTGTAATCCATTGAAACACACTCCTTAATTATTATCAAATATTATAGATCTTTTACTTCATTTAAAATGGCCTTGAGCTGATCAGCCGAATATCTGAGAGCAACCAGTTCATCGTCAGTCAGATTCAGGTCTTCTATTCTTTTTACCCCGTTGGCATTTACAACAGAAGGAAGGCTCAGCGCAACATCCTCAATACCGTAATTACCATTAATCACGGAACTTACTGTTCTGATTGTATTCTGATTTTTAAGCAGTGATTCAAGAATTGTATTGACCGTTACTGCAATTGCATAGTAGGTTGCGCCTTTTCTTTTGATGATTTCTGCACCTGCAGTCTTTACATTGTTAATGATCGATGCTCTTTCCTCGTCGCTGAGACCGTTATTAAAATATTCTCTGATATTGCGTCCCGCAATGTGGGTTGAACTCCATAACGGAAGCTGTGAATCGCCATGTTCGCCGATGATATAGCCGTGGACATTTTTTACATCTACATCGAATTTTTCACTGAGGAGATATCTGAACCTTGAACTGTCAAGAACGGTTCCGGTTCCGAGAACTCTGCCGTTTGGAAGGCCCGACCATTTCTGTATCTTATATGTCAGGATATCGACTGGATTTGCTACTACCAGGATTACACCACGGGTGTAGTATTTCATGATGTTGGTCGTGATTTCCTTTGCTATGGCAACATTTTTCTTTGCAAGATCGATACGTGTTTCTCCGGGCTTTCTGTTTGCGCCTGCCGTAATAATAATGGCGTCGCAATCAGCAACATCCTTGTAATCTCCGTCATATACGTTCATCTGTCCGACAAATGGCAGTCCGTGATTGATATCCATTGCTTCTCCGGCAGCTTTATCCTTAAAAACATCTATCAATACCATTTCATTTGTCATTTGCTTCAACGATAACGCAAATGCTGTGGATGCACCGACAAATCCTGCTCCGATAATTGCAACTTTAGATTTATTACTGCCCATATTCTACCATCCTTTTACTGTTTTATTATTTTTATTATTAGCATTATATATGCGATTATTTTAAAGAATAGCAAATTTTCGACACGATATCAATATGTTTTTGATAAACTTTGTTATAAATTTAACATCTTAATTTGTGCAAGTTCACAACAAGGTCTAAAGTATCTGTTTCACAGTAACTCTATTGTAAATGGATATTATGGGTGCTAGAATATAATTATGGATGATTTTCATATAAAAGGAGAATCATATGAAGCTTGAGCAACGAAAATATTGTAAGGAATCCGGTTGGGACATGGAAATGCATACCGACCTGTCCAAGAATGCTCAGTTGGTGCTTACATTCTTCCCGACTCAGCTTCTGAAGGAATCAACAGGAATCGTCAAAATGCTTAAGTCCTATTATCCGCAGGCACATATTGCAGGATGTTCCGGGCATGGCGAGATCGGCGGTGTACAAGTTGATGACGTTTCCATGATCGTCACGGCTGTTGAATTTGAACACACTTCGATTAAAGGCGCAAGCATCCAGCTGGATCAGGGGGCTGACAGCTTTCAGGCCGGTGATATGCTTGCCGGCAGCATCCCGGCATGTATCCCCGGCAATGATCCCGGTACAGAGGACAAGCTGGTTCTTGCCCTGATATTTACAGACAGGTTGAATATTAACGGAAGTGAGCTGGTCAAGGGGCTGTCCGGTCGTTTACCCGGGTCCGTTACCATAGCGGGAGGTCTCTCAGGTGATCCGACCATCTTTAACAAGACCTACATCATTATGGACGATGAGCCGGCACAGGATACAATGGCAATACTGGGCTTCTATGGTGAACATCTGAAAATAGGGTGCGGATCAATGGGCGGCTGGGATCCTTTCGGCCCCGAAAGGCTTGTCACACGTTCCGAAGGAAATGTCCTGTACGAGTTTGACGGCCAATCGGCTTTAGCACTCTATAAAAAATATCTGGGAAGATATGCAGATGATTTACCTTATTCAGGCCACTTTTTTCCCCTGAGCTTCCGTGACAGGAATGCAGTTCATGGCGTTATCAGATCCCTGATCTCCATTAATGACGAAGATCAGAGTATGACCTTTGCAGGAGATATTCCCGAAGGCTCCTATTCAAGACTGATGAAAACCAATATTGAACGATTGATTGATGGTGCGGCGGAGGCTGCAAAAGCCAGCTTGAAATCAATGGCTCCCTGTACCCCTCAGCTTGCCTTCCTTGTTACCTGTGCAGGCCGCAGGCTGGTGCTCCGGCAACGTTTTGAAGAAGAGCTTGAAGCTGTTCAGGAGGTTCTGGGCAAGGACATTCCCATGACCGGTTTCTACTCCTATGGCGAAATATCTCCTTACGCACCCGGCGTAAAATGTGAACTGCACAATCAGACTATGACAGTAACTACGATTGCGGAGGATTAACCGATCATGCAGATGCATCGTCTGCTCAAACGCCAGATAAAAAAATATTTTAATGATATCCCTCCTGACTCCGGTAATTGCGAAGCATTTCTCGAAGCTGTCAATAAAGCCTATGTCGATGCCGATGCCGACCGTGAAATGCTTGGCCGTTCGCTTGAACTAAGTTCACAGGAGCTTTTTGACGCCAACATCCAAATGCATGCCATTTTTGAAGCCATTCCCGATCTGTTGCTGCACATTAATTCAAGCGGTGTGATCCTCGATTCCCGCGGCGGTGCTAAACACAACATGCTCACACTCCCGCCGGCTAAAATACACGGCACACTGATACATGACAATTTCCCCGGACCTGTAGCGAACCTGCTGATAAAATCCCTTCAGCAATCATTAAGTCTGGATAAAATAACTACTGTACGTTACGCACTGGACATCAAAGGCAGGCAAGGCTTTTTTGAAGCCAGACTCGTACCTCTTATAGAGGATCAGGTGATCGCAATCATACGTGACATTTCAGAGCTGCGTCAGGCTGAAGAAGCATTGAGATTATCCCAGCTGGAACTGGAGCAAAGAGTTATAATCCGGACAGCCGAATTGACGAACGTGAATAATAAGCTCACTGAAGAGGTCGCAGAACGGCAGCGTGCCCAACAGGCGCTTACCGAGTCGGCGGACGAGCTCCGTATCGCAAAGGAATCAGCTGAAGCTGCCAATCGCGCAAAAAGCACCTTTCTTGCCACGGTGACACATGAGATCCGTACCCCGATGAACGCTATCCTTGGTTTTTCGGAACTGATGTTGAGGGATCCGCTGCTGACTCTTACGCAAAAACGTTACCTGAGTACCATAAACCGCAGCGGGGAGCATTTGCTCACCCTGATAAACGAAGTGCTCGAGATGTCAAAGATCGAAGCAGGCAGAGCAATCCTGTGCCCCACTGTTTTTGATCTGCATAAACTGATTTATGACCTGGAGGACATGTTTGAACTAAGGACAAAAAACAAAGGGCTCAGATTTGTGGTGAAATTGAAGGAAACACTTCCAAAGTACATCATCGCAGATAAAAGCAAGCTTGAGCAGATCATTATTAACCTTCTCGGAAATGCAATCAAATTTACCGAACAAGGGGAAATCCTGCTGAGTTTTCATACCTCCAAAATAGACGAAGAACAATACTGTCTTGTCGTCGAAGTTACAGATACCGGCTCAGGAATCGAACCAAAGGACATACCAAGATTATTTCACTCTTTCGAACAGGCAACAAATGTTTTAAATAAAAGGGAAGGAACCGGCCTTGGCCTTGCTATCAGCAAGGAATACGCCAATATGATGGGCGGCAATATCCTTGTAAGGAGCAAAGTGGGTAAGGGCACTACCTTCTTGTTGGAAATACCTGTTGCGGAAGGAAATGAAAACGGCCTGCGCAAAACTACACCCTCAAAGCATGTAATCAGCCTGGAACCTGCTCAGGGAGAAATCAGGATATTGATCGCCGATGACAACAAGGATACCCGCGATCTTTTAAAGAATCTGCTTGAAAGAGTAGGTTTTGTAACACAATCCGCTGAAAACGGCGCTGAAGCATTAAAAATGTTTAAGAGCTGGAACCCCCATCTCATAACGCTGGACATACGTATGCCGGTCATGGACGGTTTTGAGACCACCAAAAAAATACGCAAAATGAAGAAAGGCCGGAAGTTCCCCATCATCGCAATTACAGCGAGTGCTTTTGAGGAACTGAAGGATGAGATTTTCAAGAGCGGCGTAACGGAATATGTAAGGAAACCTTTCAGTGAAAATGAGATATTTGAGGCAATACACAATTGTTTGAATGTCCGTTACATTTATTCGAAGGAAACCGCATCCAAATCCAAGAGAAAAAATGATAAACTCATTCCGGAGATGCTCTCTATCATTCCTTCAGATTTGGCAGACGAAATGCTGAAGTCGACTGTGTCGGCTGATCTGGATACACTTCTTGAATGTATTGGAAGGGTTGCCAGATATTCGCCCGAATTATCTAAAAAATTACGTGAACTTGCCGATAATTTTAAATATGACATTTTAATAAGCCTGCTTAGTGAAAGGAGTTCTACATAATGTCGAACGTTCCTTCCTCCGCCAAAGTCAACATTATGATTGTGGATGACACCGCTGCCAATCTTCAGATCCTGGCCAGCATACTGCGTACACAGGGTTACAAAGTACGGCCCGTGCCCAATGGACGACTTGCTTTGCTGGCGGCGGAAAAAGAGGCTCCCGACCTCTTTCTGCTGGATATTATGATGCCTGATATGAATGGATATGAATTGTGTCAGCAGATAAAATCAAATCCAAAGCTAAGAGAAATTCCGGTAATATTCATCAGTGCCCTTACCCAAACCGAAGAAAAAATTGAAGCCTTTAACGCAGGAGGCGTCGATTATATTTCCAAGCCCTTCAACCTTGAAGAGGTTCAGGCAAGAATCTCAACCCATTTGAAATTAAGGCGGCTGCAGAAACAACTGGAGGAGCAGAATCAAAACCTTCAAAGTTTGGTGAATGATCAAATCCAGGAGCTATGGGACTCACAGATGGCTACCATTTTTGCTTTGGCCCGTCTTGCAGAATCACGCGATTCCGATACCGGCAGACATCTGGAAAGAGTGCAGTTTTTTTGCAGACTCCTTGCGACCCAACTTCAAAAAGACGGAAAATACCTCAATGAACTTAATCACACGTTCATGACCAATATATTCCACGCAAGCCCGCTTCACGATATCGGAAAGGTGGGCATTCCCGACGCAATCATGCTCAAGCCGGCCAGACTCCTGCCCGATGAGTTTGAAACCATGAAAACCCATGCAGAACTTGGCGCCAGGACGTTGGAGGAAGTTTTCACAAAGTACCCGAACAATCCGTTCGTAAAGATGGGCATAGACATCGCAAGAAGCCACCATGAGAAGTGGGATGGAAGCGGCTATTCCAAAGGACTGAAAGGCTATAACATCCCCCTGTCCGCGCGGATAATGGCTATTGTCGATGTTTATGACGCCTTGCGGTCCAGGAGATGCTACAAGCCCTCTCTATCGCACGAGGAAAGCTGCCGGATCATTATTGCCGGCAGCGGGACACAGTTTGACCCAGTCATCACGGATGCATTTAAAAAATCAAGCGACGAGTTTCTTTCCATCTGGAACCAGATATTTTAATAATGAAATAAGTTTCCATAAACTTTCTCTTCGATCTTCAAATAAAGGTTGCATATTGCGAATAAAAAGCACATATTAAGTGTATGCACTTCTATGCTTCATTTCACAACACCATCAAATGCTCCAAGAATAAATCTAAGAGGAGATGTCAAAATGTTCGGGAAAAAGAAAACACAACCATCCAGATACATTATTGCCGTAAAGGACTATGAAGCGACCTTGAAATCAATGAAGGAGGGTACTATCAAGTTACCGTTTGACAATGCAATTTATTTGAAGCTGTTGGGCGGTCTGAATTCCAAAGTCAGCACGCTGAAGGATCTCAAGAAATTTATAAAAGCAAACGATAAAGCGGTAAAGGAGGTTCTTCATTCCTGGGAAGGTTATATTACAGCAGGCTATACACTCATGAATGTTGAATATCTGGAAAATAACCCTTCCCTTGATAAATTGTGCAGCAGGGATACTGTAAAGTTTGTCTGCAACGCGTGATCATAAATTCTTCACATAAAATAAGCATTCAGGTTGCATGGGCGAGCAGCTGACCCCGTCAGCGACCAGCCCCCTCCTCAGAGTGCTTATTTTGTCTGTCGCCTGCCAGATCGGCTCCGGACTCCGTCCATGATAAGAAGGTATCCCGGTGCCTTTAAATGATCCTCGATTTACTGTCTGAGGTTCAACTCTTCCTGCTAGAGAATCAGCTTCGGCGTATTTTTCATACAGTTGATAACGTCTTCCATGTCAGGAACAGCCGGGATCGCTCCCATTTTCAACGTCGTCAGTGCACCCATTGCATTTGCGAAATCTACCATATTTTCTATTTCATCCTTCTTCAGAGATTCGAGATCTCTGCGGCTTATATCCTTCAGCTTGTAAAGAAGCCCTCCAAGGAAAACATCTCCGGCACCGGTCGTATCAACAACCTTCACCGCATAAGTATTCAGTTTTCCAATATCTGCGTGATGCCTGTAGAACGTTCCTTTTGATCCAAGCGTTACAAAAATCATTCCGATTCCCATATTATCTAGGATTTTGGTTCCTCTTTCGAGATTGCTTTCTTTAGTAATAAATTCAAGCTCCTCTTCGGAAATTTTAAGAACATCGGCATATTCCAGGCCGATTCGGATCCCGCGCTCGGCATCGGAAAGCGATTTCCACAGCGGAGGCCTCAGATTCGGGTCATAGCTGATAATCAAATCATGTTCCCTGGCTATGTTCAGTGCTCTGATGGTCGCACTTCTGGACGGCTCATCCGTCATTGAAATGGAACCGAAGTGAAATATTTTTGATCCGGCAATCACGTTGACAGGGATATCATTTTTATCAAGCATCATATCCGCACCCGGGTTGCGGTAAAAGCTGAAGGATCTGTCACCTGCATGGTTCAGGTGTACGAACGCCAGTGTTGTGTTTACCGTATCACATGTCTTCAGGCCTGTCACATCAATTTGATTCTCAACCAGATACTCTCTCAGGAAACTGCCGAACTGATCATACCCGACTTTCCCTATAAAAGCAGTCCTGGCCCCCAGCTTCGTCAATGCCGCCAAAACATTTGCCGGTGCTCCTCCGGGGTTTCTCTCATAAATGGGATTCCCATTGTCAGAGATGCCGTGGGGAGTAAAATCAATCAGCAGTTCTCCCAGTGCAGTCACATCAAACATAAAGCCCTCCGTTAAGACGCAATTTAGCTCAGAAACTTCAACCATCCCTGTAATGATCTTACCATACATTTACTATATAAAAAAGGCATGCTGCCAGATATATAGCCAAGCTGCCCCTTCAATATCAAACTGTCAGATCCCTCTTCCGGTAAAAGAAGCAGGTTGAAATGAGCAGGGCGGCAGCAAGCAGCACTGAGAGCAGGGCAATCATAAAATTGAGGCCTTTGCCTTCCACAATATCCTTATAACTGAAATATTTGAAAGGTACCAGCAGATTCAGGACATTCAGTTTGTCATACAAATCCGTTACCTTGGATATCATGAATGAAGCCAGAAGTATTCCGACAGAAAGAGAACCGGAGGCTTTCGGATTTCTGATGCATGCCGCCACTGCCGCGCCGGCCGCCAGGAAAACCAGCTGGACAATAAACATGCTTATAAAAAACATCCCTATTTCAGCGGTTATGTCCTTCCCCTTATTATATGCGGAAACCATAACGATTGAAGATAATAGTGAAACGATGTTCATGACCGCTATATTCAAAAATGCGGCCAAAAACTTTGAAGCGAGGATAGCGATCCGGGACACCGGCTTGACCATCAGGAACTCGGTAGTCTTGTCACGTTCTTCTTTCGCAATAATGCCGCTGCCCAGCAGTACGGCATGAATCGCTGCTGCAAGTTCCAGATAAAGAAACAGCATCGCAAAATAACCGCTCATGGTCGTGACATCAAATGAACCAAATCCAAGTAATGCCTTCACCGAATATGGCATTTTATTAAAAATATCACTACTGGCGCCACCGGCGGAATACGCCGTATATTTGCCCATACCGCTCAGGACCAGCAATGCCATGCAGGTACTCCAAATAATCAATGCTTTCCTGTTCGCTTTCAATTCTCTAAGAAACATATTCATAATGCACCCTCCTCAGCTCACCGCATGGATATCCTTCCTGATATAAATGATATAGCTTGCCGCAATTGCAGCAACGGTAATTATCGCACCGGCAATCATGTATGCAGGTTCATAGCTTGCGTTCTTAATGATATAGGGGATATCAAAGTATTTAAAAGGGGAAATGAAACGGGCTGCATCATCACTTTTACCTGTGGCAATCAGCGCACCGATCATGTAAAATCCGAAAACGACACCAAGTGAAATCGGAAGCACGGATTTCAGCTTGTTAAAGAATACGGAAGCCACAACACCGATCGCCATAAAAATAAACTGGGTAAAAAGCAATGTAAGGTTAATCATGAAAAACAGGTTTCCGTCATAATCCGCCGGTTTCACAAGATTGACCATAATGATTAATGCGGCATAAAAGATGATATCAGTGACAAGGATCATGGTAAAAGCTGCCGAAAGTTTTGCACTGACAATAGCAGAGCGGGAGACAGGTTTGACCAGGAGAAAATCCGCCGTTCTTTCACGCGATTCCTTTGACAGGATGGATGCACCGTAAATCATGGCCTGGATGGCTCCACAAAGCACTATAAAGGAAAATATCATCGAATAAAATCCCAGGATTGAAGTAATATAGTCCAGATTGATGCCCAGCATCGCCCTCACAGCAGCCGGGTAGCCTCCGAGCAGCTTTTTGAAATCCTCGGCATCCCTTACCATGCTGGGATAGACGGACAAAAAGATCGCGGCCAGAGCGATGATGGAACATGCCCATAGGATCGCTGATTTTCGCATGGACTTCAGCTCATGCAGATACATATTCATACCGTTCAATCCTCCTTTGCGTAGTAATGCATGAAGATTTCCTCCAAATCGGGCTCGTCGATGGAGAGGTTGCGAAGCTCGATTTCTACAATCTTCTTCATCATGGTGTTGATATTGCCCTTGTATATAAAGCTGGCTGTATTGCCTTTAAGATTGAAATCACTCACTCCGCTGACATTAAAAGCCTCTTTGGTGATCGCGGATTTTGCTTCGACACTGATCCTCTTGTAGTTGTTCTCCTGTAATGTACTCATCTTTTCAAGTTTAATGATCCGGCCCTCTTTGATAAAGGCCACTCTACTGCACATTTTCTGAACTTCACCGAGTATGTGTGAAGAAAAGAATACCGTTGCGCCCTTTTGGTTCTCCTGACCGATCAGTTCAAAGAATTTTTGCTGCATCAGCGGATCCAGACCACTGGTCGGCTCATCGAGTATAATCAGTTTCGGCTCATGAAGCAGTCCCTGTACAATGCCAACCTTTTTCTTATTACCAAACGAAAGGTCGTCGATCTTCTTTTTCAGATCCAGATCCATTATTTCCGCAAGTTCGTTTATCCGTTTTGTGCAGTCCTTTTTATAAAAACCGGCGGAATATTTCAACAGGTCGATCACTCTCATATTATCGTAATAGAACACTTCCGAAGGCAGATATCCAAGTTCTTTTCTGATCTCAGGGTACTCGGTGCAGCTTTTGCCGAAGATGGCCGCACTGCCGCTCGTAGGATAGATGAGCCCCAGGAGCGCGCGGATGGTGGTCGATTTTCCCGCACCGTTCGGCCCGATAAAGCCGAAAACCTCGCCTTGCTCGACATTCAAATTCACGTCGATGATGCCTCTTGCCTTGCCGTAATGTTTTGTGAGATTCTTCAATTCAATGACACTCATGACTGTACCCTCCTATGATTTCATCCATCAGACATACTCTTCTTTATAAAAATTATTTTTAAGCAAATTCATGCATTCATCAAACTCCCTGCAGATAGCTTCAATATCAAGTCCTGCACTCATTGGCGATTTGCTGACATACCCTTCTGTAAACCAAACCAGTATTTTCATGACAAGCTTTGGATCAATGCCGTCTTTGAATTTCGAAGCATCCATGCCATCAAAAGCAAGGCGGTCTCTTATGCCTTCATACTTTGCCACAATAGCCTGTATATCCGCTTTCACCTTATCATCTTTTTCAAAATACATACTGCCCATAAAGGAAAGAATAGCAGGGTGTATTTTTATAACTGAAATTTTAATACTCGTCGCAAGCTTGATTCTGTCAAAAAAATCGGTAACGGCGTTGTCAAACTTTTCATTAAATGCAGTCATAGCAATATCACAGCACAAATTAATCAAGTAAAGGTATAATTCTTTTTTTGTACCGAAGTAATGAAAAACCATTGCTTTTGAAATTCCGGCAGCAGCAGCGATATCGCTTATGGAGGTTTTTTTATAGCCATTTGCGCTAAAGGCTGCTAGCGCAGCATCAATGATCGTATTCCGTTTCTCTGCCGGTAGATTTATAAACTTTTCCAAAATATTCACCTCTCGCTTATCATCGACCGATTCGGTCTACAACAAGAATATCACTATAAACCGATTCGGTCAATAGTGATATTCTTATGATTATTGTAGGCTTTTTATTCGATGAAATTTTCTGCAGCTAGTTAGTACAATACAGTTTAATTACCTGAAGACGAAGTCTTGCTGTCGTTGTTTCCACTGCCTGCTGCGGAACCGCCTGTGCCTGAACTTGGCATCTGTATCAGCGGAACCGATTCACCGCCGGCTACGACACTTGGATACTGCCCGCTCCATTTGTCAATCGCTTTCTCCTGGTTCTGAAGAGCCTTGTAGTCAAGCAAGTCCTTTGTGATGCTCTGCGTCACTTTCTTGTTGAATTCCTCTATTCCTTCACCTTCAAGGATCTTCGCCTGCTTTTGCGCTTCTGCCGCGAGGATCTGCGCCTGTTTATCCGCTTCGGCCTTTTTAACCTGCTGCTGAGCTTCCAACGCCTGCTTGTTTAATGTATACTGCTGAGTCTCTACCTGTTTCTCTGCGATCTGCTTCTGTTCAATGGCATCCTTGTATTCTTTCCTGAAATCGATATTCACCAGTGAAACATTTTCAAGGATAATATCATTCGCAAGCAGCAGGGTCGCCACATCCTTATTCACATCGTTTGTAATCTTCTCCCGGTTGTTGAGTATCTCTGCGACATTGTATTTGCCTGTATGCGTCTTGATGGCATTAAGCGTCAATGGTACAACCTTTTTGTCCGCATAGTCCATGCCTATTGTCTGAAATACTTTAGGTGCCTTGTCCTGCGAGATGTGAAACGTTACAACCGCTTGTATGTAGACATCCTGCAAATCCTTGCTGGCGGCGGTTATCGGGGATGCCGCATTATTCCACTCCACCTTCTGCGTCCTGGCTTCCATCATCCTGATCGTCTGTACAAAAGGAAGCTTAAAGTATATTCCTTCGCTGCGAACCGTCTGTGATACGGAACCCATTGTAACTGTAACACCGACATAGCCTGCCGGCACAGAACCTACGATCGAAGTAAATACTATTACCGCAACAAGCACCAATGCGCCCCATTTCACTACCTTGGATACCATCCTGCCAGCTACTTTCGGATTTGGATTTGTACCGCCGGTGAAATTTTCCATCAATTATAACCTCGCATTTCCCAATTTTTAATATTTTTTATGTTATAGACATTATACTGTATTCCTGTCGAAAAAGTTGCAGAGTTGTAATAAAACATTTGTTTTCCCGGATTTGTTTGCTCGGATTTGCTTGTTTGGATTTGCTTGCCTGGATTTGCTTGCCTGGATTTGCTTCACAAATAGCCTTAAAAAAGCGTATCGGTCTTTTAATCCAATACGCTTTTTTCTTAATAGCTGCCACTGCTTCCACCGCCGCCGCTGCTTCCGCCACCTCCCGAAGAGCCTCCGAAACCGCCTCCGCCGCCACCGAAGCCGCCGCCTCCGCCCCAGCCTCCGCGGCCACCCCATCCACCCCGTCCTCCGAAGATTCTGCTGTAGAATGCGATTCTCATCAATGCTCTTGACATTCTGAAGCGGAAGAAGATACCGTCCACAAGCAAAAATAGAATACCGGCAATCATATACATGATATTGCGGCCTGCCCTTGACGAAGTACGCGTAGTGTCCGGAGGAACACGAACCTGGCTGCCCCCGTCAATCGTCACGCCATATTCTTTTGCCGCTGTTTCCACAACTGCAGCATAGCCGTTATATATACCGTTGTTATAGTCCTCGCTCTTCAGATACGGGTTCATGTAATTCGTTCTGATCTGCGCGGTCTGGATATCCGTCAAGGCACCCTCAAGACCGTAACCTACTTCTATTCGAAGCTTTCTCTCTTGTTTGGGAGCTACATAAACAAGGATCAGGACCCCGTTGTCCTTCCCCTTCTGCCCGATCTTCCATTTTCTATAGAGTTCATTTGTATAGCTGTCTATGTCCTGCCCGTCCAGAGTTTTTACCGTCGCGGTTACCACCTGTGCCGTCGTTTGATCTTCAAGCTGCTTGCCAAGGACTTGGATCTTATCCCGCGTACTCTGATCCAGCACATTTGCAAAATCATTTACAAAAAACTCAGGTGTAGGTGAAGGGTACTCTGACGCAGCAAATGCGGCAGAAGGGAACAGACTGATTATTGTTAATATTAAAAGCATTACAGCCAAAAGTTTTTTCACCAGACACCACCTCTTTCCCTGTTAAAATTACTACCTTCCTCAAGATACAAGACTCCTGCTGCTTTAATGGGAAGTTTCACTTCCCGGCTTCAGTGGCAGCAGAGCCTCCATCCGACGCCCTCGATGTGTATTTCTCTTATTTCACCGGCAACTGCCGGTATTCAAAATTCCTGGTCAGCCTCCAGAATCAACCTCTGGTCAGCCTCGAAATCAACCTCTGGTCAGCTTCCGAAATCAACCTTTGGCGCTTCCTGCGCATTTGGGCTGGCTTTGAAATAATCCCTGGTCTCATACCCCATAAACCGGGCAAAAATGTTACCGGGGAACCGGATCACTTTTGTATTGTAAGCCTGAACCGAATCAATAAAATCTTTCCTTGCAACAGCCACCCTGTTTTCAGAACCTGAGATGTCCGTCTGTAAATTTGAAAACTGTTCGCTTGCCTTCAGGTCAGGGTAATTTTCCGCCAACACCAGGATATTTCTGGCTGAAGCCGCTATTTGATCATCTGCAGCCAATTTTCCGTTAATATCGGTTGTTCCGTTGTACAGGACGGACCTGGACGCCGCGATATCTCCAAACACTTTTTCTTCGTGCTTCATATACCCCTTGACAGCCGCCACATCATTACTAATCAAATCCGCCCTTCTCTGCATTACATTCTCCACCTGGCTCCACTGGCTTTGTACTTCCTGATCCGCAACCGCCAGCCCGTTATAGGTGGAATAAGACCCGATAACCAGTATCAATGCCACCAGAGCAATAGCTCCCCACTTGATCCATCTTCCGCGAATATACGAATTATAACTTGTACTCATATCATTACATCCTTTCCTGAATAGAGTTCCTCATCCTCATTAATAAATCCCATACTATACGGATTATATGAAGAATATTCGAATTTTATCTATTCAACGGAGAAAACGGTTCATTTGTCTGACACGCAAAAATATTCCGGCTCTCCTTCATGGAGAAAGCTGGAAAGATGAAATAATCATGGATAATTAAATACGATTCGCCTGCAATGTATGGCAAAAGTACGCTCCATGAAAGTCAAATTATATCGACTTAGTTTTTTGATAAGCGGATAGTTGCAAGAAAACGCAATGCATATAGGAAAGATTGATATTTAGTGCGGAATTATCGCACCACTTTTCCAGCATCCAAATAATGAACATTTTTATTTAGAAAACTCCAATTTATCCAAAATCCTGCTATATGCTGTTTTTATTATCCGTTGATAGAAGCAGCTAGTAGATGCATAAATTTAGTGAAATTCTATATCGTACAATCAGAATGGGTTCCGGAACCTCGTGTGTGCCGGCAGAATGGTCGATACGGCGGCAACTTATTCCAATATTCCCAGCTTCTTCAGCCGGCTGCTGATTGAGCCGGATGTGCGTCCATGAAGCTTGCTGATCTCTGAAATGCTCAGATTCCGTGCATGTTCCGACTTTAATTTTTCATCTTCCTCTTTGCTCCATGGATTATATGCACTTATGTTTCCCTCAGATATCAACCTTTCCTTATATTGGCTGAAAACATTTTTTAAGTTGTCCGCCTGATTTGATAAACTACCCGTGCTGCCGTAGTTGGTCTGGTTTTCTGCATTACGGTCCGTAAAAGTCTTTACTTCGTCAATGAATATTCCCCCATACCTGTCAAGCTTAGCCTGTCCGACACCGTTCACTTCCATGAACTCTGTATGGTTTACCGGAAGCTTTCTGCATATATCCCAGAGTGTTGCATCCGGAAATACAATGTATGCGGGGACATGCTGGTCTGCTGCTATCCTGTTTCTCAGCACCCTTAGCTTTTCAAACAGCTCTTCATTCGGCATTGCACCTGCGGCCCTTGTTTTACCGGATTTATCAGCTCGCTTTGTTTGTCTGGCCTGCATTGCTGTCTTTGCCTGATAACCACCTTGCGTCAACGGTTTCCCTTGTTCTTGAGCTGACTCCTCCAACTCATCGTCAGCCCTGTACTGCTTCAATATTTTCATATTCAATCTGCAGTCTTCCAAAAGGAGCTTTGCAGCACTTTGCTTCAACCTGACCACAGGGTACTCGGAATTTGTGATTTCAATAAAGTTCTGCAAGACCAGGAAATTCAAAATATCACGGATTTTATTTTCCGGGTATTCAGCCATACCTGCATAGGTCTCGAGCAAATGAAGCCTGTTGGAAACCAGCCTTTGATTCTTTCTGCCCTTCAAGATATCAACCAGCATTTTTATGCCAAACCGTTCACCGGATTTCTTAATGCAGGACAATATCTTCCGAGCTTCGTCCGTAACGTCGGACTCCTCAAAATTTGAACCGCAATTCGAACAATTCCCGCAATAATTTGATGTTCTCTCCCCAAAGTAATTCAAAATATATTGACGCAGGCAGTCGTTGGTGTGACAGTAAAAGGTCATCAGCTTCAGCAATTGACGGTCTTTTTCCTTCACGGCGGCAACCGTCTCCGCATCCAATTCCTCATTGTCATTGGTATTCTCAATCAGGAATTGATTTGTTATCACATCCTGTCCGCTGTAAAACAGCAGGCAATCCGCCGGTTCTCCGTCACGTCCGGCTCTTCCCGCTTCCTGATAGTAGCTTTCCATATTCTTTGGCATATTGTAGTGGATTACAAAAGAGACATTCGACTTATCAATACCCATACCGAAGGCATTTGTTGCCACCATGATATTGGCGTTATCATAAATAAACCGGTCCTGATTCTCCCTGCGTTCCTTCTCGGAAAGACCTGCATGGTATTTCGTGGCATTAAACCCGGAGGAAACAAGTCTGGCACATACTTCATCAACGGCCTTTCTCGTTGAGCAATATACAATTCCAAACCGGTTTTCCTTCTCCGTCAGGTACTGCTGCAGCTCAGCCAGCTTGTCCTTTGGCTTGGCTACGGCAAAGTACAGATTCTTCCTGTCGAAGCCTGTCGTCAGAACATACGGTGTATTCAAATTTAATTTATCAACAATGTCGTCCCGGACTTTTGAGGTAGCCGTTGCAGTAAAAGCCGACACCACCGGCCTCGAAGGCAGCCCGTCAATAAACTGGGTGACTTTCAGGTAACTGGGTCTGAAATCCTGCCCCCATTGCGAAACGCAATGAGCTTCATCAATCGCCACCATCGCAATTTTCACCGTTTGGGCAAAAGAAAGAAATTCTTGAGTTTGCAGTCTTTCCGGTGCAACATATATGATCTTATATTGGTTTGATGCCGCATTCTGCAGTGCTCTTGCATATTGCCCATAGCTTAGCGAGCTATTGAGATAGGCGGCATTGATCCCGGCCTGATTAAGAGAATTGACCTGATCCTTCATCAACGATATCAATGGAGAAATCACCAGGGTGATTCCCTCAAAAATCAACGCAGGCAGCTGATAACAAATGGATTTTCCAGCCCCCGTCGGCATGATCCCCAACGTATCAATCCCGTTTAGTATATGGTCAACAAGATCTTCCTGACCTTGCATGAATGAATCATACCCGAAAAATTTCTTTAAAGCACTTAATTTCTCCATTTAGCCCCCCGAATCACATGCTTATTCTATCAAATTTCCCATAAATCCGCCACAACATCTACAACGTAAAATAAATGAATCACAAACAATTAAGTGTAAGCGAGGCAAAAGTATTGAGCAACAGTGCAAGCAACCCTGAAGAAGTTGAAATTGAGTCTTGCAGTCTCAATCAGCCGCATTCAGAGATTCCGTTATACTTCCTTAGCGTCAGGATATAATAGATCAGTTGGAATAAGAAGAAAACAAGTACTACAATTATTGAATTTATTAAAAATAACCTTTCCATCCTGGAATTCAGCGTTGTTATATACATGATTGCAATACCCAAAGCCGCTCCCAGGAAAAAAGGCATCATAAAGATCATCCTTAGTTCCCTGGAATTCATTTTTTTGAATTCACTATTCGTAATGCCTATTTTTCTCAGCTTCCTGTATTTATCTTTTAATCGTTCCATATCCGTTATCTGCTTAAAATACATGACACATCCGATACATACAAGAAAGAGCAATCCCATAAAGCCTGCTATGAAAATTCTCATGATGGCTGTCTGCCTCTTGAACACATAGTATTCAATTCTTGATGCCACACTGAACAGATCCGATTTATTCAACCTTTTCAGTTCATTTACAAGGGGTCCCGTCTTCTCCCAATCTTCAAAATTCATTAAATGAAACATGCCAATATGCTTTTTATCTATTTCATGCATGACTTTATAAAAATCGTCATTATTCATAATAATCATAAATCTTGATGGCTGCACTTTCAAATTAATAAAAATGCTCTTGATCTCGCCTGCAAATTTGAAATCCAGTAATTGATCGCCGAACTTCAAAGTCAACCTTTTGAACGGGAACTTACTATTTGCACTTCCGCCCACATCAGCATTCAGCTGCAAGACCTCATTCCGTTCCAGCTTAATATTACTACCGGAAATTTTACTATATTGTTCATCGGAAATGACTGCAGTTTCTGAAGAAATATTCGAAATCCCTACATGAATGATCCGATTTGCATACAAAAAGTCTATGGTTTGATGTTTAACAAGCTTTGCTTTATTCGCTTTAATCAATTCATCCACCTTTTCGGCATCCATGCTTTTATTGAAATCCGCATAACCTATATGATACGGCTGCTCCAATTCCGTGATCTCCGGTACATCGCCAAGAATGGAATAAGCTGCAGATATAAAGAAAATCACGACAACAAACAAAATAGTCGAAACAAAAATAATCTTTTTGTTTTGATTGATCTTAAAGCAAATTTCAGTTATCCCCAGCAAATTATTATAGTACTTCCGTTTTGACTTTTTATAAAGATGTATTAACAGCGTTCCTGCTCTCGAAATCAAAATATATATACTGATCAAGCTGATGACAATATATAAAACAGGTGTAAAATTATTAACGGGCTTATTACTACTGTCAGAAATCATATGATAAAAGCTGACATAGGTAAACAACAGCGCCGTGATCGCAGCAATACTCAATCCCAGGCTGCTTTTCACACCGGGCATATCAATATTTTCAGGTCTCCTGCCCTGCTTCATGAGTTCAATAAACTGCAGTTTTTTTGAGTTGACCCAAACAATATATAGTTGAATAAAAAACAAAAGGATAAACAGAACAGTCGTCTCAATAAGGCTCGTCCCATTAAAAGCAACTATTGTGCTTTTTAACTCAGCAATAATTCTCGAAAGCATAAATAAGAAATAGGTTAAAGCAGTACCTGCAAGCAGACCTCCTATTAAAGAAAAAGCACCTATGATGCCGGTTTCAATAAGAACTAATTTCGTAAAATCCTTTCGCAGCATGCCAAGGATCAAATACAGCCCGAATTCCCTGCTCCTGGATTTCAGAAAGGTTTGTATGGCATAGCTGATAAAAAAGATCATAAAGATAACAACCAATATTACTGAAAGGCGAAGCAGAATTTTAATATTTGTATCTATGAGCAAAGGCTCAAATGCTTTATTGTTCAGGATGTTCAACAACACATTCAGTACTGTAACACACAGACTGCAGCAGAGAAATATGGACAAATACCTTTTAGCATTGGCTTTGAAACTTTTTAAAGCAACCTCATGAAACGTCATCTAACCCATCTCCAATATTCGAAAGATGTGCAAACCATTAGTCGCAGGAATATACTAATTCTCAGATACGAAATGGTTTAATGTTTGGCATAGATAAAACCCCTTCCATTGCTGTTATAATTATGCCCTTATTATTCGTAAAATTCAACAGCAAAACATCTTGTTCAGCAGAGATTACTATAGGAGATTTCTGTCAACATTTAATGATTAAACTACCAATCAGATCATGTAATTTTCTTTGCATATCTATGCTTCATACACCGTCATAGCACCCCTACAGCGAATCATTCCGGATGTACTCCCCAAAAAAAGGAGGAATTCGTCCAGAAGCTGTTTCATCAGCATTATGCGGAGGATTCAATACTTTCTTTATATCATAGCCACCCGGTACCGGGAAAAAGGACAAGAACCTGAAATGAATCGCAGATCTGGGGCATGAATACACACACCGCATACAGCTGTTACAGGATAGGTTAAACCGGATCTTCCCGTTTTTCCGAACTATGTTCCGGGACGGACATTCCTTTATGCAAAGTCCGCAATCAGAACAGGCTTTATCTACGACCATATCCTTACCTATCAGACGAAAGAATCCCGAAAAGGCATGCATCATAAGTTCCATACGGACTCTCAGTCCAATACCGGTCCTTAGGATCCGGTTTTCACCCTGCACTACCTCCCTGCACATGATAGCCGCCTTCCTGCCCGTAGCCTCATGAAGCTGTCTGATGACCGCATCATCAAATTTGACGATCCAATTGCTGCTGATGGAAAATACCCTTTCATGAAACACATCGTATCCTTTCCCTGCAAGCTTTCGGATCATTGACTTTGACGCATTATAATTGACAGGAGCGACACCGCCGGCCGTTCGGAAAATGAATGTCTTTTTGTGATTTGCCTTCGGAAGGAGCCGGACAAAATCGCGGACAATTTTCGGAACACCGTACCCGATAACCGGACATCCGATTCCGACCAGATCGTATTCTCCCGGATCAACCTTTCTGTCACCATTTAAAATATCTTCAATCCGAATCAGGGTTACCGCACATTCAAGCCCTGAGAAACCATCTCTCAGCATACTTGCAACAATTTCCGTATTCCCGGTACCTGAAAAATAATAAACAACTATCGATTTCATTCTATTCTCTCCACTTTCTTTTTAATAAGGCAATATCCTTCCGCCATTTTACAATAAGTGAAACCGGTATGGCAGCCAGGCATATCAAATAACGATACTCCTGAAAACGAATCGATTAATAAGACTCTTCTTTTTTACTTCAAATGATTCCACCTATATAAACCCCCTATATTTATTAGCCCTTCATAATTCGCCGCATGACGCAGCCCAACCAATTTGCTTCACATCAACTTTACCCTGCAACATTACCGCTTGACAAAGCCCAACAAATTAAGTACACTGATAGCATAATGGTATACCAATGGTATATTTGTATACTGATAGTATACTTAGTGAAGTCTGATTTGTCAATAGCAGGGAGAGATGTTTTTGAAAGAACTTACAAGACGCGAACGGGAGCAGTTGGATCGGGAAGAGGCGATTGCTGCTAAAGCTGAAGAATTATTCTGCATATATGGGTTCGATAAAGTTTCCATGGATGATCTTGCAAAGAAATCAGAATATACCAAGAGAACAATCTATAGATATTTTACAAATAAAGAGGATTTGTTCTTTGCAGTCGCACTAAAAAGTTATAAACGTCTTTTTGAATTGATGAAAGCCCGAAGCCGGGCTGGTAAAACAGGCCTGGAAAAGATCCGGCTTTCATATAATGCCTATTATGAATTCTTTTGCAAATTTCCACAGATGCTGCAGCTTATGAACATGAGCGGTATCATAAAATCTAACTCTAAAGATATGGATGTACCACAACGCCAGAAATACATGGATTTTGATAAACAGGTTTCTGAAGAACTGCTTGGGGCTTTTATCGAGGGGAAATCGGACGGAAGCATCCGCTCCGAGCTGGACATATCCAGTCTTGCCTATTCTTCCATTTTTATAGCCACCGGCTTTTTTCAGTTGCTTTCCCTGACCGGTGATCACTATACGAAGCATTTTAACCTGGACATTAATGTATTTGTAAAATCTACAATTGATATGCTGATCAATTCATTGAGAGGGTAGCAGTACGTACTTAAGCTTTTCCGCCTTTGATCACCTTAATCTCCACTTCTTGATTTTCAACCTTATCGGAAAGTGCATCCACTTTCTTTTCCACCACTATGAGCTTTTCATAAGTTTGTTCATAGCCGTCATAAAGAGCTTTAATGTTGTTCTTCAGATCATTTTCGAGCCTCAGTATATGGTTGCTGTTTTTATCTACTTTTTGCGTTAGATCCTCAACTTTTTGCGTTAGATCTCCAACTTTTTGCGTAATATCATTCCTGAACTCTGAAAATTCGCCATACATCTTTGTCAATAGATCAAAAGATTTATCTTCCATGCTCTGCACACTCCCTCTTTACAAAAACATTTTATCAGACCGGCAGAGAGATTGCTATAGGATTTCTGTCAACATTTTATGAATTACAAAAGAACTAAACTACCTTCATAATGCTGTTGAACAAATCTTCTCCGTAGCTGGTGTGCAACGGGCAGCCTGGCTTGATGCAGAACGTCCTGCCGCCGTTTTCACTTCTTTCCGCCCTCAGGAACAGAGCTTGGGTCAAATTCAAACAGTATAGGTGATCTGAAAACTCATATAGATGTGTGACGAAAAGAACCTTCACTCCCAGCTCATAAAGTGCAGTGACTATTTCGGATGCAATTTCCGAGCCTTCTCTTTCTGTCGTTGTTGCAAGAGGTTCGTTGACTAGCAGCATGGAGTTTACAGAAATCTGCTCAATGATATTGTTCATTCTCAACAGTTCTTCATCAAGCTTGCCGCTATTCATACCGGCATCTTCTTCCCTAGTGAAATGCGTAAAAATCCGGTCACAAACATTGGCGGCATAGTAAGCTGAAGGGACAAACATCCCGCATTGCATAAAGAGCTGTGCGATCCCGATGCTTCTCAAAAATGTCGTCTTGCCTCCCTGGTTTGCACCTGTTATAATCAGCAGGGTCTTTTCACTGGCTTTCAAAGTATTTCCTACCGGTATCTCTTTCTCATTCAAGGCCAGACTGACGTCATACAGTCTGTCAAACACCAGATTCCTGTTGCCGGTTCCCTCCGGAACGGGGAAAGTTATTGGAGCAAGGATATCTGAAAGGATGTTGTGCAAATTGATACAGCCTAAATAGAACCCGGCCTCATAATGCAGTTGTTCGAAATAATCCAACATACTGCTGTTAAAATGATTGATCAGCCTCAGGATATGGATCAGCGCCGCATCCTCCACCTCTCTCGCACTATTTGCCAGACGGTTGTTGTCAAGAAAGATCTCATTGTCCGCAGCATTCCTTTTCAATTTTTTATTGGAATTTTCCTGAGAAGTATATCTGGAAATCCTCCTGAGAATATGACCGGTCCCTTTCATTCCGGTACCCATCCCCGATCCGATAACAATTTTGCCCCCTTCGGACAGATATTTAAGATCCGATATATTCTGTTTCAAATTAACAAAAAATCCGTCTGTCAAATAATCTGTCTGCTGACCATAAAATCTGGAAAACCCTTCAGAGTGAAATTCCTTTTCTGCCGGACGAGATAAGGAACGGAGCCTTTCAAGCTTTACAACCAACACTTCGAACAAAGCAACGGAATTCATAAGCTTCGTAGATGTAGAAATGATTTTTGAATAGCTCGGCTGCATATTTTGCACGTAATCGGCGGCTTCGTTCAATACATCTGTTGCAAGGGTGTAAAATTTTTCTGTCACAGCCTTGTTATTAAGACAATCCTGCAGTACCTTCTGCCTGTAAATCAAGGTGCTGATGTCCGTTAAGCTGTTCAGTACAACGTTCTTGGCGGTTTGGTATAGAAATTTATCCTTTTGGGACATGGCTTGAAAAATAACCGATAAATTCAAATCCTCCGTCAGTTCATTGTCATTCGACCTTTTCCTTCGACTTTTTTCCTCATACACATCAAAAAGCAAAAATGGCTTCATTGTCCGATACGCTCCTTTATCCGGCTAAAAGACAGATCATATTTCGCAGTGATTGTATTTGCATAGGCTAACCCGTCTGCAGGCTTCCTGACAATTTTATAGGTTCGTATGGCATCCTTTCCGGAGATAACCGTAGCTGCAAGACTTATCATCTTTTCACTGATGGCGGCAAGTTCATGTATATGCGTTACATACAGGCAAACGCAATCGAGTGAAATGAACCGTTCCAGAATTCTTTTACCCATTGTATAAGCATCGTGGGAAGTCGTGGTTGCAAACAATTCATTCAGCACGACAATGCTGTTTGAGGTAATATCCTTCATGATGCAGTTCAGCCGGATCAGTTCCTCCTTCAGCCTGCCGGCATTCAATCCGGGACTTTCTTCAGTTGAGAAGTGGGTAAAAAGCCGGTCAAAAAGAAAGAGCCCCGCTTTTCTGCACGGTACGGGACAACCGATGGAAGCCAGAAAGAGGATTTGCCCGAAGGCCCTTGCAAAGGTAGTTTTGCCTCCCTGATTAGGTCCGGTCAAAATGAATATCCGTTCTCCATTTCCCAGAGTAAAATCATTCGGGACAACCGGCATAGCCAAATCCTTGTTTTTATATGCCAGGGCCAGATCATACCCTCCCGTCACTTCTAACCTTTTATCCAAAGTTACCTCGGGATATGCAAATTCCAGTCCGCGGCGCTTTAGCTTCCCAATGTACTCCAGGTATGAAACATAGAACTGGATTTCCCTGTCAAAGCACATGATAGCAGGGGCAATAAAATCAGCATGCTTTCCAGCGAATATATCCAGTTCTGCAAATACATCCATATTCGACTTCCTGACCAATTCAAGGATTTTATTCTCCAGTTCACACATTTCCAGTTCGGAAAAGAATTGAATCCGGTAATCAAACTCCACTTCACTGAACTTCGCAAATGTGCCATTAATCTCAGCACAGTAATCTTCCGTGCCTGTATCGGGGTCGATAGTCACTTTGCCGCTTTCCAGTCGTATACTGTATCGAATATTATTAAATGCATTTATTAGATCATGGGTATTCGCTGATAATGATTTAAAGCTATCCGACTGGATATAGTCCGTCAACCAACTATAAAAAGCGGTTAAACCTCTGGAATCCAGTTGAACTTCCGTTAATGACCGCTTTAGCTCCATTAGGGAGCTGCAATACTGATTTGCCGCATCAAGATGCCATTTCTCACGTTGGTGAGAATTGTGGACCTTCCGGCTGAAGCCGATATACTCCCTGATCTTTTTCATTTTAGCGGAGAAGGCAACAATGCTGTTGAGTAATTCAGTATTTTCAAGCTCCCTCATGATATCAAGCCTGTAATGAACCGTCGAAGTATCCTGCAGGTTCTGATAGAAAAAAGGCTTCAGATTGTATTCTTCTTTGCCGTCAACAATCGCATCCACGACCTGATCCAGATTCAAATTCATAAAGAAATCAGGTTTGGCACACTGTTCTTCCGGCAAGTGCATGTCTGCAGTATTAAATAAAATGCTATGGTACTCGGAATTATTGTTGAACATCATCATAACCTCACTATAACCAGAGAGCTTCGGAAAGGGTCGTTTCTGTTTTAACATTCTCCAGGCATACCAGTCTTGCCATTTTATATGCGTCCGGCAACTCCTTGCCCTCTTTCTCATTTTGTTTGAGTTTTGAACAGGCGGCAGATTTGATTTTATCAATATTTTCGATATTGAATCTGGCGATCTCGATCTGATTCTCCCAGTAGTCCTTCATGGCTTTCATGGTGTTTGCAAGTTCTTCAGGTTCCAGGCCCTTGTCGACAAGGTGTTTGATATCGATCAGCTTGACACCGATGGCTTTGAGTACAAGAATAGTGTTCAGAAGCGGAAGCTGATCGACGGTATAATACCGGTATCCGGTCTGTTCATCCGTATACTCGGGACTGAAGAGCCTCATTTTATCATAAAGCCGTATTGCTCTGATTGAAATGTCGAACATTGCGGCTACTTCACCTATTTTAAAATACACCATAATATGAATACGCCCCCTGCATTGTCAAACATAAGTCACAAGCTGCTTATAGCCTGTTAAATTAAAAAGCGCCATAGCTTATTAACAGAATAAACCATAACGCAGGTGCAGAGTCAAGAGAAATTTGGCTAAAATGATATAGCTAAAATGATGTAGCTAAAATGAGAACCCAAGAATCGCTCCCATATTTTCGGTCATTTCTTTCTTTTGTTTTTCATTCAGGTTAAAATGTTCAGCTAATTTATTAATGATCTCGAGAAATTTTGATTGATCGGCCATATCATTCGGGTTGATATCCAGTTCATTAAAGACGGCCAGTAAAAAGGAGGGTTTTATTCCAAGATAGTTTGCAAGCCATCTTACTGCAAACTCTACTTTCTTCTCCGATTTAACCGCATCACCGGCACTTGTTTTATTTACTCCTGAGAGCTTGTATTTTAAATCTGCATAACAATCTTTTGGATCCAGGCTGCTCTGATTTCCTCTGTTCGTTTCATTACTGCCAGGCAACCCGTTCATTACCTCTTGAAATGATTTCGCAGCCGTCAGTGTGGTATTTTGACCGGAGACCCTAACGCTGTCATTAAAAAGAAGAGTTGCATTTTGCTTAATACCAGGATCATTTGTTATCATACAATTCCCTCCCAAATAACAGAAGCTCCCATTTACACACTTAATAGATCCATTAAAACGTCCATTGCCTATTTCGACTTAAAATAAGGGAAACCTTACATGTTTTTATACTTCCAGTAATAATTCCATCGCACTTTTTTCCTTAAGGGATAATTCAATCAATATTTGGGATGCTTGAAGGATAGGATCCATCCTTCCCGATTCCGCCGCCTTTTCAAACAAACCGGAAACTTCCGTCCATAAAATCGCTATTTCGGAAAACATTCCATACACATCATTCAGTCTTTCTGTTCCGAGTAAATCAACACTTTCTTTTAGAAAATTCCGGTACATATTTCTGAACAGAGCTCCTCCGGTACCGCCCTCTTCCATTAGCATAGCCGTTGTTCCAAATTCGCTTTTAATGTCCTTGCTGCTGATAAACCATTGTTTTATCTCTTCGCTGGCTTTCATCACTCCCTTATATCCGATATTCCTTATGGGCGGGTTCAGATAATCGCGTGCGTTATTTCTTATAGCAGTCAAAACCGATGTTTTCAGGTCATAGTCTTTTTCTGATCTTTGTATTGTATAACTCAAATTTTTTGAAGACATCGGACCTTTTTCATTCCTGGCCAGTTCGAGACTGCCAAGTGAAGTTTTTACCTGCTGCAAGCCGGTATCCGCCAAATAGGCAGATGTCTCGTCATAACCATACATAGCCACATAATGTCCCGCAAAATGTATTTTGGTCGTGAAGTAATCCAGATGATAGCAATCCAGTTTCAGTCCAACCGGAATGTTTTGATCAATCCTATTTCTTACATTTTCCCATGCCTTTTTGGGTGACGCCGTTTCCTCAACCTCCAGGTGCAAATTCAAATTTCTTGAGATATTTTGAGTTAAAACATCCTGCTTGATTCTTCCGCCTATGAATGGGAAGCCCATTGACTTCATGTTCCAAAATATAAAGCCCAGTCCTTCCCCAATACCAAAAAGCATAGGTTCGGACAGTTTAATCCCTATATGTTTCAGCAATGTTCCGGTCGCCGTAGTTTCACAATGCTTGCCGATGAACGGTTTCACGTTCTCGATGATATGAGCCATAACATCATCTCCTTCCAATGTCTAGATTATATAAAACAAAATGTGACAGCCGCATGTCATAATAAAGAATTATTTTAAATTAGTTTGATAATGCTGTAGTTCCAATACTTTACTAAATATACCGAATAATAGTATGATACTGTCCTACCAACACTTCAGTTCATGCACCAAATCATATGAATTTTCGTACATATTATTAAAATATTTCGTGCGATTTTGTTGTGTCTTTTCGTTCGATACGGTATTATTAAGAAGGGGGTGATCTCATGACATCTATTAATTATAAAGAAGGAGTTTCCATCACGGCTACAGAGCTTAAGCAGAATCTGGGCAAGTATCTGGATTTCGTTGAACAGCAAAATGATGTGGTGATAACCAAAAACGGCGGTAAAATAGCCAGATTGACCCCTTATGTCACAGACATCGAGCAGTATTTCCTGGTGAAGGAAAATGCACTGGACTACCAATACGGCGGCAAGAAGGTATCTTATGAAGAATTTTTAGAGATTTCGGAAAAAAGTACCCTGAGAATGGAGTTGCTCAATGGGGAAATTTATATCCTTTCCTCTCCGAATATTGGTCATCAGGAGATCCTCGGAAGACTGCATATCATTTTCAGTGAATACTTCAAAGGCAAAAAATGCAGAGTATTTCTGACCCCTTTTGATGTCCGTCTTAAAAAGAGGGATATCAAAACGCCTGATGTCTTTCAGCCTGATCTGCTGGTAGTCTGTGACCTTCAAAACAATATTAATGAAAAAGGACGGTACATGGGAACTCCGGCCCTTGTCGTGGAAATCCTGTCGGATAGTACAAGAAACAGGGATATGGTTGATAAATTAAACACCTACATGTTGT
>JAEWQC010000025.1 GCA_023399355.1 Bacillota bacterium | reverse complement strand
AGATTGATATAATCTACTTTTTATTATTCACTATGCAGTTGTTCCTTGCTGCTTACGAGTCACTAGAATAATTGCTACTATCAAGAGAATTATCGCGACACTGTCGCGGCTTTTTGAAAGGAGTTTGCTATGAGCAATCAACATAAAAATCCAACCATAAGTTTCCGTGTATCTGAATATGAACGAAAAGCTATTGAATCACGCATCCTTGCTAGCGGTATGATGAAGAAAGATTACTTTGTTCGTTCCTGTATCTATAATCGAATCTGTGTTGTTGGCAAGAAAGAAACGATATATCCATTGGTTGAAGTCCTAAGAAAATTATATCTTCAACTTTATTCCATGCATACCGCTTTTACCAGTGATGTTACAATCACGCTTACAACTTCCGAGGAAATCTCGGCACTTCAAACCGAATACGAGATTGTACTAAAAGCTATTATTGATATGCTTGATGGTGCCAAGTATCTTTGGGAAGGAGAACATCATGAATGACTTTAACTTTCAATTTGCTATGTACAATCCAATAACTGATACTGTTGAACTTAATACTGGCACTGGTACCGCTCTCTTTATCCGTTGCAAATATTTCAATTCCACTGTCATGTTTGATGATCCAAATGATGTTATTTATTTGTATCATCTGGCTGAAGAACAGCCACTAACATATGCAAAATTTGCATTATCTAATGATGGATTGCAGAATTATGTGGATGCTTTAAATGAACTAAATTAAGGTAATGCCACGCAAAGTAAGATCACTTTGTGTGGCATTACTAATATATTAAATTGATAAATAATTATACCATTTAAAACATATACTCAATAATTATGGTACTTATCAGTTTTTATGTGTTCATCCCTTGTCAAGGTCAGTCACTTGTATATTTACAAAAGAGATTAAAACAATATATTCTGCATCAAAACCAAAAAAATATACTTTTACCACTCTTTGTGAACATTATATATAATTTCACTCGATATCATATTGCATTTTTAGCTTCTCATCTTCAAAGCATTCAATTTCTCTTTTCACATTATTCGCCGCCTCTACATTATTTAATTTTAAAAGTGAATAATATAATACATACTTACTGTCATCCTCTATATAGAGCCAAAACTCATCTAATAGTATAACTATTTTTTCATAGTCTAATTTAAGCCAATAAAGAACCTTTGCATATTCCTCTAAAATAGGTATGTAACATGTGTCTTCTTCATTTTTGTTGCAAATTATTTCCAGTCTTTGTTTTCTTTTCTCTAATGTTACATCTTGATCACTTTCAAGGAAATAATCAAATGCCCCAATTAGCATACTTTCTTTTTTAAAGTCTTTTTCGTAGTATATTTGAATTAGCTCTTTAGTCTCTTCAAGCCCCAACTTGAAATAAATCACAATTTGTCTAATGAGTAATTTTTCTGAAATATAATCTTTGAGCTCTTTATTCAATTCAATTCTTTTATTTAATAGTTTATCTCCTTCATTTATCTCCGCAACTAAATATCTTAAACTTTCATTTTCTATTTTTTTCATCAGTTCCTTTATTAAGTTTATTACTCTTTCAAGAGAAAAAAATATTGATATAATGACTAATGAATATTCCGGTGCGGCGAAGCCGCCTGTCCGGTCATTAGGGAACCGTATGACCGGAACAGGGAAACCGCCAAACTTGCTATTCGCTTAGCATTTTGTCTAAGCCATATACTTCTCTCATAGATAGATCCTTGGATGGATCAACTGGTTCAATATTGATTTTGTAGGCATCATGAACGATTCTATCCAGGATTGCATCAGCTAAGGGGCTATCTGTTCCGCCAAGCTGTTCATACCATCCATCTGAAGCGTACTGAGAACAGAAGATGGTAGATGATTTCTTCCTGCGCCTTGAAAGTAATTCAAAGATATCCTTCTGTTCATGATCTGTTGGCTTTAAAAGAAGCCACTCATCAATGACTAACAATACTGGATTTGTATACTTTGCTAAGGCTTTCCGATAAGTTCCGTCTTTCCTTGCTATTTCAAGATCCAAAAGCAAGTCAGGAAGACGCACATATTTCGTTTTATAGTATCGCTTGCAGGCTTCCATTCCAAACGCACAAGCCATGTAAGTTTTTCCGCTACCTGTTGCACCCGTTACAAATAAGTTATGGTGTTCCGTGATATATTCACAGGTTGCGAGCCTTCTTATCAGGTCTTTGTTCAACTTGCGCCCAGATGTAAAATTTATATCCATGATACTTGCATCTGATTGGTCAAATTCAGCGCCCCTTATCAGTCTTTTCAGACGATTATTTTTGCGGCTGCAGTATTCGACATCAACAAGCATTCCAACACGGTCCTCAAATGGTATTTCGTCCATTTTTGAATCCTTCATCTGGATGCGTAGTGCATCTGCCATTGCAGTAAGGTGCATTTCAACTAATTTATCAAACGTACTCTGATTTATCATTCGTTTTTACCTCCATAATAGCTGGCTCCTCTTGTGAGACCATGGCTGCTGTGCGTGTGTTTGGTTTTAGGCTGCTCCGGCTCCGGCTTATCCTGTCCGGTTGAAAGTATATTTTTAATACTTTTATAACTTGGGGATGCCGTATATAATAACGATTTCCGGCATGCCGCTTCGAGCCTTTCAACAGAATATTTATCTGCAAGTTTCAGAACGCCCATGCAGCCTCGATAATTCTGTTGTTCCACACGACTTGAGGTAAGAATTGCATCAATTGCCTTGTACGTATTAATTCCTATGTTTTTTGCCCATTTACGGAACCTGTCGCCATTCCACTCCAGATATTGCTGATGATCCTCAGGCATATGTTGTACGATGGTGCTATACTGTCCCGGACGGCCATAAAGACGCCGATGGGACGAGATACGATTGTGATTATAAAACACTTCAATCGTTTTATCTGTTACCCGGACATCGACTTTTCTTCCTATATATTCAAAAGGAATTGAGTATAGCATCTTATCCACAGATATGTGATAATTGTACTGAACAGTGGCTTGTTTCCATTCCGCTAGTTCATAAGGGGTAGCAGGTAAGTTTGTCAGTAATGGCAGTTCTTCGTCGCGGAAGAGGCTTAATCGGCTGCCCTCTTTTTTCTGGAAATCACGGGAATTATAAGCCGAAAGCTTTTCTTTAATTGCGTGATTTAATTCAGCTAGTGAAAAGAACTGTTCGTTTCGTAAAGCTGCAGTGATCCAGGTGGATACATTTCCGACAGAACCTTCTGCATTTGGTTTGTCCTTTGGTTTCCTGACTCTGGCAGGGATAATAGCCGTGTTATAATGCTCGGCCATTTCGTGATAGATAGTATTAACCTGCTGATTATACCATCCGCCATTATGAATTACCGCAGTCTTGCAGTTATCAGGAACCAGTATTCTTGCTGTTCCGCCAAAGAACTGATACATGTGAACATGTGCGGTAATCCAAGCCTGCTGTCTTTCATTGATAAATGCCTCTACATAGGCATACTGGCTATAAGTCATGACACCTACAAATAGGTAGGCATCTGTTATTTCACCGGTATCTGGATCAATGATATGTGCTGGAACTCCTGCCCAGTCAACCTCCACCTGTTCACCAGGTTTGCGGTTGATATGCATGGTTGCACGGCGCTTTTCTTCCTCTTGCTGAAGATAATAGCAGAATTGCGAATACATGAGTGCTTCTTCATTGCTTAGACGACAGTCTTCCATGTATTCCGTCCACAAGAGTTTTTTGCTTACACCATTTTTCAGAAGTTCTTTGTGGATGTAAGCATAATCAGGCATACGTTTTTTCTTAGCTGTCTGATTGCTTCTGGGGAACATAAGTCCCTCAATTACAGCATCAGTCTGTGTGTCAGCTAACGGCCATGAAATATGCATTTCTTCGGCACGTTTTAAGACTTTATTGACTGTTTTTTTGGAGACATTGCTACTGTAGGCAATGTTCTACTGCTGGCTGAATCCAAGACTATGAAGTCTAAGGATTTCCCGATATTTGGTCATTTATATTGACCTCCTTATAACGTATTTACACCATTGGTGCATAGATACATTATAAAGAGAAAATATCTTAGGTTTCCACTAACGGAATCAGGGTTTCCTATTTACCGGAATACTGGTTTCCTAAATCCGGACAGGTGGTGTAAAATGCTCCGGATTACTCA
>JAEWQC010000194.1 GCA_023399355.1 Bacillota bacterium | reverse complement strand
TGGTAGGACTGTGCCGGCTCTACTTTTAGCGCCGATGCGATCTGACTCTCCTCCGGTGGATTGTCAAATAAAAGCTTGAATGCTGAAGTCGGACTTACTCCAAGACTATCGGATTCCAGAGCTGTTATCTTCAAATTCATATCGGAAAGACTGATCGTACCCGTCTGCGCAGAAGTCGTATCTGTTGCGGATGCCACATCCTTGTCACCCCCGCCGCCAAATACGCCAAGCAGGGCCGCGATTCCGGCAGCGGCCAGCAGTATGAATAATACGGCTGGAATTATCAGCACCGGCTTATTTTTAAAGAACTTGAAAAATCTGTTTTCCATTTTTAAACCTCTCATTCTATAATTACCGGGCTGGTCGTTGACGGATGTCAACTGCCCGCCCATGCAACCCGGGCTGGTCGTTGACTGGTGTCAACTGCCCGCCCATGCAACCTGCAAGAATTGCTTTGCCTTTCTCTCACATTATACATTACTATGACGTTGCCAAGAACCGTTTTGTTTCAGAAAAACCAAATATTGCAGTTGAATTTTATTTGTATAAGTTTTGGCGTATGGTAAAATTATAACAACGATAATAGTTTGTAAATTGAGGTAGCAGATGCAGGAAAGGATACAACCGCCGGAGAAGGTAGTGAATATTCTGAGGACACTGAGTGAAAATGGCTGTGAAGCTTATGCTGTCGGGGGCTGTGTGCGTGATTCCGTCCTCGGCAGGAAGCCCAAGGACTGGGATATCACTACTGTTGCACTGCCATATTTTGTGAAGGAGCTTTTTCCAAAAACCATTGATACAGGACTCAAGCATGGTACTGTTACCGTAATGCTTGAAGGAGAGGCATTTGAAGTTACGACCTTTCGCGAAGACGGGTTGTACGAGGATGGCAGGCGGCCAAGCAGTGTGGAATTTACGGCTAGTTTGGAGAATGACCTTCGACGCAGGGATTTCACAATGAATGCCATGGCCTGGAACGAGAAACGGGGAATTGTGGACCCTTTCGGCGGGATGACGGATATCCGGGCCGGAATCATCAGGGCTGTCGGCGAAGCGGAGGAGAGATTCGGGGAGGATGCGCTGCGTATCCTCAGAGCTGTAAGGTTTGCGGCTCGTCTTGGATTTGAAATAGAGGACAGGACACTAAAGGCAGCTGCAGCTGAATGCGGTCTCATTTCAAATGTCAGCAATGAAAGGATCAGAGAGGAACTAAATGGAATATTGACCTCCGAATATCCGATGAAGTTTGGTCTTCTAAGGGATATCGGCATCCTGAAGCTGATATTGCCTGAAGTGGAAGCCTGTTTTAATACTCCTCAAAATAATCCGCATCACGCGTATGGTGTTGGCGAACATACGCTTCGTGCCGTTGCCGCCTGTGTAAATGACAAAAATCTGAGATGGGTGATGCTGCTTCATGATACTGGGAAGGCAGTGACACGTACGACAGATGAGAAAGGGGTGGATCATTATTACGGGCACCCTGCAAAAAGTGTGGAAATTGCCAGAGCAATTCTTGGCAGACTGAAATTTGACAACAAGAGTACTGACAGAATTCTCCGGTTGATCAGGCATCATGACCGGGAGATACTGCCTGCGCCGAAAGCTGTCGCAAAAGCTGTAAATGCAGTCGGCGAGGATATTTTCACTGATCTGATGGCTGTAAAAAGAGCGGATAAATCCGCCCAGATTCCAAAGGATATCAAGAAAGGTCTGGAATATGTGGACCGGATTGAAGGCATTTATTATGGCTTGAAAAAAGAGAAGCGCTGCCTTAGGCTGAATGAACTGGCAATAAACGGGGATGATCTTATCAATATGGGGTTTAAGCAGGGCAGGGAAGTAGGAAAGGTTCTTGGGTTTCTGTTTGAAAGGGTGCTGGAAGAGCCGGCATTGAATGAAAGGTGTATTCTGACGGAGCTTGCGGAAGAACTGCTGGCTGCCGGACACAAGAACTGAAAAAGTAATGTGAAGTCTGGAATATCCTCCGAAGCGAATGTATAACTTTATTCCTATTGCCAATAATAAATAATGGTCCACAGTGGATAACCAACTTGTCACAAAGACTGGACACGATTTGTGGCAGGCCGGCCTTGGTATTATCCCTGTGGACTTTTTATGAGCTTCACTGAAAAAAGAAATATTTATTACCTGAATATATGACCAGTTGACAATTAATCAATAAATGTTAAAATAATATAATTGGCAAAAGTTATAATGTGCTATAAATGAATTGATCTCCTATCAGGAAAAAGCGGATCAAATTCAGGCAAAAACAGGAAAGGGACGATTAGGCAATGGGAGAGCTACTTAAAGGCAAGAATATCATTATCATGGGAGTAAGAAACAAATGGAGTATCGCCTGGGGCATTGCTGCGGCGGCTCACAGGGAGGGGGCCACACTTGTTTTCACCTACCAGGGGGAGCGGGAGAAGGCTCCGGTTGAAGAGCTGGCCGCAGAACTGGGCAATGTGAGCACTTTCCAACTCAATGTCACCTCCGACAGCGATATAGAAAACTTTTTTAATGAAGTAAAAGGAAAATTCAATGTGGTGCATGGTCTTGTGCATGCAGTAGCCTTTGCCAGGAGCGAGGACCTGAAGGATAGATTTGTAAAAACCTCCAGGGATGGATTTGCTCTTGCGCACGATATCAGTGCATACTCACTCATAGCTGTGAGTAATCGTGTAAGGGAGCTCATGACGGAAGGCGGCAGTATTGTGACGTTGACATACATGGGTTCGGAAAAAGCATTCGCAGGCTATAATGTAATGGGCGTTGCGAAAGCTGCGCTTGAAGCCAGCGTTATGTATCTGGCAAATGACATGGGCGTTGAAGGCATAAGAGTCAATGCAATATCGGCAGGGGCTGTCAAGACACTTTCAGCAAAGGGAGTAAAGGATTTTGGAAGTATGCTGGAGCTTGCCCGGGAAAAGTCGCCGCTCAGGAAAAATGTCGAACTGTCCGAGCTCGGTGATGCTGCCGTATTCCTGCTAAGCAGCATGTCCAAGGGCATTACCGGCGAAGTTATTCATGTTGACAGTGGGATGCACATTGTAGGGACATAATTCATTTTTTATGATAAAATATCATCGCTAGATAAATTGTAAAAAAGATTTAGGTGAATGAATATATAGATTCTTTGCAAAATTCTAAGGGGTAATGCAGGTGAAAACTATAGTGCCCAAATCTTTTTTTCATAGCATGTAGAAGTTTATCTGAAAGGATGAGTCATATGGAAGAATTATTTGTACGCGGGAAATCTCTGTCAGAAGCCTATCACCGTTCCATTGAGGCATTGTACAGATATGGTGAGATCAGCGAATGCCCGGACTATAACCAGAAACAGAAAGAATGCAGTATGACGATATTTGTCGAAGAACCCTTTGCAGAACCAATGATCAGCAAACTTTTCATCGGCGGTCATGCCGATCTGGAACAATACTGTCAGGAAATGCTCGACGGCATACTTGATTTCAGGATCGGTCATGGATGGGACTACACTTATCATGACAGGATAGCGCAGCAAATGCCCTTTATTTATGAGGAATTGAAACGCAACCCTGACAGCAGACGGGCGGTCGTCGATGTCCGCGATTGGAAGAAGGATACAAGTCATGGCAATACAAGCCCCGCATGCCTTCAACATATTCAGTTTTTTATCAGGGACAATAGATTGCACATGAAGGTACTGATGAGAAGCAATGATGCACCTGAAGCGACCTTCATGAACATGTTCGCTTTTATTATGCTTTTAAAGAGAGTAGCCGATACACTTGGGGTCAAAACAGGGACTTATACCCACAGGGCAAACTCCTTCCATTGTTATGAAAAGGATTTCAAACTGATGGATAGCTACATGAGAGGAATTGAAAAGGGTGAAAGCATTACCTACGATTACGAAGACTTCTACAAAGAGTTGATGGAGGAGTCCAGACCCGAAATAGAAGCCAAGGTAAAACAACTAAAGGAACATACCTTGGTATAGGAGACCTGGAGCAATGGCTTCGGAATTCAAAGCAAAAACCGTCCTCTCCTTGAATTTATAGAGGGGACGGTTTTTGCTTTGAATTTACTGTTTTTTAGAACTTCATTGTTTAAATTATAATTTGCTGAACACCCTGCGGAAGGCTTCCAGCGTATAATCCAACTGAGCCTCCGTATGTGTCGCGGTGTAACTGGTCCTGATCCTGCAAAGGCCGGGCTTGACCGCCGGTGAGACCACGGGGTTGACATAGACACCCTCTTCTCGCAGCAGTTTTGTCACGGTCAGAGTTCTTTCATTGTCATAAGTCATAACCGGTACAATCGGTGTAATATCACTGTTGGATTCATATACCGGTATTCCGAGCCTCTTGAAGCCCTTGCGCATATAGGACGAAATTTCCCGGAGTTTCATGATCCTCTGGGGCTCTTCCTTTATAATCTCAAGTGCTGCAATGGCAGCGGCCACATTGGACGGCGGAATGGAGGCGGAGAATATGAAAGGCCTTGAATTATGCTTGATATAATCAATGACATCCTGTTTGGCTGCGACAAAGCCTCCAAGGCTTGCAAGTGATTTGCTGAAGGTACTCATGATGATATCGACTTCCTCTTCCAGCCCGAAATGCTCTGCAATACCTCTTCCATGATCACCCAGCACACCAAAAGAATGTGCATCGTCAACCATTACCCTTGCGCCATATTTCCGTGCAAGCTTGACAATGGAAGGCAGGTCTGCGATATCCCCTTCCATGCTGAATATTCCATCTACGACAATCAGTTTCCCATGGGTTTCATCTATCTTGTTAAGAAGCCTTTCCAGATCTTCCATGTTGTTATGTTCAAATTTAAGAGTCTTTGCAAAGCTGAGCCTGCAAGCGTCAACAATGCTTGCGTGGTTTTCACTGTCACAGAGTATGTAATCGCTTCTGCCTGCTACGGCAGTTATAATGCCAAGGTTTGTCTGGTAGCCGGTACTGAAAGTAATAGCGGCATCCTTCCTTACAAATTCAGCGAGCTTCTTTTCGAGTTCGAGGTGAAGTGTGAGTGTCCCATTGAGAAACCTGGAGCCGGAACAGCCGGAACCGAATTTATCTATAGCCTCGATAGCTGCCTTTTTCACTCTTGGATCAGACGTGAGGCCTAGATAATTATTGGAACCGACCATGACGGTTTTTATACCTTCAATCACCACTTCCGTATCCTGTCCGGTTTCAAGGGCATGAAAATAAGGGTACAGGCCGGCTGCGAGGACCTCCTTGTAATCCGTGTAGTCAAAGCATTTTTCGAAAATATCCATTTTTAAGTGATCTCTCCTTCTTCATTATGAATAGCAAATGGTACTATAATTAACTCCAAGCCTCATCCATTTTACCACATAAAATGGAATAAGTACATATAGCACATTATATGCAGGGTTTCCGATAAAATATCAGGGCAGACGATACACCCACCTTTTATGCCTCTTCCGCTTCGGTAAACAATCCGGGTGGAAGGTACCGGTTTGATTTTCAGCCGGTGAGCATTTCTCCAGTCCCGGATGTGTTATAACATCCGGGCATGCGATGTTTTCTGCACCTGTTTTAAGTGCAGCAGGGCGTAAACTGTGATAAAATGATTGCAGGATCCGAACCGGATTCGCGATTCATTTTATCGGGACGACGTGGGGAGTATGAGGAGTATATGGCTGATATTGTTTTAAGAATGAGTATTATGGAAGACAGTTTCGGGATCTGCAGGTTCGATCCGGATATGCCCATACCTGAATGGGCATTTAAAGGTGATTTTGCTTCGGTAACCAAAACTTTTGAGGAAATCTCTATCGTATGTCCGGTTGGATTTATTCCGGACGACGTTAAATGTGAAAGGAACTGGAGCGGTTTAAAAGCTGAAGGACCTCTTGACTTTTCATTAACAGGCATACTTGCTTCAATCAGCACAATTCTGGCGCAAAGCGGGATTAGTATATTTGCAGTATCCACCTACGATACGGACTATGTCTTTGTAAGGGAAAAAGACCTGAACAGTGCTGTTGAAGCTTTAAGCAGGGGTTCCTGTGAAATAGTGCATCCAAAAGGGTAAGTACTGCGTATTATATAGCGGGGCAAAATACTTTGAACCGATGCGTCATAATAACTGGTACGATTGGGGTGATTACTATTTCCAGAAGTATACTAAGCGCTACTCAAATTGCAATTATTGCAGCTGTCATCATGGTTATTGCTGACATTATAGCGCTTGTAGCTGCGATAGCTGCTTTCGATGAAGAACAAAAGGATAAAAGCGAATCCAACCGTGATATTGAAAATGAAATTAAATATCTGCAGGGGAAACTCCGTTATTAAATCTGATCTGTGCCTATTTTTACAAACTCCTTCATCCTTCCTTTTTCAGTGATTTTATATACTGTCGATTTGCCCTCTTCCAGCTTAGTCCAATCCAACTCAAATTTCTCAAAAAGGAGATTCTTTTTTTATTACTTTCAAAAAAATAAAGTATTTTGCGCTTTTACACAAAATCAACCAAACTAAATTATTTAATGCCATCTTCTTTTTTTTCTGATATATTTATTACATAAGTTTAAAAATTCCGATATTTTACATTGAAGTAGCCGGAGGTTCATATGAACAAATATTATGGAAAAGTAGTTTTAGTCACCGGTGCGTCGTCGGGAATCGGGAAAGCGGTCGCAGAGTATCTGGCACAAAGGGGTTACAGCGTTTACGGCACCTCAAGGAAAACTCAAACTGCGGGTGGGCCCGGCAATGAGGCAAATGACACAACAGTTGCCAATGTTTCCGGCTGTCCGGTAAAAATGCTGCTGATGGACGTTTGCAGTGAGGAGTCGGTGAAAGCTGCCGTTGAACAAGTGCTTGCGGCTGAAGGCGAGCTTGGTATCGTCATCAATAATGCAGGCATGGGGATAGCCGGTTCTGTGGAGGATACCTCCCCCGAGGAAGCACTTTTGCAGTTCGACACCAACTTCTTCGGAATGCACAGAGTAATCAGGCAGGTTCTTCCCGCTATGAGAAAGCAGGGGAAAGGACTTATCATCAATATGTCATCGGTAGGTGCGGTGTTCCCGATACCGTTCCAGGCAATGTATGTGGCCAGCAAGGCGGCCGTAGAGGGGATGAGCGGCTCGCTGCGCAATGAACTGAGACCCTTCGGCATTAAAGTGGCGGTGGTGGAGCCGGGTGATACAAAAACAGGTTTTACCGGCAGCAGGGTATTTGTAAAGGATTGCGGCACAAGCTCGGCATATTCCAAACAAAGCGGGAAATCAATTGCTGTAATGGAACACGACGAAGAGAACGGACCGGCTCCGATTGTTGTTGCAAGAGTCATAGAAAAGGTCATAAACCGCAAAAACCCACCGCTGTGCGTCGCAGTAGGTTTGCAGTACAAGCTGATGGTTCTTTTGAAACGACTGATCCCCAGAGCTTTTGAATCGTTCATTGTGTCCAAAATGTACGAAGGCTGAGGCTTGTCCGCCTTATAAGCATGAAAATTGAAATGGTTTAACGCAGCAGTGGAGAGTAAACCCTCTCCATTGTGCCGGTTTCCAGGACTTCTTTTATTTTTAGCGCACCAAGCTTCCTTGCGTACAGGAAGCCATCCCAGGCTGCCAGTGACAACTTTCCGTCGAGAAGATAATCCAACAGCCATTCGCCGCAGTACTGCGGATCCGATTGATGCACACCTGCTCCAAGGTCTCTCAGCCAGCGCTGGTTATAGATCTCATGAGGCCCGATCGGCGGCGCCAGGATGATCGGGATGCCAAGACCGCAATAGAAGGACAGTTCTGATGGCTTTGTCCAGAGCAGGTCCGTACTGCGCATGATTTTATTGAATTCACGGAAATAGTCATTTTTATCCTGATGATAAATGATCCTTACATATTCAGAGGTCGATAGTCCTTCACGCAGGAGTAGCTTATCAAAGTATTGTTTTACTTCTGTCCTGTGAGCTGCTACCAGATTTAAGAAGATCTTGCCTGATTTAATCTGTTTTGCAAGACTCTTCAGCATGCCTGCCGCAATTTCCGACTGTGCTCCCGCACCGCCGACGGCATAGGTGACGGTCAACGGGGATGTGCTGATCTCGGGATTCCAGAACTCGCCCAGATAATGTTTTACCTCTTCACCGTGGATAATCCGGAATCTGTTTGTGGGATCAAGCCGTATCAAACGTTTAGCCAGATCCTGCCTGAGTACTTCCATATTATTTCCACCGATGTTTTCCATTGGCAGGGGAAAACCCGTCATATAAATTCGTTCATCCGGCACGCCGTACTCCTTAAGCCTTCGCATTGCATTGCCGCAGGGCGCGAAATAGACGATTCTGCTCTGTTTTGGCTTTTCTGCAACCCAGACCCTGTTGATATCGGCATCACAGATGATGCAGTATACAGGCAGGTCTGTCAGCAGTTCGGCAGCAATCGCTGCAGCATAAAAAGAGGTCACAACCGGCAGCTTGCTACTGCCCAGCATTTTAGCCATCCCTGTTCCCATACCGCGGTGAATCAGTGAATAGAGCGATTTGACCTGGAGGGAAGGGGTGGATTGATCCCTGTACGGGTAATATGGTGAAATATTCTGCATTTTCTCAAGTACATTATATAGAGAAGGTCCGATAAGCGGGAGTTGTCTTGTCCTGGATAGAAATTCGTAAGAATTCTGGAATAACTTCCAAAGTCTTTTTTCATTCTTTAAGCTCATTTGATTTTCACCGAAGAGTTGTATTCCGTCATATGCCAGGTCTTTCAGGGGATAGGTTGCCCGTTGGTGTCCAAGGCCCATATTTGCTGAGATGATCCAGGCTTGATTATTCATTGGAACCTCCTGTGAATGAGATTATTCAATATGAAATGCTAATCTACATTCTACCAGAATATGCC
>JAEWQC010000167.1 GCA_023399355.1 Bacillota bacterium | reverse complement strand
AGCCTGTTCCATGCATAGCAAAGAAGGTAGTAGATGTTTTCAATTGGAATAAACATCCTCATGGAGTTTTATCTGTTCGAGCAACATATCAACCTTTTCAAGATTATCGAACCATATTTCCTCTAATAAAGGCTTAATTTCGAATTCTATAATACGGTTGTACCAAGCGAGTTCCTCACCTTTTACTTTACAGAAATAACTGTGTCCTATAAGAAAGCCTGAGCCTAGATTTTGATCCGCTAAAATTTCACTATTCATTTTATTTACAGCAGAAACAATGTGATTTATAATGCTCTCTGATAAACCTAGATCTTTCAAATAGCGGACAAATGCATTCCCGTAATTTGGTTTTAAATTAACAAAAGCAAACCGGCGGCGTAGTGCATAATCCACAATAGCAAGTGAACGATCAGCAGTGTTCATGGTACCGATTAGATAAACATTATCAGGAATATAGAATTTGTCAAATTCATCTTCTGAATAAGTTAGCCGTAGTGAATGCGCTTCGGTTCGTTTGTCGTTTTCAATAAGCATAAGGCATTCGCCGAAGATCTTGCTTAAGTTGCCACGATTAATTTCATCGATTATGAAAACAAATTTTTGGTCAGGATTTGCAATCGCTTTCTTACAGAATAAATAGAAAATCCCATTTTTAAGTTTAAATCTTCCATCTAAAGTTGGCCTGATACCTTGAATAAAATCTTCATAACTAAATGATTGATGAAATTGCACCATTTCAACATTTGCATTATTAACATTGCCCATCAGTTGATATGCTATCTTTTTAGCCATGAAGGTTTTACCTACCCCGGGAGGTCCTTGGAGTATAATATTTCTCTTTTGCTCCAGCAGGCTGGCAATGTTATAAAACTCTTTCTCATAAATAAATGGTCTCTCAGGATCAGTTTTAAAATTATAAGTTAATATTACAACTTCTCTTGGCAGAGTATTTTTCTCATCAATGAAATCACGTATGATATCAAATTCCTCTTCTGTTAACTTGAAAAGGCTACCCTGATTATTGATAAACACTTCTGAGTTTTGTAATAAGCGATTATTTTGTAGATCACTCCAATCAACCGGAACCTGGAGTTTTTCGATTAACTTAAATTCAATAATCTCTGATCCATTTCTTGTATGGAGACCTTCAGTAACCTCAAAAATAGCCCTAACTTGTTTTATCGGACTACTTTCATAACCTATTACTAAGTCTCCTTTTTTAATAGCTTGGAAGTGTTTGTACTTCTGACGCTTATTTCCTTTGTCATTATAAGATGTATAGGTTTGTTTATCTCCCACCTCAAAACTAGAAATCCTCCATATTGATGGATTAGCATTCAACCACCAATAGTTAAGATCATCAGAGATATCTATTCCAGGTTGGTTAGTTGATTCACTACTATTATCATCGACCAGCTCTTTTTGACCGCTAACGGTATTTTCAATACTGTCGTCACTTTCTGCATCAAGTACTTGGAATAATATATCCTGGCCCAGTAATAAATAGTTCGTATCGGCAAATCCATCCTTTGGTTTTAGCTCAGAATATATCTTTAACAATTGATGATCTTGCTTAACATACTCATTTATAAATTCATGAAGAACCTTGATATAGTCTTCATATTTCTCATTCGTTGGAGCTTGCTTTCTCTTCAGTAGTACACAATATTTTCTGTAAAAAGAATTTTTATAAAGCGGATATTTCTCCGGATTGTAAGCAGCCAAATAACTTGCTATTGTCCGTTCATCATGCATAGAACTCTTATCTGCATCTAGTCCTTTTTGCAACTCGTCAAGACTGCGTTTGAATTCTTTTATACGAGCGCTCAGTGATTCTTGATCATTGAAAAGTTCTTGGAGTGCTTGCTTAACTTCAACAGGTTTATCTTTAGCGATAGATTTTAATGTACCAAATGCAACACCATATACGAGATTTTCAAATGGAGTACCATTAAGCGATTTCTGGATATCTCCTTCTAAATTCCATTTCCAATTACCGAGGATTTTCCATTTATATGCTTCACCTTCGATTCCTCTTGTTAAAATGATCGCTTTATATTTTTCAATAATCCATTCTTGAACTGGATAATTAAGAAATTGACGACTCTTATTGAACATCTCAACTTTATATTTTTCATCAAATAAAGATTTTAAAGCAGCTATGTTCAGAGCATTTCTGTATTTTTCTATCCATTTATAGCCTGCCACTTCATGATAGTATTCTATGGCAGATTCCAACCAATTACTCCAAAGATTCTGATCGAAATTTGGATCTGATTTAGAATTAGGTATATCAAAATAAACGAGACAATACTTAGTTGAACCATCACCTTCACTAAAGTAATCAGAGGTATCATAATGAGGATGTTGCATTGCTAAAGATTCAAATTCTGTCTTAAGCAGCATAGCCCAATAAAACGATGTTGTTTTCTTTTTAAGTAACAGGGTATACCGCTGTCCAAGGGTAAGATAAAATCTATTTTCTTTACGAAGGTTTATCTGCAGTCCTCCTGGCTTTATTTCAGCTTGTTGGATTAGATCTTTAACCTTTTGATAAAATATCTCAACCGCTGGATAGAAGTTTATCTTACATAGTGTTTCGATAAATTTCAATTCATGTAAGGGCATTTCTTTGGGTAGAGGATGAAATGGGTCAACATCAGCATATTTGATGCTGGACTCTGCAACCTTACTTTTATTCCACATGTATGCTTCCCATGATATCTGATAAAAAGGAACATCAGTAACGGATTTTACCTTTTGAAGTATGTTGGTATAATCCCAATAAGTTTTGAAATCTGGATCTATATGTAGTGCTTCAGTTAGATAAGGTTTTGTTTGACTATTTAATGGGAGGAACTTTTCTGGCTTTACAAAGAACATTATTTCAGTGATACTAGCCTTGCCAACATTCATGATTTGTAGAGCATCTTGGAATATTTCATTATTCATTTTATCATCAAGCAGGTACTCGAACATATTCCATAGCCTTTTAATTTCATTTGAATGGCGGTTCTTTTTCAATGGAAATAACCAAACTTTTTG
>JAEWQC010000143.1 GCA_023399355.1 Bacillota bacterium | reverse complement strand
CAATGCGGAACTGCCTCCGTTGGACCAGCTTCAGGAAGCCTCAAAGCACACGGATATCAACAAAATGATTATCGATGAAGCCAATTCTACGGTTTTTCTGGAGGACCCGGAGATGAGCCTTGATGTGGGTGCGATAGGCAAAGGCTATGCCACTGAGCAGGTAGGCCGGGATGTAGTGCATTCCGGTTATAAATCGGTGCTGCTCAGTGTCGGAGGGAATGTCCGTGCGGTCGGAAGAAAAGCTGACAGCGGTAAACCATGGAATGTGGGCATTCAGAATCCGCATGGGGCCAATTCCAGCCTGAAGCTACCGATTGTGAGCCTGTCGGATGATTCGCTGGTGACCAGCGGTAATTATGAGAGGTACTATACGGTTGCCGGTAAGAATTATCATCATATCATTGATCCTGATACACTTTTCCCGGCAGCATATTTTACTTCAGTAACAATTATATGCAAGGATTCGGGAATAGCGGATGCCCTGTCCACTTCCGTGTTCAACATGCCATACGATCAGGGACTGCAGTTGATCGAGAGCCTTCCGGATGTCGATGCGCTGTGGATTTTCAAGGATGACTCTATAAAATACAGCTCACATTTTAATGATTTCATCCAGAAATGGTCTGAATAAATCAGGACTTGCGTGGGCATTTATAGTACTGGTTATTTATGCCGCAGGGTTAAATCTGCTAAGAAAATATACAATATTGATAAAAATCGATAAGAAAAATGCAAATTTTTTATTAATAATAATGAAATTTTTATTTTTTATGTTATAATGGTATGGGTTATTGGAGGGAATTCTTCCCTGTAGATGTTTTATAATCCTATCTATAAATTACATATAAAATGGAGGTAAAATAATGGGTAAGTTTGTTTATCTGTTCAAAGAGGGCAATGCTTCAATGAAGAATCTGCTCGGTGGTAAAGGTGCCAACCTTGCAGAAATGACCGGCCTCGGATTGCCGGTACCGAGAGGCTTCACTGTTTCAACTGAAGCTTGTACTCAGTATTATAAGGATGGCAAGGTTATATCAAAGGAAATTGAAGATCAGATTAATGCGGCTCTGGTGACGACAGAGGCGACTGTCGGCAAAAAGTTCGGCGACCCGACAAACCCGTTCCTGGTATCCGTTCGTTCCGGTGCAAGAGCTTCCATGCCGGGCATGATGGACACCATATTAAACCTTGGCCTTAATGACGCAGTCGTTGAAGGACTTGCAAAGCTGACTGCAAATGAAAGATTCGCTTTCGACAGCTACAGAAGGTTCATTCAGATGTTCAGTGATGTTGTTATGGAAGTTGACAAACCCAAATTTGAAAAAATTCTCGATGCTGTAAAGTCTGAAAATGGGGCTAAGTTTGATACGGACCTTACTGCTGCCAATCTGAGAGAAGTAGTAAAAAGATACAAGGAACTCTATAAGAAGGAAAAGGGATCGGAATTCCCGCAGGATCCCAAAATTCAGCTGATGGAAGCTGTAAAAGCTGTTTTCCGTTCATGGGACAATCCGAGAGCCAATGTTTACAGAAGGCTCAATGACATACCCGGCGATTGGGGCACAGCTGTGAACGTTCAGGAAATGGTATACGGCAATATGGGGGATGATTCCGGAACGGGCGTTGCATTTACAAGGAATCCTTCCACCGGTGAAAAGAAGCTTTACGGTGAATTCCTGATGAACGCACAGGGTGAAGATGTTGTTGCCGGTATCAGGACTCCGAAAACGATTGACCACATGAAGGAAATCAATCCTGAGGCATACAATCAGTTCGTTAATATTGCAGAAACCCTTGAAAAGCATTATAAAGACATGCAGGATATGGAATTCACGATAGAGAAGGGCAAGCTCTTCATGCTTCAGACCAGAAACGGCAAGAGAACAGCTGCTGCTGCTCTTAGAATCGCTGTTGATCTCGTTGAAGAAGGGATGGCTACCAAGGCTGATGCTATTCTGAAGGTGGATCCCAAGCAATTGGACGCACTTCTTCATCCGGGCTTCGACCAGAAAGCGCTCAAAGCTGCTGCTGTTGTGGCAAAGGGTCTTCCTGCATCACCGGGAGCTGCTACCGGTAAAGTATACTTTGAAGCGGAAGATGCCGTTGAAGCATTCAAAAAGGGAGAAAAGAAGGTCGTACTCGTCAGACTTGAAACATCTCCGGAAGATATCGAAGGAATGCACGTTTCACAGGGGATATTGACCGGCCGTGGCGGAATGACCTCCCATGCTGCTGTTGTTGCACGCGGTATGGGCACTTGCTGTATAGCCGGCTGCAGTGAAATCAAAATCAATGAAGACGAAAGATATTTCCTTGACAAGAATGGCAAGAAATATAAAGAAGGCGACTGGATTTCCCTTGACGGTTCCACAGGGAATGTATATGGCGAACAGCTGCCTACAGTCGAGACAGAAATGACAGGCGACTTTGCAAAATTCATGGCTTGGGCTGATGAACTCAGAACCCTTAAGGTCAGAGCAAACGCAGATTCACCGAAGGATGCCATCGTTGCCATGAAATTCGGAGCACAGGGTATCGGCCTTTGCCGTACCGAGCACATGTTCTTCGAGCCGGACAGGATTTTTGCCTTCAGGCAGATGATTGTGTCAAGTAATGTTGAGCAGAGAAGGAAAGCTCTGGAAAAGATCCTGCCGATGCAGAGAGGCGATTTTGAAGGACTCTTTGTAGAAATGAAGGGATATCCTGTTACCATAAGGCTTCTGGATCCTCCGCTGCATGAATTCCTGCCCCAGGATGATGAAGATATCGCAGCACTTGCAAAGGAACTTGGCATTGCTTCGACTGAATTAAAATCCATCGTCAAGAACCTGCATGAACTCAACCCGATGATGGGTCACAGAGGCTGCCGTCTGGCGGTTTCATATCCAGAGATCGCTGAAATGCAGACAAGGGCGATCATTGAAGCTGCAATCAATGTAAACAGGAAGGGCATGAGCATCATTCCTGAAATCATGATCCCACTGGTTTGCGAAATCAAGGAATTGAAGTTCGTTAAGGATATTATTGTCAAGACAGCTGATTCAATCATCGCTGCATCGGGGGTGAAGCTGGAATACAAGGTCGGAACCATGATCGAAATCCCAAGAGCCGCGCTGCTTGCTGACGAAATTGCTACCGAGGCGGAATTCTTCTCCTTCGGAACGAACGATCTGACTCAGATGACTTACGGCCTCAGCCGTGATGATGCCGGCAGGATTCTTGAGGATTACTACCAGGCCAAGATTTTCGAAGCCGATCCGACTGCCAGACTTGACCAGAACGGTGTTGGCAAGCTGATGAAGATGGCTTGTGAACTCGGTAAAAAGACAAGGCCTGATATCAAGCTCGGGATCTGTGGAGAACACGGCGGAGATCCATCTTCAGTCGAATTCTGTCACAAGATCGGCCTGAGCTATGTTTCCTGCTCCCCGTTCCGTGTGCCGATAGCCAGACTTGCTGCTGCACATGCTGCTGTAAAGAAAGAGGGAGACATGGGTCAGAAGTAAACGTAACAGGAATAAAAGGATACCGGTGGAAATTTAATAAATCTACAGAAAAAGAGCAGGACTGGATACGGTTTTGCTCTTTTTTACATGCCGTGCAGCATTTGTACAACCTTCACACAACCCTCTCTATTATCATATTCGACCAGACTGACCAAATTAATTTGATCATATTCAAAAAAAAAATGATATTCTTCGTATCCTCATGGACGTTATAAGTTATAATGAAAATATTATCCTGGCTTGTATAACAAATATACAAGCCATAAAGGGTATGTCCGATACTAATATAACGAAAAATGTAAAATTATGTTTAAATATAGTTTTTTGTTGGTTAATTATCTTCAGGAGATCATTTGATTTTTCCTTTCCGGAAAAAGGGGGCGGAGTTATTGCTAAAAGGAAAGAGGTGTTTTAAAAGCGCTGCTGTGATACTTTTACTGCTGCTCTTTTTTATTCTGCCTTCTTTCGTAAATGCGACTGAACCATCCAGGAACATTATTATCCTGAATTCCTACCATCAGGGACTGTTCTGGACGGATGACGAAATGAGCGGGATCCTTGATATCCTGAAGAATGCGGACAAAGATTATAATATTTCTGTTGAATACATGGATTGGAAAAGGTATGCTACAGTTGAAAACCTGACCGAAATCAGAAATCATCTGAAATATAAATATTTCTCAAAAAAGACGGATTTGGTCATCACTACAGATGATGCGGCCCTTGAGTTTGCCCTTGCCAACAGACTGGAGATTTTTTCCGACGCACCTGTCGTTTTCTGCGGTGCAGATGACAGTAGTGCTGAAAAGCTGACCGAAGGGAAATACAATGTCACCGGTATTATTCAAAAAAATAATCCGTTGGAAACTGTTAAAGCTGCACTAAAAATAAATCCTGATATTAAAAAGGCCTATCTTGTTTATGATAGGACGGAAAGCGGGCAATCAACAGGCAAAATGATTATACATGCCATCAAGGAAGTAGAACCTTCTATTGAATTGGTTTTATTGGATGATAAAACGACAGAGGAAATATTTGAGGAAGTTTCGCATGCGCAAAAGGATAGCATTGTGATCAGTACGAATTATCAGAGAGATATGAATGGAAACATTGTAAGCTTTGAAAACTTTTGCAGAAGATTGAGTCAGAGCAGCAATGTTCCCGTATATGGCCTTTATGAGGGTGGCATTGGCAATGGAATTATTGGAGGAAGCCTGATAAGCGGTCATCGGCAGGGAGAAGGTGCCGCTGAAATTGCATTGAGGATTCTTGCCGGAACGGACATTTCAAAGATTCCACAGGATGAATCCTCTACAACCCGCCTTATTTTTGATGATAAGGAATTAAAGCGCTTTGGGATTGACACCGGCTCAGTCCCCGAAGGCAGTGAGATTGTGAACAGACCAGTTTCGTTGATTACTGAGCACAAGAACCTGGTGATCACAGTATTTATCATATTCATGTTTTTAATCATGTTCATATTGATCCTTCTCTTTTATTTGAGAAAGATCAATATGATGAAAGCAGATCTATCCAAAAGTAATAAAGAACTGCTTGAACGCAATGAAGACCTGCATTCTGCCGAAGGAAGGCTAAGGCAACAGTTCAATGAACTTCAGAGCATGCAGAAGGACTTGGTTTCCAGTGAATACAGGTTTTTTCTTCTTTTTGAAAAAATGCTGAACGGTTTCTTCATTGTTGAACCGGTGTTTGGCAATGAAGGCAGGATTGCTGATATACGGTTCAAAAAAGTTAATCCTGCTTTTTATAAGCAAACAGGGATATCAGGAATAGATGTGGTTGGCAAAAAATGGTTTGATGTGTTCGGTTATCCAAGCAAGGAACTCGGTATTTGCCAGAATCTGTTGAATACAGGCGGTATGGAACGGTTTGAAACATTCTATCATGATCAGGACACTTATTATGCAGGGTATGCTTTTGAAATAACAAAAAATGAGATTGGTATTATTTTTGATAATGTCACTGAATACAAAACTGCCATCAAAGAGGTGAAATTACTAAATACCGGTTTAGAGCAGCGTGTGAGGGACAGGACAGTCGAATTGCAGTTGGCTCTGAATGAACTTGAGGTTTTCTCTTTTACGGTGTCCCATGATTTGAAATCACCGCTTCGAGCCATTGATGGATATAGTAAAATCATACTCGAGGAATTGGGAACTAAAATTGATGCGGATTCTATGGAAATGCTGAGCAATATAGGGAAGATCAGCAGAGACATGATTCACATGATTAATCAGCTGCTGGGATATTCAACCACCTCCAGAGTAGAAATCAGCAAGGAAGAAGTCGATATGAAGGAAAATATGATTTCTGTATTTGATGAACTGAGATTGATACATCCGGAGCGTGATATTAACCTGGTTATCGAGACAGGGATGCCTGTTGTGAAAGTTGATAAAGTACTTTTCAGGCAACTTCTGCAAAATATATTTTCAAATGCCATAAAATTTACGAAGGATCGGGAAAAGGCTGTTATAACAACAGGCTGTACCATAACCCACGACAAGTATATATTTTATATCAAGGATAATGGGGTTGGATTCGATATGGAATACTCAGCGAAACTGTTTGGAATTTTTCAACGGCTTCATACAAGTGAAGAATTTGAGGGGAATGGAATCGGGCTCGTCAGTGTCAGAAAAATCATTGAAAAACATGGCGGGACTGCATGGATTGAAGGCAAGGTTGATTCAGGGGCGGCCATATATTTTACATTGCCTTTTTCATGGGATAATGCGTTGTGAGGAGCGGACTGATGTATAGGGTAATGATTATCGACGATATGGATATCATACACAGAGAATTGAGAAGAATGCCTATATGGGGCAACCTTTCAGGCTTTGAAATATCTGCGGAAGCAAAGAACGGTCAGGAAGCGCTTGATTTGCTCAAGCTTGGTGAGTACGACCTGATATTAACCGATATCAAAATGCCCAAAATAAACGGTCTTGAGTTACTGCAAAAAATGAATGAACAAAACCTGTCCACCTGTGTGGTATTCATGAGCGACTATACAGACTTCAGCTTTGCAAAGCAGGGTATCATATTGGGTGCATTTGATTATCTTGTGAAACCTGTCGATGTAAATGAATTAAAAAAACTGCTTTATAGAGCAGGGGAGTTTATAGAAGAAAAGAACCGCGAATCAGAAAGAGTGAAAAAACTTGAGAAAAAGCTTGATGAAAAGGTCTTGGCTTTTTTCCCGGCTGCTGATGGGGATCAGTTGATTGAACTTATTATGGCAGGTGATCCAAGAACGTCCGATACAGTTGTAAGAATTGCCGATTTTTTGGCTTCAAATACTGAAAATGAGCTTATCAGGATGGAATTTCTTTTTAAAAATGTTTTATTGGCAATCGTTCGAGGGGTATTGGAAAAAAGGGAATGGTTAAGTGGATTTGCAGATCCGAATGAAATAGTTGGCACGGATGGCTTTCAATATGATACAATAGCAGAAATGAAAAGTGCTTTTTTAAATAAAATATTGGACCTGCAAAATCTGATGAATAAACTCCTATGCGGAAGTACGGATAATGAAATTGTAAAACAGATGTGCAGTTATGTACTTGAAAGTTCTGATGGAGAAATTTCTTTGAAGAGGATTTCAGAAAAGCTTTTTATGAACAGAACTTATCTGAGTGAAGTATTCAGGCAGAAAGCCGGGATTCAGTTTGTTGAATATCTGACGATGGTGAAAATGGAAAGGGCAAAGAAATTACTTGCCGATGGAAACCTTAAAACCTATGAAATAGCCGAAAAGCTTGGATTTAAAGATGTTGAGTATTTCAGCAGGGTGTTTAAAAGAACAATTGGAATCCCTCCGGCTGCATACCGCCAAAAAAATATTTGTTAAAATTTTTTTGATTTTTACAATAGATGTACCGAAAATTTTCAGGGGTAGAACTTTAAAACCTTCATTATATTTTTTGTAATAATTTTATATGATAGAATCATTCCTTTTACAATTTTTTTGTATGACATACAGGGAGGAAAATGATGATTCGTTCTAATGATCCAAAGAAGGTAGCATTAAGGATAGCTGCCATCTATATGTTGGCAGGTGCGCTCTGGATCCTTGCGTCTGATAAGGTTGCAGGAATTTTTATTAATAGGAATGAGACGATTACTTTTGTAAGTATGATAAAGGGATGGGCCTATGTTACGACTACAGGAATTCTTATTTTTATACTGGTTCTGAATGCACTGAAAAGAGCTAAAGCTGCTGAAAAAGAACTGTTGCACAGGAACGTTGAACTGCTGACGGCACAGGATAAAATTGCTTTAACCTGTGAACAACTGGCCGCTTCTGAGACAATATCCAGACAACAGCTCGAAGATATCCGGGAGAAACAGAAGCAGTTGCTGGAAAGCGAATTAAAATACAAACTGATCAATGAAGCTATGCATGATCTGGCCTATCATGATCAGCTTACGGGTCTTAAGAACAGAGCTGCTCTTATTCAAAGGATGTCGAAGGTGTTAAAACGAAAAAATAAAATAAAGTGCGCATTGCTTTTTATAGACCTGGATAATTTCAAATATGTCAACGATACGATGGGACATTCGTTTGGTGACCGTATGCTGAAACAAATCAGTGACAGGCTGCTGAGATTGGCTGAGAACGGATATGATGTCTACAGGCTTGGCGGGGATGAATTCATTATTCTGGCTGAAGATTATTCGGAATTAGGTGAAATTGAGAGAATATCGGTTAAAATTTTGAAGGAATTGAAGAACCGGATAGAGATTGACAACAGTATCCTGTTCAATACGGTAAGTATCGGTGTTTCACTATATCCCGAGCATGGCACTACAATGGACGAGTTGCTGATGAAGGCGGATATCGCTGTTTATAAAGCAAAGGATGCAGGTAAGAACCGGATTATCATATATGATGAGCCTATGAATGAGGCGGTTGCAGCGCGTATGAACATCGAAAGGTGTCTGCGGATCGCACTGGAAAATAATGAGTTCGAGTTGCACTATCAGCCGCAACTCGACCTGCAAACAAACAAAATATCCGGTTTTGAAGCATTGCTCAGATGGCACAGCGACGAACTGGGTTTCGTTTCACCTGCAGATTTCATCAGCATCGCAGAGGACACCCACATGATCATTCCTATTGGAGAATGGGTGCTTCGCAATGCATGTATTTTTTTAAAGAGGATGCACCAATCCGGTTACAAAGACCTGACCGTTTCGGTGAATGTTTCGATGCTTCAGCTTTTGCAGGCCGATTTTACAGACATTGTGTCTGAAACATTGGAGATGTCCCATTTAGAACTCAAATATCTTGAACTGGAGATAACGGAATCGATCCTGATGGAGTCTTATGAAGCAATTGCCGGTAAATTGAATATTCTGAGGGAACGCGGTATTAAAATTGCACTTGATGATTTCGGCAAGGGGTATTCTTCCTTGAATTATCTGAGGCATCTGCCCATTTCCACGCTAAAGATAGATAAAACATTCATTGATACGATTTCAAGTACTGAAAAAAATAAGTCGCTGACGGATATGATTGTCAAGATCGGCAAAAGCATGGATTTGTGTGTTGTGGCTGAAGGCGTGGAAACACAGGAACAGCTGGACTATCTGAGAAAGCATAAATGTTCCAGGATACAAGGCTACTTCTTCAGCAGGCCATTGGCTGAAAAGGATGCACTTAACAAACTCATAGTCTGACTTGAACATACCGGGGAGCTGAACATGATCATTTGGAAGTCTATAGAGAGCATATTGACAATTATTATACTGATTGCGACAGGGTATATATTCACACATGCCGGATGGTTCAATGAGAATACAGGCAAGTTGTTTTCCAGGGTGGTTATGAATATATCACTGCCATGCTACATGTTTTTCAATATCACTTCCACCTTTGACAGAGTGCAATTGGAGAGTCTGAGCAAAAATCTGATTGTCCCGTTTGTTTCCATTGGCATCAGCTATCTTCTTTCCATTGTTGTAAGCAATATGATCAAGGTCGACCGAAACAGGAAAGGGGTCTTCCGGTCCATGTTTTTTGCTTCAAACACCATGTTCATAGGTCTTCCGGTGAACCTTGCATTATTTGGCGAAGCCAGTGTTCCGTTCGTACTGCTGTACTACCTTGCAAATACCACTTTTTACTGGACAGTCGGCGCATATGAAGTGAGTATGGATAATCCTTCAAACAAGCATATATCCGTATTAAATATCAATACTGTCAAGAGAATTTTCAATCCAGCCGTAATCGGTTTTTTAACAGGGGTACTGGTAGTCCTGACCGGCTTACGGGTACCGGCCTTTATCAGTGACAGCAGCAAGTATATAGGAAACCTGACAACACCGCTGGCGATGTTCTTCACCGGGATTGTCCTTTATTCAGTAAAGCTGCGCGAGATAAAATTCAATAAGGATGTCATAACTCTGCTGCTGGCCAGAGCTTTGATTTGTCCGCTTCTTGTGCTGTTGCTCCTGCAGTTCTTTCCTGTGCCAAAGCTTATGGGAATGGTTTTTGTCATACAGGCGGCAATGCCGGCCATAACAAGCACTGGAGTCGTTGCAAGGGAATATGGCTCCGATTATCAGTTTGCAGCGGTCATGACGGCGGTTACTACGGCTGCCAGTCTTGTTATTATTCCGGTATATATGTGTTTTATGGCATAAGGGTGGTATCAGGACATGTCAAAGCTTTTGGCAGCACGTTCTACATGCTTTCGGTTGATGGTTTCTTCGTAATTTTCACCTTCGATAATTGTAGAACCAATATTCGCCTTTTCCATAACCATATCCATTAATGTTTTCGCTATTTCATCAGGGGATTCGTCAAGACTGAAGTAAGTCTTGATTTCTGCAAGAATATGGCCGGAATCCAGATCACTGATCTCATAACTTTTGGATTTCCCAGGTGCGTTTAAAATGAATTGTGCCTTATAGCTGTATTCATCTTCAGTGATGTCTAATCCGGAAAGAAGCAACTGTGATGTTTTCATAAAAATACCTCCGCGTCAGATATGATTAATATGAAGACATGTATATAGGAGTTTTGCGGATATTTATGTATTAAAAGACATACAATTTATGAATTCATTATATCACATGCAAACTGAAATGGTAAATAACCAAACGATAAATACTATAAATTATCCATATTAAATTTTTACTCAAATTGTTCTTTAAGCAGATGAGCCGGAAAAAATGAATCCGGATCACAGAAAAAATGAATCCGGATCACACAGAAAAAATGAATCCGGATATCACAGAAAAATGAATCCGGATATCTGTGATTGACATTTGGCAGCTATCGTTTATAATAGATATGAAAATACTATATTGATAAATTCCGGTTGGACAGGAAACTGTTTTCAAGATTTTTAACTTTTAGGGTGGAGAGTTGTTTAAACGATTGTTTAAATTCTTCACTCTTTTTGTTTGCAGAAAATTGTAAATAAAAAATTCTGCATGCTTTGAAAAAATGAACACGATATGCGGCGGGCATACTGTTGACATCGTACGGATAGAATAAGACTGGGAGGTTTGAGGAATGAGTTTTTTATGGTTAATCGCGGGGTTTGTACTGTTGATTAAGGGCGCAGATATTCTTATTGATTCTGCGGCCAAGCTTGCGCATTTGCTTGCGATTCCATCTTTTATCATTGGTTTTTCAGTGATTGCATTCGGTACAAGTGCTCCGGAGCTTGCTATAGGTGTTTTTTCCGGAATTAGGGGAGCTAATCAGATTACACTGGGAGATGTGATTGGAAGCTGTATTGCCAATATTGCACTAATTATCGGGGTAACAGCTCTTATACATCCGTTGAATATTGAGAAATCGGTATTATTTAAGGATATTCCATTATCCCTCGCTGTACAGCTCCTGTTCACAGTACTGTTATTGTCGGATGGAAGACTCTCCGGAATAGATGCGGCAATTCTGCTGACATTGTTCATCCTGTTTCTTTTCTATATTTTCAGACGGTCAAAAGAGATGGTGTTATTAGATGAAAAGGCGGAAGTGGCTGAAATGGATATAAAGCCTGTTTCCGAAAATATAAGAAGGAGAGTAGCAGAAGCAAAGACAGAGACAGAGTCAGAGCCAGAGTCAGAGTCAGAAACAGAAGAGATTATCAAAGCTGCAGCGGAAATGGATTCGACAGGAGCAACAGATATAGCTGAAGAAGAGGCAGAGTCAGAAGAGATTATCAAAGCTGCAGCGGAAATGGATTCGGCGGGAGCAACAGATATAGCTGAAGCAAAAGAACAGTCGGGCATAAAACTTGCAGGATTGATCCTGTTAAGCCTTCTGGGCATTATCGGCGGCGGGAACCTTATTGTAAACAGCAGTACTGAAATAGCTCGCATGTTTGGCTTGAGTGATGTTCTGATAGGCATAACGGTAGTTGCGATCGGAACTTCACTGCCCGAATTGGTGACCTCGGTAGTGGCTGCTTTAAAGAAGCAATCGGATATCGCCATCGGTAATATAATAGGAAGTAATGTTTTTAACGTGCTTTTTGTACTGGGGACTTCGGCGCTGATACATCCGATTGGTTCCACAGAAGGAATTGGAAGGGACATCCTGTTCATGCTGGTCTTAACCGTTCTCATTTTTCTGATACCCCTGCGGAGCAGGAGGATAAGTAAAACGGGTGGTATCCTATTGCTCTTCCTTTATATAGCATTCATTTGTTACAAGGTGCTGACAGCCTGATATAGGCCATCTGTACGAAAACCCTCTCAAGTCGGCGAACTTGTAAAATTGAGCCTTTAGAAGGTTTCTATCCCTTCAAAATTTTTCTGCCTGAAACTTCTATTTATTTTCAGCAGAAAGCTATTGCATTCTATATTGACCTTATGCTATAATTACCTCTGTTAAAAGCGTTGCGGGATTGTGTAATGGTAGCACAACTGATTCTGGTTCAGTCTGTCAGGGTTCAAATCCTTGTCCCGCAGCCAAAGTAATAAAAGACCTTCGCGCATATGCATGAAGGTCTTTTTTAACGGTTTCCACCTCAAAAAGAATATTTGACGCAAGCAGCTTGCAAATATGCATTTTTTCAGGGTACGTTATACTAATATGACACCTTTATATGGGCGGATATTGTTGTATTTCTTATCAATTATGAAATTTTGAAGATAACATCTTGCAAATAATATAGTTATATGATATTATATGCCTAGATAAAAAACCACCTGGTTGTGGTACAGATTAACGCAAAGAAGCTTTCCAGAAA
>JAEWQC010000047.1 GCA_023399355.1 Bacillota bacterium | reverse complement strand
GAATAATACTGCATTCATGAAAAGCTACGAGTATGTGGTGAACAAATTTGACCGATACATGAACAGTACTGACACCTGGTTTAGCAGCAATCATTCCGGCCATATGCAGCAAATGACCGCTTACTTTTCAGCCGAGTTCGGCTTGAGCGAGTCATTGCCGATCTACTCGGGCGGTCTTGGCGTATTGTCGGGAGACCATTGTAAATCTGCAAGCGATCTGGGCCTCCCATTTACAGCCATCGGACTTTTTTACAGGCAGGGTTATTTCAATCAGCAAATAAACCGCGAGGGAATCCAGGAAACAGCTTATAGTACACTCAACCTGTCAGACCTTGCAATCAGCCCTGTATTGGATGCAAATGGAGAAAACCTGCTCATTGGTGTCGATATGCCGGGCAGAACTGTGTATGCGTCAATTTGGCTGGTAAAGGTCGGCAGAGTGCATCTGTATCTTTTGGACTCGGATGTACCCAATAATAACGAGCAGGACAGACAGATCACTGCCCGGTTGTATGGAGGGGACGGCGATACAAGGATACAGCAGGAAATCCTGCTTGGAATGGGCGGTGTGAAAGCACTGAGAGTTCTTGGCATCAAACCTTCTGTTTATCATATGAATGAAGGCCATTCCGCCTTTCTGGGCTTCGAGCTGATCCGGAATCTGATGCAGGAGCAACACCTCAATTTTAAGGAAGCCTGTGAAGCGGTGGCTTCCTCTTCCGTTTTCACCACTCATACGCCGGTGCCGGCTGGAATAGATGTTTTCCACCACGACACAATAGACAATTATTTTGCCGGCTACAGAGACGGTCTTGGAATCAGCCGCGACGAATTTCTCAATCTCGGCGCAGACATGTGGAACCCCCACGGTTTCAACATGGCTTCCCTTGCAATGAGCCTGGCTGCAAAAAGGAATGGTGTCAGCAAACTTCACGGCACCGTGACCCGCCGGATGTTCAACAGCCTTTGGCCCGATGTCCCGGAGGATGAAGTACCTGTGACCCATGTCACAAACGGCATACATACCCTGACCTGGCTGTCTGTCCCTCTCAAGAAGCTTTATGACAAATATCTTCCAAAGGGTTGGGATCAGATCCTTTATGAACAAAAGACCTGGGATGCTATGGACAATATACCTGATGAAGAATTGTGGCAGGCTCATTTGGATCTGAAAACAAACATGACAGAGTATATCAACAGCAGGATTAACACAGGCGATTCCGATACCGGCATAGCCGTAGCAGAATTGACAGGATTGATCAATCCCGGTGTACTGACAATCGGATTTTCCAGACGCTTTGCCACCTATAAACGTGCATCCCTTATTTTCAGAGATATAGAGCGTATCCGGAAGATTCTGAATGCGAAGGATATGCCCGTTCAGTTGATATTCGCCGGAAAGGCGCATCCTGCAGACAGACCTGCGCAGGATATTATTAAAAATATCAATGATGTTGCACGTCAGGAAGGCTTCGAAGGCAAGGTCATTTTACTTGAAAACTACAATATGTCTCTTGCACGCAGACTCGTTCAAAGTGTTGATGTTTGGCTCAACAATCCGCGTGTTCCTATGGAAGCAAGCGGGACAAGCGGACAGAAAGCCTGCATAAACGGGGTGTTAAACCTGAGTGTTCTGGACGGTTGGTGGAAAGAGGGTTATAATGGCAAAAACGGCTGGGCAATCGGTTCGGATGCCGTTTTCGAAAATGAATTCTTCCAGGATAATGCCGATAGCGAATCTCTGTACGAGATCCTTGAAAAGAGCCTGGTTCCGCTTTATTATGATAGAAATGAAAACGGAATTCCTGTAAAATGGGTAAAAATGATGAAGGAGTCGGTAAAGTCCCTGGCTGCTGAATACAGTACGCACAGAATGGTGCAGGAGTACACCGGCAGGCTTTATATACCGACGATTAACAGAATCAGCAGTATGATTGCGGAAGATTACCAACCTGTAAGAAGACTTGCAGAGTGGAAGCAGACCATTCGGGATAACTGGCAGCATGTAACCATTGCCGGTCGCAGACCGACCACAAATACGGAAAACTTCCCTGCCGTTTCGGGAGAGAACATCAGCCTTGAGGCCGTGGTCACGCTTGGGAACCTGAAGCCGGAGGACGTGAGCGTTGAGTTGTATTTCGGCATTATGAATAGTGCCGGTAATATTGAAAAAGGCGAATTTGTCCCGATGCAATTTGTCGAGGAAACAAATCCCGGGACTTACAAAAATAGAACTGATCTTGTTCTTATGGACGGAGGAGAATACGGGTATAATTTTCGTATTATTCCAGCCAGAAGTGATCTCGCAGACAAATTTGAACTTAGGCTCGTAAAATGGGCGGATAGCTGTATCAATTGACAATGAGTCCGGGGAGGTCTAATGCTTAAAAAAACTGTTATTTTCCCAGTCATTTTAATAGGACTTCTGCTGAGTACCGGTATCTCCGTACAAGCAGTCACGCCCCAGGCCATAGGGGTTGGAGCAGCTGTCACGGTTGAAGCCCCTGAGATAAGCGCACCTTCGGCGATACTCGTTGAAGCTGAAAGCGGGCAGATTCTTTACAGAAAGAATATCGATCAACCTCTGCATATTTCTGCGGCCTGCAAGCTGATGACCACCCTGATCGCCTGTGAAA
>JAEWQC010000134.1 GCA_023399355.1 Bacillota bacterium | reverse complement strand
TACCCTGGCACTGTTCGCCGTTGCGGTATTGTCATCGGATATGGTTTTCGCAACATTAACCTTTAACTCGGATAATTTACTGACCGCATTCTGGACCTTGGCTGCAGCAATTCCTGCCGGGGCGGTTGCTTTTATTGCTGCAATTGCAGCCGCATCATCACCCGCCAAAGCATCCTGAGAAATTTTGTCCAATTCCGGATAAAAGTCAGTTAATGAATCCGTCAATTCCTTGAATACGTTCTGACCCTCCTGTGTGAGCAAAGTTTTCTGCAGGTCGGGCATAAGCCCGGCAATTACATCCTTATCTTCATTAATGCTGTTAATACTGGTGCTGATATCCTCCTTGTCCGAGGATAAAATCATCCCTCGCAATTCCACCCGGATTCTCTGGAAAGCTGTCGACAAGAGATCCATCTGTTCCAGGGGTACTGCCCCCTTCACATAAAGTTCCATATCTTTTGAGGCTATCGTATTGATGTTCAATATGCCGATAAGACCTACTACACCTGCAATAACTGCCACAAGAATAAACCCCGACAAAAGCTTTACAGATATTTTCAAATTATAAAACCAACTCATAATATATACCCCCTCACAATTACTGTTTTTTATTATTCAAAACTACAGATTGCTGCTCATACTCTCAATTTCCCCTTCTCCAAGAAGCTTTTCACAATCCAGCAGCAGTTTCACATCATTTCCTACCTTCCCAACACCTTTTACATATCTGTTTTGAAAACCTGTTTTAATATCAGGAGGAGGCACTACATTTGCTTCATCAATATTCAGGACCTCCGCCACCGTATCAACAATCAATCCGATAGATACATCAAAGATATCGATCACAATGATACAAGTCCTGTCATTATATTCCATGAATTCCTTTCTGAAGCGCAGCCTTACATCAATAACCGGGATGATCTTGCCCCGAAGGTTAATGATCCCCCTTACATAGTCTGCCAGCTCAGGTACCTGTGTAATCGTCTGTATCCCGATGATCTCGGTCACATAGCGGATTTCTATCCCATATTCCTCTTTCCCGATGGAAAACGTAAGATACTTTCCTTTTTGGGTGTCTTCAGCAATTTCCTGCACTTCCTCAACCATTTGCGCCATTTTCATCACCATCCCGCTCAATAATTTTTTATGATTCCGTTTACATCAATAATCAGGCTGATATTACCATCCCCAAGTATTGTGCAACCCCCTACTCCTTTCACATTCTTGAAATATTTCAATATATAATTGGGCAACGGCTTCACCACTACCTGTTGTTCCCCGATCAATCCGTCCGCAAAAATGCATGCTGCCTGCGTATCACTTTCCACCATGATTATAATTCCTTTACACAGTTCCTCTATCTCTGTTTTAACTCCAAACAGCCTGTGCAATCGGATAATCGGATGGCATTCCCCGCGGATCATGATCATCTCATTTCCATCCGGATCATTGATCAGGTCCTTTTCGTTCGCTTTGAAAGATTCCTTGATGGCGGTCATGGGAATCGTATAAAAAGACTTTCCGACAGATATCTCCATCCCGTCGATAATAGCCAGCGTCAGAGGAATTTTTACCGTTATCGTTGTCCCTATACCGGCTGTACTTTCAATAGATACGCTCCCACCGACCTTTTCGATGTTTTTCCTGACAACATCCATTCCCACGCCACGGCCGGAAAATTCAGTTACCTTCTCTTTAGTTGAAAATCCCGGAAGCAGTGTAAAAGAATAGATTTCGCGGTCGCTTAATTCATTTTCCGGCCGGCTGACCAATCCATTTTCACGTGCCTTTAACAGAATTTTATTTTTATCCAGACCTCTCCCATCATCAGTAACAGTGATCAACACTTCACCGCCTGCATTTCTGGCCGCAAGTGATATGCTCCCTCTGGCAGGCTTCCCGTTCCCGATTCTTTCTTCTGCAGTCTCCAGCCCATGATCCATTGCATTTCTTATCAGATGCATTAACGGGTCTGACAGGTGGTCTATAATATTCTTATCCACCTCGGTTTCCTCTCCGCTGACCTTCAGTTCCACATCCTTGCCAAGTTTTTTTCCCATGTCCCTGACGATCCTGTTCATCTTCTGAAAGGTTGCGGCTATAGGAATCATCCGGATGGACATCACAACATCCTGCAATTCATCCGTGAGTTTTCTAAGTTGTCTGGCAGCCTTTCCAAAACTGTCCAACTGGAGATTCTTCAGTTCCGGATTCCTGGTGACCATTGCTTCGGAGATGACGATTTCACCAACAAGATCCATGAGTTTGTCCAGTTTATTGATACTTACACTGATGAGGCTTTGTTTTAAACCCTTTGAGGCAAAATTATCCGATTGGTCTGAAGAAAAATGCATTTCGCTTTTTTCTTCAGAGGCTTGAGTCCCCGAAGCTTGTGTCCGTGAAACTTCACTTTCCTTCAAATCTTCAATATCCTCTTCATAGCTATCGACTGCTTTTAATTCAAAAGACTTCAGGAAAAGCGCGTCTTGGATCCTTTCTTTGATTGCGTTTTCATCGCTGCTTGAAGAAAAATAGACTGTAAAGCCGTTTTTGCCGATATATTCGGAACTTGTGTCATCATTAATAATGTCTTTGGGCCTGTGATAGATTTCACTGCAGTCCTCCTTAAGATTATGTATAATGGTATAAGCCCGTATATTTTCCATCTGGCAATCCTTTTCAAAATATATCCGGGCGATAAATTTTTTACCAATCTTCCCTGACTGTGTTTCATATGAACTGATATAGAATTTGCGCTGATCTTCTTCCGACACATTTGCTGTATTATTTTCACCCGGTCTGTCCGCATTTTCAGTCCTTAATATGTTCAGATATTCCTTAATCCTGTTTTCAAGCTCTGTATGGCCGCTTTCCTGAGTATTCCCCTCTTCAATCAACAAGACATCCGCTTTGATACAGTCGACTGCTGCAAGCATCAGGTCGCAAATTTTTGAAAAGTCAACATGATCGGCACCATTTTCACGTATGAAATAAAACAGGTCTTCCAGGGAATGTGCCAGTGAGGAGATTCCTGTAAACATCATCATCGCGGAGGAACCCTTGATAGTATGCATGATTCTGAATATTTCATTGATTTCTTCTTTATCCAAAGTATTGCGTTTTTCCGATTCCAGCAACATTTCTTCAAGTTGTTCGATTAACTGGAGCGACTCAAAAATAAACATTTCCAGCATCGGTTCCCTGCTTAGAAAATTCGAATCTGACATTCGCTTACCCCATTTCTATCCCATAAGTTTGTTGATGGAATGAATAATCCCTTCCTCCTTGAAAGGTTTGACAATAAAACCTTTTGCGCCAGCCATGACTGCTTCTCTTACCATTGGCTCCTGTCCGATGGCGGTAATCATGACAATCTTCGCCTCCGGATCTTCCGCCTTTATTGCTTTCAATGCCTGTATACCATCCATTTCCGGCATGGTAATATCCATTGTGACAAGATCAGGCCTGAGAGACTTGTATTTGCTTACGCCCACAAGTCCGTTTTCCGCTTCTCCGACTACTTCATAATTGTTTTTCTCAAGCATTGTCTTGAGGGACATTCTCATAAATGCCGCATCATCGACAATCAGCACCCTTTTCATCTATTGATCCCCCCCTAAACTTTGATTAGTCCTGTATTGATTTAAATATTTTTTATAACCCACTTCATTGATCTCATGACATTTTCTTTCAAGTCATAACCGCAGTCGGTAACCTTCCAGCGCCAAATCGCAGACCCTAATATCCCCAGAAATATATCGGCCATACCCTCAGGATCCGTCCCGGGATCAAGCTCACCTGACTCAATTCCACTTTTTATCAGCATTATTACAAATTCATAATACCGATCAACATTTTTCTGCATTTTACTGTTCGTATCAGAATCATATTTGAAAACATCAAAAGAAAATAAAACCGTAGATATTTGCGGATAGTTCTGATAGTACGTTGTAATGGATTCTATAAGAAAAAGAACTGCATCTTTGAATTTCATTTTTTGTTCCAGGATTGTATTTGAAATAACATCATCAAAAGCAGAAAACCTGTCAATTATTGTAAGAATAATGTCTTTCTTGCTTTCGTATTGCTTGTAAATGGCAGGTTCGGAAATGCCTTCCCTCCGGGCGAGTTCTTTTGTAGTAAGCCCCTGGATTCCCTGCTCGTCAAGAAGATCAATGGCATCAATGATAATCCGTTCTTTTCGTTTGATATATTTCTGATACATAAAGCACCTCATGGTTAGTTAGTAATCACTAACCATAATAATACTACGTTATGCTATATTATGTCAATATAGTAAAAATATTTTTTCGTATAAATATTCCCTTAAATTTATATTGCCACATTTCCAGCAAATCATTTTTGCGGGTTTCTAAAGAATATAGCCTTCTTTGAGCTCACTCAGCCAAGGTTAAAAGCCAGGCTTTTTCATCCTGACTGAATATCGGGCCCTCAGATAGAGACTCAGTTCCACTTCCATGGCGCATATTTCATCCGGTAGATGCCGGCTTCTATTCTGCCAACCGTTGTGTTACACTAATTTTGTATTCTATTGAATCCGGAGGTAGGGAAAATGCCTTTTTATGATTTGAAATGCAAATGCGGGGAAGAATTTAATATCATGGCTTCCATGAGTGATCGGGAGAACAAACGGATAAAATGTCCAAAATGCGGCAGCAGTGATAAACTCGAAGCAATCTTTTCCAAAGTCAATATCGTGCAATCAAGGAAATCCGCATCAAGCGAATGCCCGAACGCCCATGTATGCGGAGGGAACTGCTGCCACGGAGGATAATTGAAAATGAAGATTTTGATCATCGGCGGCGTGGCTGCGGGAACTTCAGCCGCTGCCAAGGCCAGGAGAAATGATGAAAGTGCGGAAATAAAGATATTCGAAATGGACAGCGATATATCTTACTCGGGCTGCGGCCTCCCCTATTATATCGGAGGCAGGGTGGAAAGCAGGAAACAGCTTGTGCCAAGAGACGCAGCTTACTTTAAGAGGAAGTACAATGTCGATGTTTTTACGAGACACAAGGTACTGGAAATTGACCCATTGAATAAATCTCTGACAATTCTGGACATGGACACCCGGAGAATTTTCAAGGAGGCTTATGACAAGTTGGTGGCAGCAACCGGTGCAAATCCGGTAATCCCCAAAATAGAAGGCGCCGACAAGCCCAATGTATTTGTACTCCGCAATGTGGCAAGTGCGGACAGTATCCGGGAATATATCAGGAATAATTCACCCGCATCTGTTGCAATCGTTGGTTCGGGATTCATTGGGCTTGAACTGGCTGAGAACTTCACAGCACTTGGTATCAATACAACCGTTATAGAAATGGCTGACCATGTCATGTCTTCACTTGACAGAGATATTGCAGTTTACCTGCAAAAACACCTACTTGAGCAAGGCACCAGACTTGTTCTAAACGATTCCGTGGTCAGCCTCGAAAACAGCACTGGGCTTAATTCCACCGTCAATGTGGTCAAATTGAAAAGCGGCGCCGTTATTAATACGGACTTTGTTATACTATCTATTGGTGTAAAGCCGAATACAGAATTGGCTAAAAAAGCCGGAATCGAGCTTGGACCTACGGGTGCCATTAAAGTAAGCACAAGGATGCAGACCAGCATCCCTGACATCTATGCCTGCGGCGACTGTGCAGAAACGTATTCTCTCATAACAGGCAAGCCTGTTTACAGGCCGCTTGGCTCAACCGCCAACAAAACCGGAAGAATCGTGGGAGACCAGCTGACAGGCGGCGATCTGGAATTCAGGGGAATCCTCGGCACAGGCATTTTCAAAGTGTTTGAAATGAGTGTAGCCCAGACCGGCCTTTCAGAAAGTGAAGCGCTGGCAGAAGGCTATGATGTTGAGGTATGCCATAATATCAAACCTGACAAGCCTGAATATTTTCACGGAGACGAAATGGTAATCAAAGCAGTGGCAGACAGGTCGTCCGGAAAGCTCCTAGGCGCACAGATCATTGGCAAATCCGGCATTGACAAGCGTATTGACGTATTTGTGACAGCACTCAGCTTTGGTGCCAAAGCTGAAGATCTTTTCCACCTGGATCTGGCTTATGCACCTCCGTTTTCGACGACAAAAGACCCTGTCATGTATACGGGAATGATATTGAAAAACGCGATCAGTAAACGCAGAAAGCTCATTACCGCTGGACAGTTAAAGGAAAAACTGGAGGACAGTGAAGAAATAAATATAATAGATGCAAGAGAATACCCCCAATTTGAAAAATCCCACATTGCCGGAGCCATAAACATCCCCCAGGAAAATTTGAGAACCGCCGCCGATGCACTGGATCCCGAAAAGCTCACTGTCACTTACTGCAATAAGGGAGTAACAGGTAATGCCGCACAAAACATCCTCTTGAACAAAGGCTTTAAAAAAGTATATAACCTATCCGGCGGACATAAGAATTTCAAGTCTAATTACCCCGAAGAAACTCCTCCCGAAAAAAGTAAAAAAGCGTCCGGCAAGTAACTCGTACAAAGTGCTTATACAGACAGATGTCTTTGGGCGCCTGTCAAACCGTTGGTGCAGCCGAAACCTTTTAATAGTGCCCAGACAGCCTCCGCGGGGTGCCCTTTGGCTACTTTCAGGCGGTCGAAAGCAGCTCCAACACGCTTAAAAATGGCATATCTTCGGGGCCACCTTTCCATCGTCTATGTCTATGATCGCATAGGTCTCTTCGCAATCATCCCTCGGATCACTTGTACTGCCGGGATTCAGGACACAATATTTGCCCTTCTCAATGATATCCGGTATATGCGTGTGACCGAACAGCAACAGGTCCGCATGCAGTTCCTCCGCTCTTTTGTACAATTTATCATAATCCCACTTGACTGAATATCTGTGCCCGTGTGTGATAAAAATCCTTTTCCCGCCTACCTCCAACATTTTTTCAGCAGGTACATCTTCTATCATAAAATCACTGTTGCCATAGATATATTCGATCGGTATTGCCGGAAACAAACTGGACAGCTTCTGTGCGTCCCTGAAATAATCACCCAGATGTATGATTAAATTAATTCCCTTATTTATTCTTATAGCTTCTTCAGCCCTATTTATATCGCCATGCGTATCGCTAATTACCAGAATTTTCATAATAACCCCCGCCCTGCTTTGCTGCAATTCCTATTTTGCAGCATCCTCAGGCATTATTCGTTCGAGTCCTTCTACTACTTTTCTTAATGCGTTGCCTCTATGACTAATGCTGTTTTTTATATCTGAATCCATCTGCGCTATGGTCATCCCGAATTCGGGAACATAAAACAACGGATCATATCCAAAACCATTTGTACCGGCGGGCTCTGTTGCAATAGTACCTTCACAGACACCCCTGACCGTCAGGCTTGCCCCATCGGCGAAAATTACCGCTATAGCACATACGAACCTTGCACTTCTTTTGTCTGCCGGAATATCTTTCAAAGCATTCAGAAGTTTGCGGTTTTTATCCGCATCTGTCGCTCCTTCACCGGCATACCTTGCAGAATAAATGCCGGGCGCTCCATCCAGATAATCCACTTCGAGACCTGAATCATCGGCAATAACCGCTTCTCGCGTAACCTTCCAGATGCTTCTCGCCTTTATCAGGGCATTTTCTTCAAATGTACTGCCGTTCTCTTCTATATCCTCAACGATCCCAATCTGCCCCATTGAAACAACTTCGTACGGAAATTGTGCCAGCAATTGGGCAAATTCCTCGAGTTTCCCCTTGTTCTTCGTGGCAGCTATGAGCCTGAACGGCTTTTTTGCATTTCTCCCTGCATCTGTTTTCAATTCAACCGTATCCTTCCGTTTCTATCTGTCCATCACATCATTAATCGTTGCCGGTATGGCTATTCCGGAGGATATATCCGTTCCTTCAGGCAATTGTACAGCATGCCCTCCGACTAAGATCATCAGCCTTTTTATACCATCCAGTTGCCGCATCGTATAAGCAAGCTGCTTCAATATGCTTTCCTCTTTTTCACTGCCTCCGTATTTAGTGAACGCCTCATCAAGGTCCAGCGTAAGTAATCCGTTCTCCATACTGCAGTTCAGTATGTGTACATTGTCCGGCATTTCAGAAAATGTGCCATTTTCATCCCACTTAACAAGCAATTGCTTTAAAAGCACTCTCGCCGCCTCCGCATTCGATTCCGGTTCTTCTCTATCATCCGGTATCGGGACCGACACGGGTACCATATAGGTAAAACCCGCATTTGCCTTCTTCAAAAGGAAGACATCTTCTTTCTCCTGCCCGTTTTCAAATACCGCAGCCTGCGTATTGATAGCCACATCTTTGCGTTCCAATGCCTGCGACAGGTCCGTCCCGTATTTGAGAACACCCTGCGGATAGCCATTGACCAATATCCGCACCCCGTTAATATTTTTGAACTCCGTCAGCGTATAAACAATGGAGGCTATGATATTTTTTTCCGATTCCAATCCGCTATATTGTAATAAATGTTTGTCAAAATCAATTACGGCAATTCCCTCTCTTATACTCAGTCCAAGAATGACCGTATCTGCGGGAATTACCGGATATACGCCATAATAGGCTATTTCCTCCCGCGCTATTGCACTGTCAATACAAAGGCTGACGGCCGCCCGCGCAATTCCCTGCTGCATTTTTATCCACCTGGTCATCGGTATAAGACACCCATCTCCATCCTGATAATACACAGTAACCGGGTAGCCTGTTTCTGAAATATCTGGTGTATTGGCCGGAATGTCCCGGGATGCCGGATATGTTTCACCAGCAACAGCAGTACCGGTCAATGCTGGTACAAAAGCCGCTTCGCTTGAAATAGCGCCTTCACTTGAAATAGCCGATTCACTTTTCAATATGTTCCCGTCTGTCTGTGCTAATGCTCCGGCCGTTGTTCCAGTACCGACCGCACTGGGCGAACTTTCCAGCGATCCGATCGATAAACTGCTAGCTGTAATACTTGACTGGCTGTCCGGTTGAGCATTCATTGAGCTGGTAACAGGCGCCGTAAGCATATCCTGCCCCTCAATGACATCCGAAGGTTTGGAGATCTCGCCAATAAACGGCAAAGTACAACCTGTAAGCAACAATATCTGTATAACCAGTAAAATGACTATAAACCTTTTCATATAGTCCTCCCATAATCGTTATTAAAGTAATTATGGACAACTATTAAGGCCTTTAGTATTTCCCAGGGTATATTTTTTATTATTTTAATGGTAACACATGAAATACGCAAAAAAAATCAGTAGAATACCTAAATTCCATCGATTTTTTTTATAAGTATTTATCTATTTGAGCTATTTGCTACCGGCCTGTTACGGGCCTGTTACAGTCTTGTTACGGGCCTGTTGCAAACTCGTTACGAACCTGTCGCAAACTCGTTACAGACTCGTTACAGACTTGCAGCAGACCTATCGTAGCAATATTGCCTTTTTTATTACTTTACCTCCGTCAGTGCCTTTACCACCGAATCACACAAAGCTTGTGCCGCGTTCTGCCTGAAGGACGTTTTCTGCAAATTGCTTCTGTCGGAACTATTGGTTATATAGGCGACTTCTGCCAGAGCAGCCGGCATGTTCGTTTCTCTCAGAACAATCAGATCGGGTCTTTCCCTGACTTCCCTATTAATGGTTCCCAATCTGGCCAGCAAATTGCCCTGTATGATCTGTGCGAAGTCCTTGCCGCTAAAGCCGCTGCAGTCCGACGGGCAGTAAAGAGACATGGTGCCGCTGTAGCTTGTGTTATCCATGGCATTGTTATGGATGCTCAGATACAGCCTGGCACCCAATTTATTGGCGATATATGCCCTTTCATAATTGTCAACATCGCTGTCATCTTCCCTGATCATATAGGTTTTTACACCTTTCTTCTCCAACAGCGTATTCAAACGCTTTGCAATATCCAGATTGAGATCCTTTTCAAACAAACTCTTGTAGATGGCCCCTGTCATTTCAGCACCATGGCCCGCATCAATCGCCACAATCTCCTGACCAGCCGCGGCAGGCTTCAGGACAGTGATTGCCGTGATGCCCGGACAGTTGCGGGTGTAGGGAAAATACAGATATTTACCGGCTCCACTGAAAATCAGCGTAGTTATTCCAGCTTCAGGATTTGTCTTCACTTCAACTGATTTTAAATAAGAGTCATTGATCTGCATGACACCGCTGCCAAGGTCAGCCTGACCTGTGGGGAAAGTAACGGTATAGTTTAATCCAGTCTCATCATAAGTGCCGGTATACAAGTCCTGTAAAAGTTTATTCCCCGATGTCATTAATGCATCCTGCAGTTCGAAATAAACTCTGTCTCCAGAGCTATGATACTTTATGTGTTTATAGGTGGGTGGCTGCAAACTCAGCACCAATTTGCCCTTTCCCTCTGAAACAGTATACTGGGACTGGGCGTTCAGGCCTAATGTAATGATCGCGCCTTTCTTACCGGCTGCAGAATAGTCAATGCTCTTTAGCTGGTTGCCGTTTACATCCGCATGTTTTGCAGTGCCGGTATATTTGGGATCCGGGATATTGATGGTCAATCTGTCCGGATCGGTCAGTCTTTTAACCTGATAACCCGCATAATTGCCTAAAAGGATGGAGACATCCTCCCCTGTTCCATTAGGCCCGAATTGCAGTTTAAACTTACTTTGGACCGTGATGGTTTGTTGAGTTGCATTGGAGGTAGCCGGAGGAATGTCCTCCTCTTCTTCCTCTTCATGCGCACCGGGCTTTTCACCGATATACAGCAGCAGCCCCGTATCTGTCTTTTCAATACCGTATTCCGCATCATCGTTGACTTCAAGGACGACCCTTGCCGTATAAGTGTCAAACTGTGCATATCTGATACGTTTGATTATTTTGCCGCCAGCCTGGATAATCTGCTGTTTTCCCGTCGACTGTGCATTAAAAATATCCACAACGATCCTTTTCGGACTTGTCAGCTCCATAACACTGTAATCGTCATATTTTTTTGCATAGATGGAGACGGCCTCACTGCCCTCGCTGGAGCTGTACTTGACGTCTGTCAGCCACCCTGTGGCCGACTGGTTTCTTGATGCGGCGTTCACTGCATATGAATACGAACTTCCTGCTGTTGAAGCCAGAAGGGAAAAAGCCAATACAACTGCTGCGATTCTTTTCATTGATAGCCCCCATAATACTCTGCTTTACTTTAGTATGTCTTATCAAAATAATACCCTATAAATACTATTTCGACAAAACCTGTAGTTTCCCTACCATATTCATCAAGCTTTAACCATTTTGTAATCTGATGGTAAAATTAGAATGATGCCAGGACGACACGCAGAGATCAATGAAAAAACCAACTTTTACTGACGTTTGTATTGTTTGTATTGTTTGCAAACCCAATGGAAGGGAGCGGTGACATAACGATACTCTCTGTAATATCAGTGCTCCCTTGTTTGATAGGAACAATTTATTGGGACTAACGTTCATTAAATGAAATGATACATCCGCAATATTTCTGACGGTACAAGCCAAGTTCTCTGGCTTCCTGCTGTCCCTGCCTGAACCCTGGCCGGAAGTCCCTGTAAAGGAATCCGACGCCGTATTGAACCGCATATTTTTCACCTAGCTGCTTTATGAGATCATGCTTTTGATAAGGACTGACCAGCAAGGATGTGGTGAAAGCATCATAACCTCCTGCAGAAGCCAGTTCTGCAGTCTTCTCCATCCTGATGGCATAGCACATGGTGCATCTGGCATCGTCGGTTCCGTTGAAGTTTTCCCATTCAGGCTGCCTGAAATCATCAAAGTATTCGACTTTCAGACCTTTTATTTCAGCAAACTTCGCAACAGTCTCCCTGCGCCTTTCAAATTCCTCTATCGGATGTATATTCGGATTAAAATAGACACCTTCCGGCTCCATACCCTCCTGCCGAAGCTGTGACAGTGGGAATGTGGAACACGGCGCACAGCACATGTGCATCAAAAGTTTCATTCGGTCCTGATCTCCTCCTGCTCATACCATTCGCCCTTCATTTTCATTCCCAGATGATCGTATGCCAGCTTCGTGGCCATCCTGCCCCTCGGCGTCTTATTGATAAAGCCGAGTTGCAAAAGATACGGTTCGTATACATCCTCGATTGTTTCCGGCTCCTCTCCAATACAGGCAGCCATCGTATCGAGTCCCACAGGCCCGCCCCCGAATTTCTCGATAATACTGAACAGCATGTTCCTGTCTGTGTTGTCAAGACCTATGGCGTCTATTTCAAGAGCGCTGAGAGCCATTGCGGCAACATCGGCATCAATGATTCCCTCTGCTTTCACCTGGGCAAAATCCCTTACCCTCTTCAACAGTCTGTTGGCAATTCTCGGCGTGCCCCTTGATCGCCGTGCAATCTCCTTCGCGCCCAGATCCTGTATCTCTATGTTCAGTATCCCCGCAGAACGTTTTACTATGAGCGTCAGCTCTTCTTTATTGTACATCTCCAGTCTGTTAATGACACCAAACCGGTCTCTCAGTGGAGAGGTCAGAAGTCCTGCCCTTGTAGTCGCACCAATCAGAGTGAATTTGGGGAGATCAAGCCTGATGGAGCGTGCGCTCGGGCCTTTGCCAATGATGATATCCAGCGCATAATCCTCCATGGCAGGATATAGTATTTCTTCGACGCTCCTGTTGAGCCGATGGATTTCATCTATAAAAAGGACGTCATAACTGCCCAGATTGGTAAGAATTGCTGCAAGATCGCCGGGCTTTTCGATAGCCGGCCCGGAAGTTATACGCAGATTCACCCCGAGTTCAGATGCAATTATACCTGCGAGCGTTGTCTTTCCAAGGCCGGGCGGCCCGTAAAGCAGTACATGATCCAGCGCCTCTTTGCGTCTTTTTGCAGCTTCAATGAATACATTCAGATTCTCCTTGACTTTCGTCTGGCCTATATATTCATTAAACCTTTTTGGTCTTAGACTGGTCTCGTCAATATCCTCACTCACGGCTTCCCTTTCGATCAGCCTTTCCTCATCCATCAATCCATCCTCCGTTTATATCGCCTCATTATACATTAGGCAACCCTTCACTTTTCTTGCACAATTATATTTCCAAGTTGCCATAAAATTCGTTATTCGTGCTGGTTTCAGTCCATTAAGCAAATCCTGGCCATGTAATTTTCGCTTCAACCAATTGCCAACTTACCTATATGCGTTTCAGACTGATATGAAAATCAACACATCAGCGTGTCAGTCTGCATGGGAATTTGCGTTAGCGTATCAGGCCTTTCAGCGAATTCCTGATGATTGTCTCCAAATCCAGTTCCTCCGAATAAACTGCTGCTACAGCCCTGTTTGCCTCCATCGCCGTATAACCCAGCACCATAAGCGCACTAACAGCCTCTGACAGTCTTGAACTGCTTCCTGCATATGCTGCTTTCTCAAATCCGGCAGCCGTATTCAATGCAATCTGTTCCTTTTTAATTTTATCCTTCAGTTCGAGAATAATCCTTTGAGCCATTTTTGCACCAATGCCCTGCGCTCTTGTCAATGTTTTCGTATCGTCGGTAATTACCGCAAGTCCGAATTTGGAGGGTGACACTGCCGAAAGCAACGCAAGGGCAGCCTTTGGGCCCACTCCCGATACCGTCAGCAGCAGTTCGAACATTCCCAGTTCTTCCTGCGTTGCGAATCCATAAAGGCTCATGATATCTTCCCTGACATACAAGTGCGTGAACACCTTGAATTCATGGCCGGTCTGGCCTGCCACCTCTATTGTGGAAAGGGATGTGAACACCTTGTACCCGATTCCGCCAGCCTCTAAAACAACATAATCTCCGCCTCTGACCTCAAGCTTCCCCTTAATATATGCGTACATATCAGCCCTCCAGTTTCAATATATAATTCCTTTTGCGATACTAAAAAATTCAAAGTGGGGACGGTTTCTGCTTTGAACTCATCAATGTCTTTGTATAAAAAAATGGATATATCCCGGAACAAAGGATGTTCCCCGTATAGAAATCAAATCAAGAGCCACCCTCGTTTCGAGTCGAAATAGCTACCGCATCCCGAGGTTCAGCATTTTGCAGGAATGACCGTGGCATACTGCTATTGCAAGCGCGTCAGCTACGTCGTCCGGCTTTGGTATGGCTGTCAGATTCAATATGACCTTGACCATCTGCTGCACCTGTGCCTTTTCCGCCCTGCCGTAACCGACAACGGCCTGTTTTACCTGCAGCGGTGTATATTCAAAAACCTCGGCTCCCGACCTTGCAGCAGCCGCAAGAGCAATTCCCCTGCCGTGTGCCGCCATGATCGCCGTTTTAACGTTTTTATTGAAGAACAATTCCTCTATTGAAATCGCATCCGGTTTGTACTTCGCAATAACAGCTGCAAGTCCTTCATCCAGCTGTAAAAGCCGCTGTGCAAAGGGCGTCGTCGCTTTTGTCAATACTGCACCGTATTCCAGGGGCGAAAATTTGTTCCCCTCATATTTTACTATACCATACCCAGTTATTGCAAATCCAGGGTCAATCCCCATGATAATCATTTTATCCCGCCTCTGTTTAAAAAGTTTTGCTGTTTCAGCTATATAATGGCTTCTCCGACATTCAAAGCGAGAACTGTCCCGCTCGAACCTCATCTCTGCTTTGAACCTCGTACCTGCTTTAAACATTGTCCCTGTTTAAAACATTGTCCCTGCTTTAAATTGTCCCTGCTTTAAATTGTCATTATGAATATTTATAAAGTTTATTGCATAATTATGCACCCTGTTGTATAATCTAATAAAAATAGGTAAAATAAGATTGGTTCTAAAAAACATTTTAGCATAGTTGTGGAGGAATTTATATGAGTCAGAAGGAAAAAGTAGTACTTGCATATTCGGGCGGTCTTGATACATCCATTATCATCCCGTGGTTGAAGGAAAACTACGATTATGAAGTCATCGCAATGGCCGGCGATGTTGGACAAGGCGAAGAACTTGCACCGTTGAATGAAAAAGCGATAAAAACCGGCGCAAGCAAAATATATATTGAAGATCTCAGGGAAGAATTCATTACTGATTTCATTTATCCGACTGTAAAGGCTAATGCCATTTACGAAGGCAAATACCTGCTGGGCACTTCTTTCGCAAGGCCGATCATTGCAAAAAGACTTGTTGAGATTGCACTCAAGGAAGGCGCAACGGCAATCTGCCACGGAGCAACAGGCAAGGGCAATGACCAGGTCAGGTTTGAGCTGACCGTCAAGGCATTGGCTCCACATCTCAAAATCATTGCTCCGTGGAGGATCTGGGACATCAAGTCGAGGGAAGATGCCATCGATTATGCCACAGCAAGAAATATTCCGATTCCCGTAACCAAGAAGGACAACTACAGCATGGACAGGAATCTATGGCATTTGAGCCATGAGGGACAGGATCTGGAGAACCCCTGGAACGAGCCGCAGTACGACAAACTGCTCAAGCTGATGGTTCCGCCGGAGAAGGCGCCCGACAAAGCAACTTATGTGGAATTATATTTTGAAAAAGGTATTCCGAAGAAAGTTGACGGAGTGGAATATGGACCTGTCGAGCTTATTGACGTATTGAACAAACTTGGCGGAGCAAATGGCGTCGGCATCATCGACATGGTTGAAAACAGACTGGTTGGCATGAAGTCCAGAGGCGTATATGAAACACCCGGTGGCACTATTCTTTATGCAGCCCACAGAGAGCTTGAGCTGCTGTGTCTGGACAGGGACACGCTGCATTACAAGGACATCATCTCACAGAGATTTGCCGAACTCGTTTACTTCGGACAGTGGTTCACACCGTTGAGAACTTCTCTTTCAGCCTTTGTCGACAGCACGCAGCAGAATGTCACCGGCACTGTACGCATGAAACTCTACAAGGGCAACTGCATGCCTGCCGGCGCACAATCCAAATACTCCCTCTATAGCGAGGAGCTATCCACCTTCGGACGTGATGCCGTTTATAACCAAAAGGACGCCGAAGGCTTCATCAACCTGTTCGGTCTGCCGATCAAGGTCCAGGCGCTCATGATGGAGAAGGAAAAAGGGAAAGCCTGAGAAGGTCGGGGAGATAAAGGGAAGTCCAGGGGAATCCTGAAAGACCTTTAAGATGCTGTTTACTCTGGGCTTTCCCCTTCCCGTTCCCTAATATATTTGATTGCGAGGTATTATATATGAAACTTTGGGGAGGCAGATTTGCCGCAAGCACAGACAAGTCAGTAGATGATTTCAATTCCTCCATCCGCTTTGATGCAAGGCTGTACAAACAGGATATCGAGGGCAGTCTGGCCCACGCGGAAATGCTGGGGTTATGCGGCATCATTCCTGTTGAGGATGCGAAGCTGATCTGCACCACATTGCATGAAATACTTGCAGATATTGAAAAAGGTCAGGTCCAGTTCGAAATCGATGCGGAAGATATTCATATGAACATAGAAAAAATACTCATTTCCCGCATTGGAGATACCGGTAAAAGGCTGCATACAGGCAGAAGCCGCAATGATCAGATCGCTTTGGATATTCGCATGTACCTGAAGGTTGAGACCCAAACGATAAAGAACATGCTGTCAGACCTTCTTCATACATTGCTTGACCTTTCTGAGCAGCATCTGACCACGATCCTGCCCGGCTATACCCATCTTCAGAGGGCGCAGCCTGTGACGCTTGCCCACCATATGATGGCCTATTTCCAGATGTTCTGCCGAGATATCGGCAGACTGTCCGACTGTTACAAGCGTATGGACGTCATGCCGCTGGGTTCCGGCGCACTTGCCGGCACGACCTATCCGCTGGACAGGAAGTTTGTTGCCGACAAACTCGGCTTTTCCGCCATTACGCAAAACAGTCTTGACGGAGTCAGCGACAGGGATTTTGCAATAGAGCTTGCCTCCTGCATCGCCATGATTATGATGCATTTGAGCAGATTCAGCGAAGAAATGGTTCTCTGGTCCTCCGGTGAATTTTCCTTTGTTGAAATGGATGATGCCTTCAGTACCGGCAGCAGTATCATGCCTCAGAAGAAAAACCCCGATGTCGCCGAGCTGGTAAGAGGCAAAACAGGCAGAGCCTACGGTTCCCTGATGGCACTTCTCACAGTGATGAAATCGCTCCCGCTTGCCTATAACAAGGACATGCAGGAGGACAAGGAAGCTATATTCGATGTCGTTGACACGGTAAAAATGTGCCTTCCCGTTTTCACTAATATGCTGGCTTCAATGAAAATTAAGAAAGACAGCATGTACAAAGCTGCCCAGGGTGGCTTCACCAATGCGACGGATGTAGCTGATTACCTGGTCAGAAAAGGAATCCCCTTCCGCAGCGCACACGAAATCATCGGAAAGATGGTGTTGTATTGCATCAACAACAACAAAGCCATCGAGGATCTGTCAATGGAAGAGTTTAAAGACTTTTCCGACAAGATTGAGCAGGACGTCTACTCTGAAATCAGTCTTGAAAAATGTGTCTCCGGTCGCAGCCTGCCCGGCGGTCCCGCAGTTGAAAGCGTTAAAGCCTCTATCGAAAACGGCAGGGAGTTTATGAAAAACCACTTGGTTCAACAACTATAGAAAATGCAGAAAAATATCTGATAGGAATGTATAAGAAAATAAATCTAATTGGTGATGACTGGAGGTATGGATTTTCTAACAAATATTTATGTATAGATGATTTATTCTACTATATCCCTCTTGGGTTATCATTCATTGCTTTAATTTCTTGTATAATCGGGATTGTAAATCAATTAATTCAGTGTTACTGACCAATTTATTAAGAACTCCATCTTATGTATTCCTTTGAATTATGTCCATGCAACAAATAGACCAACTTGTGTGCACAGTCTGAGACAA
>JAEWQC010000101.1 GCA_023399355.1 Bacillota bacterium | reverse complement strand
CCGTAAATGGTTCCCGCCAAACCGTTGGTGCAGCCGAACCCTTTTTATAGTGCCCTGACAGGCACCACGCCGCCGAGTGGCGGGTTTTCCGCCGCTTTTGTCCGGTCAAAAGCGGCATCGTTCTTTGCTTAATGTAAATTGTTTTATTCATATAATTTTATTCATACACTGCACCTGATTTATAGTAGATTCGTATTTATATATTCACTGCGCAATATTCATATTGGTTGCAACTACTTTATATTGATTTATATATTTCGAAGCATTTCCATTATGCCCTGACAGTCTCCATGGCTTTGAACGGCGGCTTCTTAGAACTTCCTGCCGCTTAAAAGTGACAGAACCCTTGCTTTACCGGAGATCGCAGATAATAGCAAGAATCCTGTTCAACTCTATCAGATTAACCATATCGCAACCAACTTTTTACTCTCCCGTAACATTTACTAAACAATTCAGTAATAGAATCAATTTACGGACTTAAAATTGGAGGAGTACTAAAGATGAACACTTTCATTTTGAGTAATGTAAAAATTATCACTCAATTTGGCATCATCAATCATGGATACATATACGTAAAAAAAGGCATCATCATGGCTATTGGACGATCTTCTCCCGTTAAGGTCCACAGGAGCTGCCATGTGGTCGATGGCGGTGGCGGCTGGCTATTGCCGGGTATCATAGACATAAACAATGATTTATTTGGAAAGGGAAGCGATTCCTCGTTCTTTACCCTTGAAAGTAATTTTGCGAGCCATGGGATAACCTCCATTTTTCATACGGTTTTACGTTCCGAACTTGAAAAGGTTACCCAGTTGAACAAGTTGAGAAGTTTGGGAATTATCCGCCATCATTTTCAGGCGAATCTGCCCTTTGCCGGATCGTTTTCCATCATGAGCGTTCCATCGGTACATATCGAGGCGGAAAATCAAAATAGTCCGACCATATCCGACATGATCAGGCATCCTTCCATGTACATGATTTGTTCGGATGATACATCATCATCAATCCTGCAGACAATATTTATGCTGCATCATAGTTATGGCCTGAGCCTGGTGGATGCAGCGGGTATGGTAACCATCAATCCGGCCAGAGCACTTGGAATCGAGAACAAATTCGGCTCCATAGAATGGGGTAAAACTGCAGATCTGATTCTGACAGATGGTTCGGACGATTTTCCGGTGATCAAAATGGTATTTGTCAGTGGATGCAGGATTTTTGACAGTGCCGGTATGGACCAGGCAATCATGTAACGACATTTTTATAAAAGAAACGAAGGTGACTAAAATGGGCTCAGTCATAGACAGCATTGATCTGAAATATAATCACACACCCGGTAAAAAGACGAGAATTCCCATTGAATATAAAAAAGGTTTTTCTGGGCCATGGGATATACCGGCAGTAACCGATATTGAAGGAAGAGTTCTGGGGGATGAGTTTATGGAGATTTTACACAAGGAAGAAATCAGAACGGTATTTCAACCTATTATTTCGTTAAAAAGTGGAGAACTCCTGGGCTATGAGTGCTTGAGCCGCGGCCCGCAAAAATCTTATTTTGAGAACCCGGAGAATCTTTTCGATTTTGCACGGGCGATTGGAAAACTATGGGAACTGGAATTTCTATGCCGCATAAAAGCGCTTGAAAATGTATCCAGGTCCAATTTGTGCGAATTGATCTTTATCAACGTGGATCCGCACATCATCAATGATGAGAATTTCAGGAAGGGCTTCACAAAAGAATTTCTCGACAAGTACCATATCAACCAGGGAAATGTGGTTTTTGAAATCACGGAGAAAAGTGCGGCGGCCGATATAGAAAGCTTCAGCAAGCTAATAAGCAATTACAAGGACCAGGGCTATAAAATAGCAATCGACGATGCCGGTTCCGGCTATTCAGGCTTAAAGCTGATTACGGACATTCACCCCCACTTTATCAAGCTGGATATGAACCTAATCAGGAATATTGACAAGGATGGCCTAAAATATGCCCTTATAAAAACTTTTTATGAATTCTGTCAGGTAACGGATATCAAATTGATCGCAGAAGGTATTGAGACTGAAAATGAATTGAACACATTGATCGATATCGGCATTGAATACGGGCAGGGGTATTTTATCCAGAAGCCGGCTGAATCCATACTGAATATTGGCAGTGAACTGAAAAACCATATCCAGCAGCGGAACGCAAGAAAAAAAGAGATGTATGTGAACAAGCTGACTACAATATCCGTAGGGGACATTAGCCGCAAAAACATCACCACTAGCTCCGGTACAACCGGTTTATCCGTTCTCGAAACTTTCAGCAAAAACACTTGTCTTCTCGGCATTCCGGTAGTGGATGACGGGTGTCTGACCGGTTTGATTATGAAGGATAAATTTTATTCCAGGCTTGGCACACAATACGGATATGCTTTGTATATGAACAGGCCGATTAGTATTCTGATGGATAACAGACCGTTATGTGTTGATTATGAAACCACGATTGATATAGTTTCCAAAATGGCAGTCGCAAGAAGTGAAGAATCCTTATATGATTACATTATTGTTACCAGAAACTCCATCTACTTCGGGATTGTTACCGTAAAGGACCTGCTGGAAAAAACCACTGAGCTGGAGGTCAATTATGCGCGGCACCTGAATCCTCTGTCCGGCCTGCCCGGGAATCTTCTGATTGAGCAGAAGCTGACGCACTTCATCAAAGACACGGTCCCTTTCACCATACTGTACTTTGATATCAATAATTTTAAAGTCTACAACGACGTATACGGTTTCGAAGATGGGGACAGAGTCCTGCAGTATCTTGCTGCGAGGCTGGTTGAAAGTGTGAATGCGGAATGTTGCTGCAATCATTTTATCGGCCATATCGGCGGGGATGATTTTATTGCCGTTATTGAATCCTATGATACGGAAAACATCTGCAGGAATATATTGGACGCTTTTGACAGGGAGATACTGAATTTCTACACGGAAAGTGATATTGAAAAAGGCTCTCTGGTTTCCAAAAACCGACAAAATGAGGAGGAGGAATTCGGCCTGATGAGTTTGTCGATTGCCGGTGTCAGTAACAAAGCAGCCAGCTTCAAGGATATTTACCAGCTCTCGAAATACTCCAGCAGAATTAAGAAGAAGTGTAAGGAACGCAAATGCAGCTGCTACATCATTGAATAAAGTTTGCGCAAAGAACCAAGTTGTTCATTGTTCAACAGAAACTTAACAATTGCCAACACGATATTAATCTGCCATTTATATAAACATAACATTCCGTTAGTAAAATGAACTTGTTGCAAAACAAAATAATTAAGAAAATACAGGAGGTTGTTCAAATGCATAGACTTAAAACTCTTATGGCATTCATGCTGGTAATTTCATTGGTTCTCGGAATGGGACTGACCGTTTCGGCAGCAAATGACACGGTAAAAATCACATTGGATGGTAAAGCACTGGTCACAGATCAGGCGCCAAGGTTCGAAGACAATTTCACGCTGGTTCCTGTAAGATCCATCGTTGAAGCACTTGGCGGAGTTGTAAACTATAACAATACCACAAAAAGAGTAGTTATTACTACGGCAGATCACAAAATTGAACTTGAACTCAACAATAGATACGCACTTGTTGACAAAAAAACAATAACCATGGATGTTCCGATGAGGGGATTCTCCGGCAGAACCTTTGTGCCGGCTCGTTTTATAGCTGAAAGCCTCGGCGCGGACGTTACATATGAAAGCAGTTCGAAAACGGTCGTAATCAAATATTTCTCTAAAATGTCAGGTTCGCTCAAACTTAGCGGTTCTACAACCATTCAGCCTGTAGCAGATGCTGCTGCATTAAAGGTGATGGACATGAACAAGGGTAAACTTACGGTTACTGTAACCGGCGGCGGTTCAGGCGTAGGAAAGAAGGACGCTGCAGCCGGGACGGTAAACATCGGTAATTGTTCGGCTGCCCTGACAAGCTCTGATAAGGCAACTTATCCGGAATTGGTCGAGACTCAGATCGGCAGCGACGCAATAGCAGTTATCATGAACAAGGCAAACCCGGTAAAGAATCTCACCAAGCAGCAGGTGTTCGACATTTTCACAGGTAAAATAACCAATTGGAAAGATGTCGGCGGAAATGACGCACCTATACTTGTTCAAGTACGTGAGTCCACTTCCGGTACGGCGTCCTCCTTCTTTGACCTTGCAATAAAAGGAATTGATGCCAATGCAAAGATCCCTGCAGGCTTTACCCCTTCCATCTCAAGCGGATCTCTTGCACAGGCTGTTATCTCAAATGCAAATGCCATAGGCTATGATTCCTTCGGATATATTGATCCCAAAACTGTAAAAGCCGTATCGATAGAAAGTATCGAATGCACAGCCAACAATGTCAATGCAATGATCTGGCCCTATACAAGATCACTGGTCATGCTTACAAAAGGTGCCCCCTCCCAGTTGAGTGCCATGTTCATCAACTATATCCGCAGTACGGAAGGCCAGAAAATAATGGTGGAAAAAGACTATATAGAACTGAGAAATGAATACGCAAAATCAGTACAATAATCGATCGGATGAATTGAACTGAGCTGATTGACAGTATGTGCCGAATCACCTGATCAGAAAGTAACACTGCATGAAGGCATCAAGTGAAAGCTTGATGCCTTTAAGGCAGGAAGAAAGCTCATAACTGGCGCCGATATTAATTAAGTACAGGTGGTGCAAAATGGAACAGACCAATGTTGTAAGAAGTATCGCAGTATCTGAAGTACAAAGAAATGAAAGAAGCAGTGTCAGGCGAGCCAAAATTGCAGATACGGTGGCGGAAAAAGTTATACTGTTTCTGACTGTAATGAGTGCACTGATGATTGTATTCATTTTCATTTTTATCATTCAAAAATCCATCAGTGTATTTCGAATCAACGGACTGGGCTTCGTAACCAAAACCGGCTTTGACCAACAAGTGGCTGACTCCTTTGTAGCACTTCCGGCAGATCAGACATGGGTATTCGGCGTGCTTGGACTGTTGGCAGGCTCACTGCTGACAACCCTCGGAGCTTTGCTAATTGCACTTCCGATGGGGATTGGCACAGCTGTAGTCATATCTGAATTGTCTCCGGTTTGGACAAGAAAGTTTCTTCAATCGGTAGTTCGGCTTCTTGCTGCCATTCCATCCATCCTGTTCGGTTTGATCGGACTTTTGGTGGTCATTCCGTTTATCCAGAAAACATTTGTCACCAGCGAGTTACAGTTGAAATATATTCAATTCTTTCAGATGGATGGGAAAAGTCTTTTATCGGGCATTCTCGTATTGAGCCTGATGATTCTGCCGATTATAGTTGCCTTGTCCGTGGATGCCATCAATGCCGTGCCAAAGAAATACAAGGAAGCTTCGCTTGCACTGGGGCTTTCCAATTGGCGTACCATCGTAAAGGTTATCCTGCCATCAGCCAAATCGGGTATTCTGGCAGGAACCGTGTTAGGGATGGGGAGAGCCATGGGAGAAGCCATCGCACTATCCATGGTCAGCGGAGGTGTCGGAAACATACCCAATCCAAAGCATGGCACAGGATTTTTATTGACACCTGTACTTACCCTGGCCTCTGCAATTGTTAATAAATCGGAGGCCATGTCATGCCCGCCTATCGAATCCGCACTTTTTGGCTGTGGTGTTGTGCTTCTGGTAACGACAACGCTATTAAGTATTTCCACACGAATAGTGGAATACGTAGTAAAAAGGAGGCAGGGCCTTGTTTAAGAGAATTTATAAGGAGCATATGGGACAGGTTCTTTCCTGGGTATCATCCATTTTTACGATTGTATTATGTCTTGCTATAATTGCTTATATTTTTATCAATGGGATCTCTCATATCACTCCCGGGTTTTTGTTTACAGATCCTTATCCGGGATCTGATGAAGCCAGTATGGGCGGCATCCTTACCCCTATTATAGGTACTTTGCTTCTGACATTGATCGGAATCCTCTTTGCTTTCCCCTGGGCCCTTGCAACGGCCATCTATTTATCAGAGTATTCGGAGAGAAATCCTTTGGCCAAATATTTCAGACTTGGCATTGACGTACTTTCCAGTGTTCCAACGGTTGTAATCGGTATTTTCGGCTTGACCATCTTCAGTCTTCCCCAGCTTGGCTTTATGAGTTCAATGGTTGAGGGCGTTGAAGATGTCAGCCGTGCATTCGGACGCTCCTTTCTGGTAGCGGGTATAACCATGGCCGTCATGGTATTGCCATTTATCATAAAAACCTGTGAAGAGGCCATCAAAACAGTTCCTGGCTCCTATCGCGAAGGTTCGCTGGCAATGGGCGCCAGCAAGTGGCATACAATCACTACGATCATTATCCCCTCAGCGAGAAATGGCATTATCACTGCTGTGGTCCTTGGCATGGGGAGAATTATCGGTGACACCGCCATCGTGTGGCTTGCGCTTGGAGGTTCCATACGAATGTCCGGTCTGCAGCCCTGGTATAGTCCGCAGAATTGGATCAGCACCTTGAGGAATACCGGCTCTACGCTGACATCCTATATCTATTTCACTTCTCCCGCAGGAGAACTGAATATGCCAGGTTTGGCTTTCGGCGCCGCTTTGATATTGATTGTTATCATCATCATATTAAATCTATTTGCCGATTTGCTTGGAAACTTGAACAAAACCATATCCATAAGAGAGGAATGACCCATGACAAAAGTAGGTATAGATTTCACCCAGCTAACAAAAAGAATAGAACCTTTGGGCGAAACCAGCGAAATTGCGCTGCAGGCAGAAAATGTAAATGTCTGGTATTCGGATACACATGCGCTCAAAGAAGTGAATATCAGCATTCCAAAGAACAGGATAACTGCTTTTATCGGACCCTCCGGCTGCGGGAAGACGACATTGCTGAAATGTTTCAACCGCATGAATGACATCGTATCGGGTTTTCGGCTGGAGGGAAGAATTACGCTGCATGGCGAAGATTTGTACGCCAAAAGCCAAAGCCCGAAAAAAATTCGACAGAAGATCGGAATGGTTTTTCAGCAGCCCAATCCCTTTCCCATGACGATCTACGATAATATCAAGCTTCCTGTGATAGAGAATATGGCTGATGTCAGCAAAAGCCGGATTCATGAAATCGTGATTGAGAAACTGCAATCTTCCAGTCTGCTTGAAGAAGTGAAGGACCGGCTGAACAAGTCGGCACTCAGACTGTCGGGCGGGCAGCAGCAAAGGCTCTGCATTGCAAGGGCGCTGGCACTGGAACCGGAGATCCTGCTCTTTGATGAACCCTGCTCCGCGCTGGATCATATTTCGACTCTAAAAATTGAAAACATGCTCATGGAACTGAAGAAAAAATATACCATCGTCATTGTTACGCATAATTTGCAGCAGGCTACACGGATCGCCGACCAGGTCGCATTCTTTTATCAGGGGAAGATCGAAGAGCAGGGACCTGCACAGGATGTCTTCCTGAATCCGCAGTCCACGCTGACAAGCAATTATCTGCACGGAGCTTATTAGGTTGTGCCAATGCTTTTATTTCGGGAATGAAAAGTTAAAAATCGCACCTTTGCCTTCTTCTCCTGTCATCCAGGCGTTGCCGCCATGCCTTTTCAAGATTCTCTGGCATATTGTCAGACCAACACCCGATCCTTCAAATTCACTCTGGGAGTGGAGCCTTTGAAATATGCCGAAAAGTCTTGATGAATACATCATATTGAAGCCAACACCATTATCCTCTACTGAAACAGTATATTCGTTGTCACTCTCGGCGGAGAATACCTTAATGAGGGCTATTTTTTCGTTACGGGTATATTTGATTGCATTTGAAAGAATATTTGAAATTAAAAGTTTTATCATGACCGGATCGCCGTTAATGGCCGGAAGTTGTTGAAGACTAAACCGGATTTGTCTGGCGGCTTCATTCTTCATAAGCTCGTCAAAGACCTCCTGAAACAGCATTTCAAGCTGAATTGACTCTTCCTTCATGGGCATTTCACCCATCTTGGAGAGCTCCAGCAAATGATCGACGATATCGATCACCTCTGTTGATTTCTCCCCTATTGTGATAAGAAGATCATGGCCATCAGCATCCAGTTTCTCTTTATAATCGGTTTCAAAATAACCGATAAGCTTTTTTATCGATAACAAGGGTGCTTTTAGATCGTGGGAAACACTATAGCAGAAACTGTCAAGCTCGCGATTGGCTTCCTTCAGGGATTCTGTCTGCTGCTTCAGTGCAATGTGCGTATTCACACGAGCCAATAATTCTGAAATGTTGAAGGGTTTAATCACATAATCCTGGGCTCCGAGCTCGAAGCCTTTCTTAATGCTGTCTTCATCGTCACTTGCGGTTAAGAATATAATGGGAATGTTTTTGAAGTCCGGGTTACACTTGATTGCCTTGCAGACTTCAAAACCGTCCATTCCAGGCATATAGACATCCAAAAGGATCAAGTCCGGGGCATGCTGTTCTATGAGCCTTAAGGCTGTGGACCCCTTGGAAGCGATCCGCACCTTGATATTGCTCTGGCGAAGTGCTGCCACGGCTGCTTCAATTTGTTCAGGAGTATCATCTGCCAACAGAATTTCGGACTGTTTGGTTTGTTGGTTATTCTTCAAAAAATCATCTCCATTAAAAATTCTGTAGGATTGTGATGGTTAAAACTTTATTAAGATTGCACTGTATATTAAAAAAATTGATAGTCCCAAATCTCTTTTTTATTGTAGTAGCTTTCTTATTATACCTATTTGTGCATTAAAATTCTACTTGAGATCATTGAAAATTTGTATTTTTTAGTGTAAGATACTTTTAGGGCATAGAAGCCATGGTTTGAAAAATCTGCAAACCTGTTTCTATGCTTTTTTGCGTCCGGGGCTGGTTGCTGACAAAGTCAACGGACCGCCCGTGCATCCTGGCTGGCCGTTGCAAAGTCAACTGTCCGCCCGTGCATCCAGGGAGGTGGTATGTGCAATGGGTTCAAAAATGATCATAAGGCAATCTACAATTAGTGTACTAATGCTGAGCGTATTTTTTTTCATAGCGATACTGCTTGGAGGCAGTATATTGTATATGAGTTCCAGCATTAAGGCAGAGCATACGGCAGAGCAAAGAAGAACTGAATTCAAGCAACTGGGAATCAATCTTGCAGATGCTTCCGACTACCTGACTGATGAGGCCAGAAAATATGCTGTGACAAAAGAGATTGTTCATCTCAAAAAATACTGGGCGGAAATCAATGACACAAAAACACGTGACAAGGTTATTTCGAGGCTGAAGGAACTTCATTCGCCGGATGAGGAATTGGCACTTTTAGCGGAGGCGAAAAAGTACTCCGATGCCCTTGTCGATACGGAGCGCCACTCAATGAGACTGGTTCTGGAAGCGCTGGGGGTGAATGAAAGGGATATGGTGCCCGAGGTGGCATCCTTTCGTTTGAACAATGAAGATCTAAAGCTCAGCAACCAGGATAAATTTACAAAAGCAAGGAATATCGTATTTGATGCCAATTATGATGCGTACAAGAAAAGTATCATGGATCCTATCGCGAGATTCCAGAAGATTATGAATACCCGTCTGGAACATGAACTGGAAAATGCCCGTATGGGGACATCCAGAGCCAGAGTACTGCAGATCGTGCTGGCGATAATCATTATTTGCGCCATAGCAGCGTTACTGGGTGTTCTCACCACACAGGTCACCTATCCGATCAGAAACTCCACAAAGCTTTTGAAAAAGTTTTCATCCGGCAAGGAGCAATTCAGCCTTGTACCTGAGGGCTCACAGGAACTGAGAATGCTTGTAACCACTTTTAATGAACTGTACAAATCCTTCCAGGAGGAACTAGTAAAGCGTAAAGAGGCGGAGGAAATCATGAAAGCCGCCAAAGAGGAAGCTGAAACTGCAAACAATGCGAAAAGTGAATTTCTTGCAAGTATGAGCCATGAGATCAGAACGCCTTTAAATACAATCATAGGCTATCAATATTTACTGCAGAGTGCAGATCTTCAGCCAAAACAAAGGGAGTATTCAGGAAAGATCGGTATGGCGGCAAAGAATTTGCTTGGGATTATCAGCGGGATATTGGATTTTTCAAAAATAGAAGCCGGAAGGATGACACTTGAGAAAATCAATTTTGATCTTCATGCCGTTATCGGCGACCTCTGCGGTATGATCAGCGCCGAGGCCCAGAGCAGGGACATTGAGCTTGCGTTTGAAATACAGCCGGATGTACCGTGCCATTTAAAAGGCGACACTACGCGGCTTAATCAAGTAATCCTGAATCTTCTTTCCAATGCTGTTAAGTTTACACATGAAGGGAAGGTACATATTGAGGTAGAACTCCTTGAACGGGATGACGGACAGGTTCTTCTCGGGTTTGGCGTAACCGACACGGGAATTGGTATTTCAGAAGAACATCTGAAAAGCATTTTTGAGGTATTCACACAGGGGGATGCATCCACTTCGAGAAAATACGGCGGAACTGGCCTCGGACTTGCGATTTGCAGGAAAATAGCAGCGCTGATGGGCGGGGAGATATCCGTTGAAAGTGAAGTAGGTAAAGGGTCGACTTTCAGGTTTACCGCAAGGTTTGATGTAGCAGAAGGCATTTGTGAAAATGAAAATGGAAACGGAGAAAACAATTATACGGGCATTTTCAAACACAAGAAAATACTCTTGGTGGAAGACAACGAAATTAACCTTCAAATGACAAAGGAAGTACTTGAAAATCTGGGCTTTGAAACGGCTTTAGCCACCAGGGGTGCTAAGGCTGTCCAAATGGCGGAACGGAATCGATATGATGTGATACTGATGGATATTCGCATGCCGGAAATGGATGGGTATGAAACGGCAAAAAGGATCAGGAACATAAACGCCAACAGGAACCTTCCGATTATTGCTTTATCAGCCGATGCGGTGGAGGGGGTGGCTGAAAAGGTGAAAGAAGCTGGAATGTGCGGCTATTTGGTGAAACCTTTGGATCCATTAAAATTGATTGACAGCTTGAGAAACTTCATACCTGCAGAAGAAAACAGAATAGAAGAAAACATAAAGTATTTTTCAAATCGACGCGTTATAATTCATGAGAATGGAATGGACAAGGATCAGGCTTGTATTGATTATAAAACTGCAATTAAAAGAATCGGCGGAGAGGATACGAAATATTTCAATATCTTAAGGCAGTTCGTTGATAAGCATTGTGGGGATGCGGAAAAACTCGATGAATTGATTGCATCTGGAAAGCAGGAAGAGGCAAAAAGATTGATTCATACCATAAAGGGAATTGCGGCTACTATTGGGGCGGGTACACTGCATAAAAGTGCTGCTGTATTGGAAAAGGCCATAGCGGAGGACATGGAGGGTCTGCGCGCTGAAACCGGGAAATTGAAAGAGAAGTTTAAAGATGAACTTGAGCATGTTTGCGATGTGAGTTCAAAAATGGCATTCAATGCAGTACAGGAAGAATATCCGACGTGTGAGGCAGGTGATATGGAGGCTGCTCTTCGTAATCTGCTTGATTTGCTGAAAAACGGCGATTCTGAAGCAATGAGTCTCTTTTATGTCTGTAAGCGGTATTTGGAAACCATTTCGGATATTGGAGAATTTGCCGACCTAGAGTTGGAAATTACAAATTATGATTTCGAAGAAGCCGCGCAAGCTCTGGATATGATAGTCAGCCGTGCAGGAAATAAAAGGCGGGAAAAAGAGGTGGACATGAATGTATAAGGTATTGATCGTGGATGATGACAAGGCAACAAGATATATGTTGAAGAGGTTTAAAGACTGGAATTCCTATGGATTTGTAATAGAAGATGAGGCTTGTGACGGTAAGGAGGCCATGAAGAAACTGTCGGAAAAGGAGATTGACCTTGTAATTACCGACATTAAAATGCCGGGTATGGATGGAATAGAATTTCTGCAAGAGTTGAAAAGAATAAAAAGGGATACCTGTGTGATCTTTCTCAGCACGCATAGTGATTTTGAATATGCCAAACAGGGAATCCGGCTGGGAGTATTTGATTATATGACAAAACCTGTAGATGAGGTTTTGTTGGGCGAAGTATTGAAAAGGACAAAAAATCATTTAGACGACAAGAACCGGCAAAAATCGAAATATGAGTTGGAAAGACAAGTTATCATGGAAAGTCTTCATGTTTATTATCCGGCTCATAGAGAAAAGAAAATGGCTGCAATGCTAATGGCGGGCGATCCAAAACTTTTAAAGGATGCAGAAGATCTTCTTTCGGATCTGTCTGAAGTTTTCGAGGAGGATCCTTTAAAAACAGGAATGCTGCTTGATATGGTGCTCGTGAAATTATACGACGCGGTTTGCAGTTCAACTTCCTGGGTTGGAAAAATTGAGAGGATGGAATTCGAGAATATGAAAAATACGGCGGGCTCCTTCCTTTGTTTGAAGGAGAAGTTCCTGGGCCATATAAACGACATGCTTGAGGTGATAAAAAAGTATGAATTGAACCAGGTGGACGGCATCATTAAAAGGACCTGCGAATATGTAATAAACCATGTGGAAGAGGAGACCAGCCTTGATAGGGTTGCACAGGAAGTGCATGTCAGAAGCGACTATATAGGGAAACTGTTTAAAAAGAAGACGGGCTGTAATTTTAATGATTATTTAACGAAAATTAAAATGGAACATGCAAAATACCTGCTTGCCAGTGGAGTATTAAAAAACTATGAGATCAGTGACAGACTGTGCTATAGCAGCCCGGATTATTTTTGCCGGTTGTTCAAGAATTATACCGGTTGCACTCCCAACGAATATAGAAAGCGTACAATTGAGCGAAATGCAGTGTAAAGATGTATTAACTGCATGCTGGTACAAGAAAGAGTGTTTTGATTAACAATGGATGACTGGATGAATCGCCACGCACATCTTGCGAAATAATGATTTCATCATTATTTTTCTGCCTGAAGAATTTTTAGAGACTTAATTAAAAACTTTATAAGTGCAAGTCAAACATTAAAAGATTGCATTATTTTATAGGGAAAATGCTTTTTTTTGATGTTTATTTAATGTTGATTAGCATGTAATATAGTCTCATCAGAATTAAACGATTGATTCCAGGTTCGAATTGATCGACTATAGCCTGGGCGCTATAAAGAATGGACATTCTATGAAAGAATGCACATTGTTTATAGCGCCTTTTGTTTTCCAACAGAGCGTTAACATCACAAAAATGATTCATGGCCATGAATGTACGTGATGCACCAAAAAACCAAAACAAACAGGAAGGGTGGTCATAAAAATGAAAAGAGATTTATTGAAAAGCTTAAAAAAGGGTGTTGCCGGAATACTTTCCTTATCACTGGCATCTGCCGTATTATTCACAGGCTGCGGTGCACAAGAGTCCCAGTCGGGAGAGCAGTCTGCACAGTCAGCAGAGCAGTCCGTTGCGGCTGCAGGGACGCAAACTGCTGCTCCGGCTTCCGGAGAGACTATAAAAGTCGGTATTCTGCATTCTCTTAGCGGGACCATGGCAATTAGCGAGGTATCGGTAAAAGATGCTGAAATGATGGCAATTGATGAAATAAATGCGGCTGGAGGTGTCCTCGGCAAAAAAATTGAACCAATTATCGAAGATGGCGCTTCAGATTGGCCGAAATTCGCTGAGAAAGCAAAGAAACTCCTTCAATCCGACAAGGTAGCTACCGTATTCGGATGCTGGACATCTGCAAGCCGTAAAGCAGTACTTCCGGTATTTGAGGAAAACAACGGTCTGCTATGGTATCCCGTACAGTATGAAGGTATGGAAGCTTCACCAAATATTTTCTATACCGGCGCAGCACCTAATCAGCAGATTGTTCCTGCAGTTGAATGGCTTCTTAAGAATAAAGGAACGAAATTTTTCCTCCTTGGATCAGATTATGTTTTCCCAAGGACTGCCAACAAAATCATCAAAGCACAGCTGGCGGCAATGGGTGGAGAGCTTGTTGCAGAAGAATATACCCCGCTCGGACATACGGATTACAGTACAATAGTGAATAAAATAAAGGCTGCAAAGCCGGACGTCGTGTTTAATACACTCAACGGAGACAGTAATGTGGCCTTCTTCAAACAATTAAAGGATGCAGGGATCACTTCGAAGGATCTCACAACCTGCTCGGTCAGCGTAGCAGAAGAGGAAGTGCGCGGCATTGGCGCCGAGAACATGACAGGGCATCTGGTTTCATGGAATTATTATCAGACGACGGATACACCTGAAAACGCTGAATTTGTTAAGAATTACAAAGCCAAGTACGGTGCGGACCGTGTAACGGACGACCCCATAGAAGCCGCATATGATGCCGTGTATTTGTGGTCGGAAGCGGTTAAAAAAGCAGGATCGACCGATGTCGATAAGGTTAAGGAAGCAGCAAAGGGACTTGAGTTTAAGGCACCTGAAGGCACCGTCAAAATCGAAGGAGAGAACCAGCATTTATGGAAGCCGGTGAGAATTGGTGAAGTCCAGGCGGATGGTTCAATCAAGGAGATCTGGAGTACTGCAGAAGCTGTCAAGCCGGATCCATATTTGAAATCCTATGACTGGGCCAAGGGCCTGAGTAACTGATAAAGCAGTTTTGAGTGTACAGGTGGATAATGCCTGTACACTCAAAATAATATTGGAGTGTGATGGAACGATGAGTACCTACCTATTGCAGATTTTTAACGGAATAAGTGTGAGTTCCATTCTGATGCTTGCGGCACTGGGCCTTGCAATTACCTTCGGTTTGATGAAGATTATTAATATGGCTCACGGAGAGCTTATCATGATTGGCGCCTATGTTACTTATCTGGTGCAAAATATATTTTTGTCCTTTGTAAGTAAAAATCTGTTTGATGTCTATTTCATAGTATCAATACCGGTTGCTTTTATAGTTACTGCCGGCATTGGATATTTACTGGAAATCATAGTAATCAAGCGTCTTTACGGAAGGCCTCTGGACAGCTTGCTGGCTACCTGGGGTGTCAGTTTGTTCCTGCAGCAGCTTGCAAGAAGTATTTTCGGAGCACCTAATGTCGATGTCAGGAGTCCAAAATGGCTGGATGGCGGGATGGTAATCATGAAAGACCTTCAGCTGCCTTATAAGAGACTTTTTATTATTTTTCTGGTTTCTGTTTGTATATTCGGAGTTTACTTTTTTCTATATAAAACGACTAATGGAAGAAGGATACGTGCCGTCATGCAGAACAGGAGCATGGCTGAAAGCCTGGGAATCAATACAAGGAAAATGGATGCCATGACTTTTGCGGTAGGTTCGGGCGTGGCAGGCGTGGCAGGCTGTGCCCTTACACTTCTGGGCTCGATCGGACCGACCCTTGGCACGAACTATATCGTGGATACATTTATGGTTGTAGTTCTGGGAGGAGTGGGAAGGATCGTAGGAACAGTGGCAGGGGCAGGGGCTATAGGGATTGGAAATACAACCTTCGAATTTTTAACCAATGCATCGCTTGGAAAAGTTCTGGTGTTTACTGTGGTCATCCTGTTCCTTCAGTGGAAGCCCCAGGGATTTTTTACAATCAGCAGCCGGGCATTGGATGAGTAACGGGAGGTGACGGAATGACACTGCTTTATGAGAGATTAAGGAAAACTATTTTCGGCAGTAATTCAGCCATAGTGCTGATATTTATACTTTTAGCTCTGGCGCCGCTGGTCCTTTCTGATTTCAGGACCAATTTGCTTGGCAAATTCATTGCCTATGCCATACTTGCACTTGGTATTGACCTCATTTGGGGATATACAGGAATTCTGAGTCTTGGACACGGGGTATACTTCGGGTTGGGGGCTTATTGCATGGCAATGTATCTGAAACTGGAAGCAAGCGGCGGAAAGATCCCCGATTTTATGTCCTGGAGCGGGCAGGAAACAATGCCGTGGTTTTGGAAACCCTTTGCATCGGCTCCTTTTGCAATGGCCATGGCGGTGGTCATACCAGCCCTTGTTGCATTGGTTATCGGTTATTTGACTTTTAAAAACCGCATCAAGGGAGTTTACTTTTCAATATTAACACAAGCGCTTTCTATTATATTTGTTGTTCTATTTATTGGACAACAGGCTTATACCGGGGGGACAAACGGCATAACGAATTTTAAAACCATTTTTAGTTTTCCTCTTTCCAATACTTCTACCAAAATGGGTCTGTATTATGCTTCGATACTTCTGCTCATTGGAGCCTACCTGATTTGCAGATTTATTATAAACAGGCGTATTGGCAAGGTATTGATTGCGATCAGAGATGGTGAGAACAGGGTCCGGTTCTCAGGATATAACCCTGCGGTATACAAAGTGTTTGTTTATTGCATTTCTGCTGCGCTGGCAGGAGTGGCAGGCGCGATTTTTGTCCCACAGGTGGGGATCATTTCACCGGCGGAAATGGGGATTGTCCCATCTGTTGAAATGGTTATCTGGGTGGCGATCGGTGGAAGGGGTACTTTGATCGGCGGAATCATCGGCGCAATCCTTGTCAACTTTCTTAAGAGCGGATTGAGTGAGAGTTTCCCGGCAATCTGGTCCTACTTTGTCGGAATTGCATTTGTCGTAGTAGTAATATTTATGCCGACAGGGCTCGTCGGAGTTTTTAAAAGAATAAAGCAGTTTTTTGGTAATAAAGACGGCAAAAATAAAGACGGAAGCAATAAACTGCATGATGCGGCTTAGAATAGATGTATCCCACATTATGTTTGAAAGGGTGATTCAGGTTGGGCAACATATTGGAGATTAAGGACCTGACGGTTAGTTTTGACGGCTTCAAGGCTATCAATAATCTGAGTACTTCCATAAGGGAAGGGGACATCCATTTTTTCATCGGTCCCAACGGTGCGGGAAAGACGACACTGCTCGATGCGATATGCGGGCTTGTAAAGCCCAGTGCCGGCAATATTATTTTTAAGGAAGAAACGGATGTAACAAGGTTTTCGGAAAACGAAATTGTAGGAATGGGAATCGGCAGAAAATTTCAGGTACCATCCGTTTTTAACGGGATCACCATATATGAGAATATGGAACTTGCGGCAGAGAAGAAGAGATCCCTTTATTCAACGATGTTTACAAAACTGACAAAGGAACAAATGGATAGGATCGAAATCATTTTGAAGACCATTGGCCTCCATGAGAAGCGCTACCGTACTCCGACAGCCCTGTCCCACGGAGAGAAGCAATGGCTGGAGATCGGGATGCTTTTGGTTCAACAGCCTGAAATCATGCTCCTGGATGAACCCGTTGCGGGAATGGGAAAGGCAGAAACAGAGAAGACCGGAGAATTGCTTAACGAAATTTCAAAGAAATGTTCTGTTGTGGTTGTGGAGCATGATATGGAATTTGTCAGGGAGTTTGCCAGTACTGTTACGGTACTTCATGAAGGTGCTTTGCTGGATGAAGGGAAAATGGAGATAGTCCAAAAGAATCCAAAGGTAATCGAGGTCTACCTTGGACGGGGAGGTGAGTAGATATGCTGGACATCACAGGCTTAAGTGCTTATTATGGAGATAGTATCATATTGGAGAATATCAGTATGAAGCTGAATGAAGGTCAGGTGGTCTGCCTGCTTGGAAGGAACGGTGTTGGCAAAACGACATTCCTGAAGAGTATCATGGGCCTTGTAAAAACACCGGATGGCAGTATTTCCGTTGATGGAAATGAAATAATAAAAATGCCTACATATAAAAGAGCGTTGCAGGGAATCGGCTATGTACCTCAGGGAAGAGACATTTTTGCACATTTGAGTGTATATGAAAATTTACTCCTCGGACTTGAAAGAAATAAAAACAAGGTTGATCTGGAGGAGGGAGTTTTTGAACTCTTCCCGGTTCTCAAGACCATGCTGAAGAGGAAAGGCGGAGATCTGAGCGGCGGACAGCAGCAGCAGCTGGCAATCGCACGGGCGCTCGTTTCGAACCCGGGTTTGTTATTGCTTGATGAGCCGACGGAAGGTATCCAGCCTTCCATCATTCAGGAAATAGCAAAGGTCATCAGGAAGCTTAAAGCAAGAGGAAATATTACCATGCTGATTGTTGAGCAGTATCTTGATTTTGTTTTGGAGGTTGCAGACTATTTTTACGTCATGGATAAGGGAAGAATTGTAATGGAGGGTAACTGCAAGGAAGCAGATCCTCAGAAGATACAGGAAAAAATTGCCATATAGGTACTAGATATTCTTTATCGGTTGATTTTTGCAAAAGACAGATGTAATATAAGTGCAAAAAAATCTGTTGACAGAGATATCTTTTATAGTATATATAGGCGTTTTGAAAGGGTGATTATTTGTGCATTTAACACCGAAGGAAACAGAAAAATTGTTATTGCATTTTGCAGGGGAGCTTGCCCAAAAAAGAAAGGACAGGGGACTTAAGTTGAATTACCCGGAAGCGATTGCACTGATCAGTGCGGAGTTAATGGAAGCAGCAAGGGATGGAAAGTCTGTTACCGAACTGATGCGTTTCGGAGCCGGGATCCTGACAAAGGAGGATGTGATGGAGGGCGTGGATACCATGATTCATGAAATCCAGATAGAAGCAACCTTTCCCGATGGAACCAAGCTTGTTACCGTTCACAATCCGATACGTTGATGAAAAGGAGGCATGAAGGATGGTTCCAGGAGAATATTTTATTCACAACGAAATGATTACCTTGAACAGCAACCGCAGCAAGATCGCGGTTAAAGTCGCAAATACCGGAGATAGACCTGTTCAGGTCGGATCTCATTTTCATTTTTTTGAAGTAAATAAATGTCTGTCTTTTGACCGGGAAAAAACCTTTGGGTCGAGGCTGAATATTCCTTCCGGTACGTCCGTCCGGTTTGAACCGGGAGAAGAGAAGGAGATTGAGCTGATCTCCGTCGGAGGAGAAAAGACAATATATGGCCTGAATGACTTGACAGGCGGAAATCTTGAGGAGAAGGATATTCTTAAAAAGGCGTTGTTAAAGGGAAAAAGCCTGAAGTTCAAAGGAGTTGAATAAGAACATGAGTTATAGAATGTCCGGAAAAGATTACGCAGGAATGTACGGACCAACGAAAGGAGACTGTATCAGACTTGCGGATACCGATCTGATCATTGAGATCGAACAGGATTTTACTGTGTATGGAGATGAATGCAAATTTGGCGGGGGAAAATCCATCCGGGACGGTATGGGGCAGTCTCCTTCCATTTCAAGAAAAGACGGTGCACTGGACATGGTGATTACCAATGCGGTTGTCCTGGATTCCTGGGGCATCGTTAAAGGGGATATCGGGATCAGGGACGGCAAAATCGTCGGAATAGGGAAAGCCGGGAATCCGGGTATCATGGATGGCGTATCTCCTGATCTGGTGATAGGAGCATCAACAGAGGTTATTGCCGGAGAAGGGCTTATTGCCACCCCTGGAGGAATTGACTCCCATATCCATTTCATCTGTCCCCAGCAGATTGAGACAGCCCTGTACAGCGGAATTACCACCATGATCGGCGGCGGCACGGGCCCGGCGGACGGAACCAATGCAACGACCTGTACGCCGGGGAGCTTCAACATCCACAGAATGCTTGAGGCGGCGGAAAGCTTTCCGATGAATCTCGGATTTCTGGGAAAGGGAAATGCTTCCTTTGAAATTCCATTGAAAGAACAGGTTGAAGCCGGGGCTATCGGCCTTAAGCTGCATGAAGACTGGGGGACTACTCCGAAGGCGATCGATACCTGCCTCAAGGTTGCCGACCTGTTTGACGTACAGGTGGCGATCCATACCGATACGCTTAACGAAGCAGGTTTCGTGGAAGATACGATGCAGGCCATTAATGGGAGGACCATACACACCTTCCATACAGAGGGAGCCGGCGGCGGTCATGCTCCTGATATCATCAGGATCGCTTCCCTTCAGAACGTACTGCCCTCTTCGACCAACCCGACAATGCCTTTTACGGTAAATACGCTTGACGAGCATCTGGATATGCTGATGGTTTGCCATCATCTGGACAGTAAAGTACCCGAGGACGTCGCATTTGCCGATTCGAGGATACGCCCTGAAACCATAGCGGCAGAGGATATTCTCCACGATCTGGGCGTGTTCAGCATGATGAGCTCCGACTCCCAGGCTATGGGCAGGGTGGGGGAAGTTATCATCAGAACCTGGCAGGCAGCGGATAAAATGAAAAAGCAGAGGGGCGCCCTGAAAGAAGAGAGCAGTGCAAATGACAACTTCCGTGTGAAAAGATATGTTGCGAAATACACGATCAATCCGGCGCTAACCCATGGAATATCAAGTTATGTGGGTTCTCTGGAAAAGGGAAAGCTTGCGGATGTGGTACTTTGGCATCCGTCCATGTTTGGCGTTAAACCGGAAATGATCCTGAAGGGCGGGTTTATTGTTTCAAGCAGGATGGGAGATGCCAATGCTTCCATACCGACTCCTCAGCCGGTCATCTACAGAAACATGTTCGGCGCATATGGCAGTGCAAAGCACAGTACCTGCCTTACATTTGTTTCAAAAGCAGCTTTGGAGTCCGGCTCAATCGAACAATTGAAGCTCCGGAAAATATTGGCTCCTGTTTCATGCTGCAGAACGATTTCCAAAAAGGATATGATCCTGAACAATGCAACCCCATGTATTGAAGTTGACCCGGAAACCTATGAAGTGAGGGTTGACGGAGAGCATTTGACCTGTGACCCCTTAAAGGTTCTTTCGCTGGCACAGCGGTACTTTTTGTTCTGAATATGCATGAAATGAGGGAATTATATGATTATTGAGAAGATTGTCGGGAATCTGACGGATAGGGATATTAGCGGGCTTGAATGGGACGAGGTATTCATAGAGTGGTATGAGGTTGAAAAAAAGGTACTTCACAAAACAAGCGCGGGTGGGCTGGAAATTGGCATACGCAACAGCGGTGACCGCCCCTTGTGCGATGGTGATATTCTATATCAGGATGACAGGACGGCACTCGTCATAAAAATACTGGAATCCTCCTGTATCGTACTGAAACCAAAAACAATGGAGGAAATGGGGAAAGCCTGCTATGAAATGGGAAACAGGCATGCTCCGCTTTTTATTGAAGGAGACGAGCTGTTGACTCCCTTTGATGAACCCTTGCTGACGGCACTTATAAAATGCGGATTTTCAGCAGAAAGGAAAACTGCCAGGCTGAAGATTCCCTTGGGAGGACATCCACTTGGAGATGCACATGGACATGCACACTAAATCTGATTGCAAAACCTTCCCACTGTTTTGTCTTCTTCAGATCAGTGATCCCCTGTTTCCGATCGGCGCCTATACACAATCCTTCGGGCTGGAGACCTATGTGCAGAAGGGGATTGTGCATGACGCGGATTCTTCACAAAGATACCTTGAAAGCTTTCTGGCGAATAATTTTCTTTATAATGATTTACTGGCAGTCAAGCTTGCCTGGCAGTATGCCAATGAGGGAAGCCTTACGGCAATCCGCCTCCTGGACGGCCTTCTGAGTGCGGTGAAATGTCCGAGAGAAATCAGAACGGGAAGCATTAAACTTGGCCTTCGGTTTATGAAAATAGTTGAAGTACCTTTATCGGAGAATGGACTTTTTCATTCGTTTTCAGAATGGGTTAAAAATGGGAAGTGCGACGGACATTACAGCGTGATGTACGGCCTGGCGGCTGAACTGTTTGGAATAGCCTTGACGGAGGCGTTGACAGCAGCCTGCTATAGTGCAGCTTCTTCCATTATCAATAATTGTGCAAAGCTGGTCCCTATCAGTCAAAAGGACGGCCAGGACATTCTTTTCAAGTCTCACGGATTGTTTCAGAAGCTTGTCCGCATAGCGGAAACGATGGAAGAAGAAAGTATCGGAATCAGCTGCTTTGGATTTGACCTGAGGGCCATGCAGCATGAAAGACTTTATACACGATTGTATATTTCATAAACGATCGTGCAATGCAGGATACAAAAGAATAGTGGAGCGTGAAAAAGATAATGAGAAGCTAAATGGAAAGTGAATCATGAAAAGAAAGTGAAGAGCAAAAAAAGAATAGTGGAGCATGAAAAAGATAGTGGATCACGAAAAAGATAGTGAAGCATGGGAAAATTGTGAAGCATTAAAAGAGAATAAAAAACAAAGAAGGCTATATAACGTGGAGGATAACATATGTCATATGTGAAAATTGGTGTAGGGGGACCTGTCGGTTCAGGAAAGACGGCCTTGATTGAACGGCTGACAAGAGAAATGGCACCGGACTACAGTATCGGTGTTGTAACAAATGATATCTATACCAGGGAAGATGCGGAATTTCTTGTTAAAAACAGCATTCTTCCCGCAGAGAGAATCATTGGAGTGGAAACAGGAGGCTGCCCCCATACGGCAATCCGTGAGGATGCTTCCATGAATCTGGAAGCTGTGGATGAATTGACAAAGGCCTTTCCTGATATTGAAATCGTTTTTATTGAAAGCGGAGGGGACAACTTGTCGGCAACCTTTAGCCCTGACCTTGCAGACGCGACAATTTATGTGATCGATGTGGCAGAGGGGGACAAGATTCCGCGCAAAGGCGGACCAGGGGTTACCCGATCTGACCTGCTGGTGATCAATAAAATAGATCTGGCACCCTATGTCGGCGCAAGTCTTGAGGTAATGGAACGGGATTCACGAAGGATGAGGGGCGATAAGCCTTTTATCTTTACCAATCTTCAATTATGCCAGGGACTTGATGAAGTTATCCACTGGATCAAACATAGTGTACTCCTGGAAGGTGTTTGAGAATGTCCAATAACTTTGGGAAAGACAGTGAACTATACATAAAAACCAGAGCAGTGAATGGAATTACTATACTGGAAGATTCTTTTTTTACGGCACCCTATAAGATTGCCAAGCCTTTTTTAAATGAAAAAAGGAGATTGATGAATATCATGGTGATGTCCGCCTCTGCCGGCATCATGGAGGGTGACTGTTACCGGGTCAGTGTAAAACTGGGTGCCGCATCAAGAGTTGCGCTACTTGGACAATCCTATAACAAAATTCACCGGATGAAGGCTGGAAAAGCAACGCAGGCCAACCAATTCTTCCTGGAAGCGGGAGCGTTATTTGATTACGCCCCAAAGTCGACGATTCCCTTCGCCGGCTCCAACTTCCATTCCACTACCGAATGCCGGATGGATAGCGGCTCCACCTATTTATACTCTGAAATTCTGGCATGCGGGAGAGAAAAAAGCGGGGAGCGGTTTGAGTTTATAGCCTACAAAAATCATAACAAGGTTTTTTTAAATGAAGAGTTGATATTTATGGATAATCAATTACTTACACCAGAATGTCAGGTGCTCAATGGGATCGGTTTTTTTGAGGGCCGCACACACCAGGCTACATTGGCTTATTTCTCCGAGAACTTTGATGACAGCCTGCTCGAACGACTATATGAGATTCTGGAAGGTATCGACGGAATCGATTTCGGATTGACCAAAACAAAAAAACACGGAATGCTTGTGAGGATCCTTGGGAACAGCAGTGACATTCTTGAAAAGAGTCTTGCCGGTCTCAGGGATGAAATATATTCTTCTCATTCCGGATTTGTCGGATGAATCCGACTGCTTTATGGCACGGCTTGTCACCCATATTGGCAGTGTTGAAAATGAGCTGCATACCTGCAATAATGCGAAGAACTGTAATATCTTATAATGTTCCTGTATTGAAAGGACTCTGCACACCTTGAGAAATATTAAAATATTTTTGACATAGACCAAACATATGTATTACAATTATATTAGCGGTTCCGATAAATGGAAATTGGGTGCATCGTTATGTAACAAAATATTAATTATGTTACGTTATTAGTTTCGGTATTTTTTTCAAATAATTAATAGAAAATCCAAAAAAAATTAGAATTGAACTAAAGAATATAGTTCATCTTTTTGATCCTGATTGATACCGATATATCGAAGGGTAATGCCGGGTGAGCTGTGATTGAAGGTATCCATTATAAGGCCGATATTATATTTTGACATTTTATAAGTCCAATAGCCCCAGGTTTTACGTAAACTATGAGTCCCGAAGTTTTCTATATCTGCATATTCGGCAGCCTCTTTTAATACACGATAAGCTTGAACCCTGCCGATGTGCATACCTTTTCCGTTTGAGAACAGATAGCTGCCGGATGCTGGTTTTTCGGCCTTCACAAAGGTTTCAATTTCTTTACGCAAGGCGGTATTGATTTTTATTTTTTTCGCCTTTCCTGTCTTTTTTTCATTCAATTTAAAATAATCATGAAAATTTCCGTTGTCAGTGCAGACATCTTTCAGTTTAACGGGCAGTATGTCGCTTATTCTCAAACCTGTATTCAGACCGAACTTTAGAAGCAGGCCATACTTTATGTCTTTTTGGTTCAGAATTGTGTACATCTGATATATCTTGGCCTTATCTCTTATTGGTTCCACTGTCATATGCATACCTGCCTTTTTTATTTTATGCTTTTACGTGCGATGACAATTTATAATTTCGGAACATGGCAAGAATATCGGGTTTTCTAAGTATATCATTGATTTTCTTGAGCAGACGTCACTATAGGATGAAACAAATTTAATATTTTGTTACCTGGATGATTTATTGGAAAAACACAAAGAGATTGATCGAAAAACATCTTGTAAATTCTGATGAAAGGGTAGGTTCAAACCATGCTCTCTGATTTTTCGGGAGCGCACTTATGGATAATGGAGGTAGAGGCGCTAATGAAAAAGGTACTTATTGTGGATGATGCTGCATTTATGAGAATGGCTCTGAGAAATTTACTTGAAAAGAATGACTTTGAGATAGCAGGGGAAGCCGAAAATGGTGTTGTTGGGGTGAGAGAATACAAGGAACTTCATCCCGACGTGGTGACTATGGATATAACTATGCCGGAAATGACAGGAATCGAAGCTCTTAAGGAAATCAAAGCTTTTGATCCGGAGGCAAAGGTGGTTATGGTCTCTGCATTAGGACAGGAATCCTTTGTGAGGGAAGCTGTGTTAAGCGGAGCAAAGACGTTTATTGTGAAACCGTTTAAAGAAGATCATGTGGTTACGGCACTTAAAAAGATATGTGCGATGTAAGATTAGAAGATCAGTAAAGGAGGGCTTGAATGTGACAGATGAATTTAGTCGGGAACCCATGCTCGAAATGTTCATTTTTGAAACCACGCAAAATGTGGAACAACTTGAACAATTAATATTGGATGGAGAAAAAGAAAACGGTTATTCAAAAACGGCAATTAACGAAATATTTCGTATCATGCACACCATAAAAGGTTCGTCGGCCATGATGCTTTATAATGATATTTCGATACTTGCCCATTCACTGGAAGACATGTTCTTTTTCCTGCGGGAAGAAGAACCGCATGATGTGGATTATCATACAATTTCTGATTTAGTGCTGTCTGGTGTGGATTTCATCAAGATGGGACTGGAAAAAATCAAAAATAATCAAAGCATCGATGAAAACGCTGATCCTCACATTAAAAGCATACAAGGCTTCCTCAATACTTTGAAAGGAGAAGGATCAACGAAAGAAGCCATATGTAAGAAGGATGCTGCCGTCCGGCACACTCCCTTTCCGGATGTATCAGGTAATAGGATTTTCAAGGCAACCCTTTATTTTGAGGATGGCTGTGAAATGGAAAACATCCGTGCATTTATGGTTATTCAGCAACTGGAGGGGATGGCGGATGAAATTCATTATGAACCTGAAGACCTCGCGGATAATGATGAATGTGTGGGAATCATCCGAAAGGAGGGCTTTAAATTTACCATTGCTACAGACAGAGGGTATGATGAAGTTCAAAAAGTGCTCCTGGGCACACTTTTTCTTAAAGATCTGGAACTGCTGGAAATCAATAAAAAGGAAGAGCCAGTACGTGAAACGGGAGATATTCAGGCTGTTTCAAACAAACAAAACGCAGAGTTCCCGTCGGGCTCTTCCCATCAAAGCATTATCAGCGTTAATGTCACCAAACTGGACATGCTTATGGACCTGATCGGTGAATTGGTTATCTCCGAAGCGATGGTGGTTCAAAACCCCGACCTCGCAGGGTTACCCCTTGACAATTTCCAAAAAGCGGCAAGACAGCACCGCAAAATTATCGGCGAATTGCAGGACATTGCTTTATCCATAAGAATGGTCCCGCTATCTACTACCTTCCATAAAATGAACCGGATTGTCCGGGATATGTCTCAAAAACTTTCAAAAGAGGTACGTCTTGAAATTATAGGCGAAGAGACGGAAGTTGATAAAAATATTATTGAGCATATTTCGGACCCGTTAATGCACCTTATCAGAAATTCCATCGATCACGGCATAGAACCGGCAGAAGAGAGAAGAGCAAAGGGCAAGCCGGAAATCGGAACAATTGTACTCGAAGCGAAAAACGCGGGGGGAGATGTACTCATTATCGTTAAGGATAACGGGAAAGGCCTGAACAAAGAGAAGATAATTGCCAGGGCAAAAGAGAACGGGCTTCTGAACAGAACCGGAAACGGACTTACCGATAAGGAAATCTACTCGTATATCTTTCTTCCCGGCTTCTCCACAAATGAGCAGGTTACGGAATTTTCCGGCAGGGGCGTGGGAATGGATGTCGTTACGAAAAATTTGGAGGCTGTCGGAGGGGATGTTTCCGTGGACAGCATACCTGACAGCGGTACGACAATCACTCTGAAAATACCGTTGACCCTTGCCATCATGGAGGGGATGACTGTCAGGGTAGGCAAATCAACTTACACAATCCCTATTACAAGCATCAAGGAGTCTTTCAAAGTCAAAGAGGATGATGTGATTACCGACCCTGCCGGTAATGAAATGATTTTGATAAGGGGCCGGTGCTATCCGGTATTGAGGCTGAATGAAAGGTATGACGTAAAGACTGATGTAACAAGTATTTCTGATGGAATTATGATCATGGTCGAAAATGAGAACAAAGGGATGTGTCTCCTTGCGGATGAACTTATTGGTGAGCAGCAGGTAGTTGTAAAGGCTTTGCCCGATTATATCAAGAACATAAAAAAGGTTACAGGACTGGCGGGATGCACATTATTGGGGGATGGAAGCATCAGCCTGATACTGGACGTTGCCGGACTTATAAAAAGTGAAAAGAGCATGAAGCTCTTCGCATAATAAAATACATCAGAAAAGGAGTCGCAGGTATGGCAGAGGTATTGGAAGAAGTATTATCGGATCAGGAAGATACCCAAAAAAACAGGTTTCTCACCTTCTCACTCGGGAAGGAAAGCTATGGCATCGAAATCAGGTATGTTACCGAAATTATTGGCATACAGCCCGTAACAGAAGTGCCGGAACTTCCGGAGTACATACGTGGAATCATCAATTTGAGGGGGAAGATTATCCCTGTCATGGATGTGAGATTAAGATTCAAAAAGACCTTCAGAGAGTATGATGACAGGACGTGTGTGGTTGTAGTCGATATTGCGGATATATCCATAGGACTTATCGTAGACAGCGTATCGGAAGTTCTTTCCATACCGGAGGAAGAGATTGTTCCCCAGCCGGAGATGAGCAAGGCTGGGAATAAGTATATTAAGGGAATTGGTAAGGTCGGAAACGAAGTAAAATTGCTGTTGGACTGCAATATGCTTCTTAATGAAGATGTATTGGACAATTTATCAAATATTTAATTGGGGAGGACTCTTATGATGGGACTTTTTAGAAAGATGAAGATTAACACAAAGCTTATTATTGTTTTTATGGTTCTGACAATTGTTTCAGAACTGACAGGCTACTTTGTACATACAAGTACCGATAGCGATTCAGGCTTAATTATCGGTATGCTGGGTTCATGTATCATTATGGCTGCAGTATTCGGAATTTTTGTATCCACATCAGTAAGTAAGCCGATCAATGAAGTTCAAAAAATATTAGGCAAAATGGAGGCTAATGACTTTACCCTGGAATTGAAAGGTAATTATTCCGGGACGATGGGAGATCTGGCTGCAAACGCAAATGGATTGCGCAAAAGGTTGTTAAGTGTACAGGACGCCTTTGAACGTGTGGGAAAAGGAGATTCAAGCAGACTCGAAGAGTTTCAAAAAGTAGGGAAGAGATCGGAAAACGACAAGTTAATGCCTGCCTGCGTATCAGCGTTGAAGTCGCTTCGTGAACTGATCAATGAAGCAGGTGTGCTTACGAATGCTGCTGTAAACGGTGACTTGAGTGTACGCGGTGATGAGGATAAATTTGAAGGCGGATACAAGGAGATTATCAAAGGGTTCAACAATACACTCAATGCTGTAGTTGAGCCATTGAACGATTCCATGACAGTTTTGGGCAACTTTGCCGTTAACAACTTTACACAGAATATGGTAAAACAATACAAAGGCTTTTTCAGCGATTTTGCCAAAGCGATCAATGATGTGCAGGAAAGACTGCTGGCAGTGCAAAGAATTGCAGTGAAGGTTTCCAAAGGCGATATCGGTGAACTGGAAGTTTTCAAAAAGGTTGGGAAAAGGTCCGAAGGTGATCATCTGATTCCGTCCTTTGTTGCTATGATGGAAGCAATCCAAAACCTTTACATGGAGGTTGATTCGCTGACCAGAGCTGCGGTAGAAGGTAATCTGGGTATCCGCGGTGCTGCGGATAGGTTCGAAGGTTATTACGGCGAGATCGTAAATGGATTAAATAAACTGATTGATACTTTTGTAGCCCCAATGGATGAAGCCGGTAAAGTTTTGGGGAGAATGGCGTTAAATGATTACACAACAGAAATGGCCGGACAATATAAAGGCCAACTGAATGAATTTGCGGAATCCATTAATCTCGTCCGGAAAAGGGTGCTAAGTGTGCAGGATGCATTTGAACGCGTCGGAAAAGGGGATTCAAGCAGATTGGAGGAATTTGAAAAGATAGGTAAAAGATCAGAAAACGACAGAATGATGCCTGCCTGCACTGCTGCACTGAAATCAATCCGCGGTTTGATAAATGAAGCGGAAATACTTGCAGGTGCTGCAGTAAACGGAGACTTAAGTGTGAGAGGAAACACGGGCAAATTTGAAGGGGGATACAAGGAGATCATTTCTGGTATGAATAAAACGATGGAAGCCATCGTCAAGCCGATAAATGAAGCTTCTGCCGTTATGCAGGATATGGCTAACGGGAACCTGACCGTTGGAATGAATGGGGAATACAGCGGCGATTATGCAAAAATCAAGGCCAACCTTAATTCTACAATAGAATCTTTCAATGACGTGCTCAATGATATAAACAACGCCGCATCGCAGGTAACATCGGGATCAAGGCAGGTATCTGACTCTGCCCAGGCTCTTTCACAGGGTTCTACCGAGCAGGCCAGTTCAATTGAAGAGCTTTCTGCTTCCATAGAAGAGATTGCTTCCCAGACCAGGCAGAATGCTGTAAATGCCAATCAGGCAAACGAACTTGCTCTGGCAGCAAAAGAAGGTGCCGTGGCAGGAAATGATCAAATGAAGGAAATGCTTAAAGCTATGAATGATATCAACGAAGCATCAGCCAATATTTCGAAGATTATCAAAGTTATTGATGAAATTGCCTTCCAGACAAATATTCTTGCTTTGAATGCCGCAGTGGAAGCTGCAAGGGCCGGGCAGCATGGGAAAGGCTTTGCCGTAGTAGCCGAGGAAGTAAGAAACCTTGCTGCAAGGTCTGCAAATGCTGCTAAAGAGACAACTGTATTAATCGAAGGTTCAATTAAAAAAGCGGAGAATGGGACGAAAATAGCCAGTGAAACTGCAAATGCGCTTAATAAGATAGTAGAAGGTGTCACAAAGGCGACATCACTTGTAGGCGAAATTGCTACAGCTTCCAATGAACAGGCTTCAGGTATTGAACAGGTAAACCTGGGAATCTTGCAGGTATCACAGGTGGTTCAGACCAATTCAGCCACTTCTGAAGAAAGTGCTGCTGCAAGTGAGGAGTTATCGGGACAGGCTGAGGTGCTGAAAGAGATGGTAGGTAAATTCCAATTAAAGAAAGGGAAAACAGCGGTCAATAAATTAGAGGATTTAAATCCGGAAATTTTAAAAATGCTGGAAGGCATGGCTGAAAAGAAAAAATCTTCAATACGGGAGATCGCAGGCGCAAAAGACGAAGCATCAGATTCCAGACATAAAATTTCATTGAGTGACAAGGAGTTTGATAAGTATTAAATAGCATTGTGTGCTAATGAGAGTCGAAAGGCTTTCATTAGCATGCAATTTCTTCGGAGAGGTCTATGGTCACAATTACAGACAAGGAATTTAAACTATTAGCTGCTTTTATCAAGGCCAACTACGGGATTAACCTGAAAGAGGAGAAGCAAGCCCTGGTTTATGGAAGATTACAGAATGTACTTGCACAGAGAGGTTTTGAAAATTTTTCCGAATATTATGATTATGTTATAACGGATAAAACAAATGACGCAATAGGAACTCTGATAGAAAAAATTACAACGAACCACACATTCTTTATGCGTGAAGCCGACCACTTCCATTATTTTAAAAACACCGTGCTTCCTTATCTTGCGAATACGGTAAACGATAAAGACTTAAGGATATGGAGCGCAGGGTGTTCAACAGGGGAAGAGCCTTATACACTTGCAATGATTATTGATGAATTTTTCGGGGAGGAAAAAATGCGGTGGAATGCAAGGATACTTGCAACGGATATCTCTGGCAAGGTCCTTGAAACAGCTAAAAAGGGTGAATATAATAATGAAAGCATTGCGGTCATTCCTGCCAATTGGAGGATGAATTACTTCAGAAGGCTTGATACTGATATCAATAGGTTGATTGATAAAATCAGGACTGAAGTCATATATAGGAAATTCAATTTGATGGAGGATACTTTCCCATTCAAAAAGAAGGTTCATGCCATATTTTGCAGGAACGTCATGATTTATTTTGATAATGTAACAAAAATGGAACTGGTCAATAAGTTCTATGAGATGACTGAGGCGGGAGGCTTCCTGTTTGTCGGACATTCAGAATCCTTGATCCGTGAAGCAACAAGGTATAAATATATCATGCCTGCCGTCTACAGAAAGGAATTTACCAAATGAGCCAGGGCAAAAGGATAAAAGTGCTGATAGTGGATGACAGCATTGTTGTGCCATCTTCCGCCAAATACTCCGGGTATTGCAATCGTGCAGCATATCCCTCCGGTGTTTTCCCGGATGTTTGCAGAGAGGCTGAGCCATACAACAGCCTTTTCTGCCAGAGAAGCGCAGGCAGGTGATTTTTTGGAACAGGGAAAGGTGTTGGTTGCCCCGGGAGATCAGCACATGAGGATCAGAAAATCAGGAGGCAGGTTTAAGGTTGAAGTGTTTCAGGGAGATAAGGTAAATGGCCATTGCCCTTCGGTAGATGTCTTGTTTGAGTCGGCGGCAAAAGAATGCGGCGGTAAAGCGTTAGGCATCATTCTCACCGGAATGGGTTGTGATGGGGCTAATGGGCTTTTGTCAATGAAAAAGAGTGGCGCACGGACTATCGGACAGGATGAAAAATCCTCTGTAGTATATGGAATGCCTAAAGTGGCATTTAATATCGGGGCGGTAGAAAATCAGGTTTCATTGGAAAGAATGCCTCAGTTGATTTGCTCCATTTTTACGGGTTTGACCTGATAAAGGATATACCTGGATACTGTTTTACAAGAGGGGATTACGATTCTCCCTCCATTATAGCGGTGCAGCTTTACTTCAAATCCGCCGAATAGGTATAGGGTATTCCGTTCCGTTCCGTTTCAAGATTTGCGGGAATAAACCAGACCTCGTCAAATGCCGTGCCAAAACCCGTCAGGTCGATTTCCGCTCTGTCATATCCGCCACGGGAGATAATCTCAGTATTGGTAAAAAGCTTATTCATGCTGCTTCTTTTCTGTAACTGAAAGCCGCATCTTGCACCGTCTGCACCTTCCAAAGCGATTTTCAGGGATTTTCCCTCTTCCGGATCACCGGGTTTGAACAGCTGATAGTTGGAAGACAGGTGGTTGAGAACTCCCAGATTCATTGATACTGGATATCTGGCATAGGTGTTTTGTGCGGCAGGGGATATATTCCACGAAGCGCCTTCCTTATAGTACTGAGCCGGATTTGTATTATATGCCGAGAACTGGTTGTAAATCGTTCCGATATCTTTTCCGGGAAAACTGGTTCGTAAAAACCTGTCAATCGCCTGGATGCTGTTATCATAACCGGTTGAATGAATTTCCCAGATTTTTCGGATCGTATTGTAACCGCCGTAGTTTTCTTCAAGGAATTTGGCGAAAATAACTCCGCTGTAACTGGTCTCATCCAATGATTTGAAGGGTGCCTTGAAATAGCTCCGGATATATCTTACATAATCATTTATTCCCGTATAGATTTCATCTTCATTCCAGGTAGCGGACGCTTCCTTCCACCAGGAATCCGCCCGCGCATTGTAAGCAAACTGTACCGCATGAAAGAATTCATGTGCCGCGGTGACTTTCATACATTCCAGCCGTCCCTTGTCGAACCCTTTTTCTTTGGAGTAGCTGTTATCTATGCATATATAACTGGAAGCGGCACTGGATCTGTAGTGCTGTGAACTATAGAGCTTAGTAGAATAGGTCACTCCATATTTATCCTTCAGGTCATAAACATAAATATCGTAGTCCTTCTTTCCTTCCTCCAGTACGGGTTCCCGGAAGCCTCTGGTGAAACACGTAACTGCCCTGACATTGTCAAAAGCCTCGCCAATCTGTGCAATATAGGGGGGGATGGCTCTGCGGTCCCTGAGGTTGAAATCTACCGCATCGGCGCCTTCCAAAGTGTAGTGGATGTTAAAGTAACCGCTTGGGCTTCTGCAGGTCTTCTCCAGCACGGGCACGGAGGAGGACAGGCTTTGCCTGGCAGCGTCCCTGACTGACGGATCGGCATTTCTGTCTTGCGTGTATTGCTTCAATTCTTCCAGTATTCCGGTCGCACTTTTGATCGGTACTGATGAACGGTATTCTTTCGGCAATTTGCCTGATGATTGCAATACATAAGTAAGATATTGGATTTTTGTGCTTTCATCGATCATGCCCAACCTGTGGGCAAGTTTTACTTTATCTGTCGAACATAATCCGGGTATGCGGATTTCCAGAGGGACTTTTCTTGTCACATTACCGGCATTGATCAGGATAGTCGCATTGTGATCTCTTAATGTTTTCGGGCAGGATCTGCAAAGGTTTGACCGGAAGCTCAGATCAGTGCTCTCTGAAGAGAAATTCAGCCTGGCTGTTAAAGAATTGCCTTCCGCATCCTTCACTACCGGATTTAATAGAATTTCTTCCCCGATATCCCATCGGGTCTTGTTTCCGTCAATATGAATGGAGCCAACCTCTTTTACCACGAAGTCAATATTTTCTGTTTCTCCGGAAGGAACAAGCCTGCCCGGTTCCATGAGTCCTTTCCCAGATGGCAGGGTTTCAATATCCGGTTTCACATAGTAAATCCCATTATGAACAATAAAACGAAATTCGCCCTTATCATTTGTGGCTGTCCGTCCAATTCGCTTCTCTCTGTATATGGTTATTTGTGATTTGCCGTCGGTTTCTGTCTCTTTATCTGCAACTATAAATAAATCTATACCGATTCCTTTCATGAAGGGAATCGGATCTTCCGGGCTTCGATTGTTAGCGGCATCCTGGAATACAGTCCCCTTTATTTCTTTAAGATCATTTTGCACACACATTTCCAACCCTCCTGGAAATATTGACTTTCCGGAACTCAACCCTATCGCTCTTATTTACTCAGTATATGTTTCAAGAATAGAAATGTTAATTATGTAAACATATAAATGTTAACATTTATTATTTTTTTAATTATGTCAATACTAAATCTGCCACAATCCATGTGATTATATCAGCACTGATTAGAGCAACATTCCTTTATTTATAAATAAGGTTGTGCTGCAAATTTTGTTGATATATAATCAATTAGATTTGATTAATTTAAAACACAATAATTCTATTCTGGAGGTTTTCAAATGCGAATGTCCGAACAGAAAGATACAAATTTTTTCAGCATATTCATTGAAACCGCTGAAAAAATCTGCATAGCGGCAAAGAAACTGGATGATTTGATGAAAAACTATACAGATATTAAAAACAAGGTAAAAGAGATAGAGGAAATCGAGCATTCATGCGACCTTCTGGTACATACAGCATTGGAGAAGCTGAACAAATCATTCATAACTCCATTTGACCGTGAAGATATATATGTATTAATAAAAGAGATGGATAACATCATCGATTTCATTGAAGCTACGTCCCATCGCTTTAATATGCTGAACATCACCTATATCAGACCGGATGCCCTTTTAATGTCAAATCTTATTATAGAATGCACAAAAGAAGTCACTGAAATCATGCTTGAATTAAAGGATATGAAAAAAAGCAAGACGATAGAAAAAAAAATCATTGAGGTCAACAGAATTGAAAACATTGGCGACGATATTTACAGAAAATCCATATATGAGTTGTTCTTAAACGAAAAAGACGCAAAAGAAGTGATCAAATGGAAGGAAACCTTTGAGCATCTTGAAAATACGCTGGATGCCTGCGAAGATGTAGCTAATATAGTCGAAGGGATTATTATGAAAAATGCTTAGCATATCACTGGTACTAATCGTTGTTCTCGCATTAAGTTTTGATTTTATTAATGGATTTCATGATACTGCAAATACGATTGCGACATCTATTTCTACCCGTGTACTGACACCAAGGATCGCAATCGCAATGTCGGCGGTATTCAACTTTATCGGTGCCTTGACGAATCAGAAGGTTGCGGGGGCAGTGGCCAACGATATCGTAAATAACAAAGTGATCGGCCTGCAGGTTGTAATAGCCGCATTAATATCTGCAATCATCTGGAACCTTGCCACCTGGTACTTCGCCATTCCAAGCAGTTCCTCACATGCGCTGTTCGGCAGCATTATCGGGGCATCTATCGCGTATACCGCCAGCTTTGATGTTTTAAAGTGGGGAGGAATCATCAAAAAAATCCTGATCCCACTTTTCTCTGCTCCTGTCATCGGATTTATTCTTGGTTATCTGATTATGAACTTTTTAAATTTGTGCTTGAGAAAAGCTTCTCCACAGTTTGTGAACAAATGGTTTTCGAAGCTTCAAATCCTAACGGCGGCATCCATGGCCTATTCACACGGAAGTAACGATGCGCAGAAATCCATGGGAATCATTACACTGGCGCTTATCGTTTCAAATATGAATAACGGCAGCTTGCATACTCCCTACTGGGTTATTATTTTGTGTGCGGTAGCAATGGCACTGGGTACTTCAGTCGGCGGCTGGAGAATTATTAAAACAGTCGGGGTCAGCATCATGAAAATGAAACCTATTGATGGATTTGCAGCCCAAACCGGTTCCGCAGTCATTATTGATGTAATGACAAGACTTGGAAATCCGGTCAGTACAACTCAAATCATTACGACATCCATCATGGGAATAGGGGCTTCCAAAAGATTATCCGCAGTGAAGTGGCCCATGGCTATTAAAATATTACAGTCCTGGCTGCTGACAATTCCGACCACAGCCGTTCTGGGTGCGCTTATCTCCCTTCTGGTAAAGGTGATTGTCACCAACTTCTGATATTCTTTATAAATGAGTAATAAAAAATTCGAGGAGGATTCACATGGAACAATTTAATGCCGTATCGGTGGTAAAAAAGGCAAATGTTTATTTTGACGGAAAGGTTACCAGCAGAACAGTTCTATTTCCTGATGGAGAAAAGAAAACATTGGGCATAATGATGCCTGGGGAATATGAATTCGGAACAGAAAAGAAAGAAAGGATGGAGATATTGGCAGGCGTTTTGGATGTAAAGCTTCCTGGTAAACAGGAATGGATTGCAGTTATTGCCGGACAGGCATTTGAAGTACCCGCAAATTCAAAGTTTGGACTGATTATTAAGGAACTGACGGACTATTGCTGCTCTTATTTATCTGAATGATCCTTTTATAGTATCTTCCCGGATGAAAAATTGAAATAGGTTGGTTTCTGCTGTACAATATCGTCATACCCCTATATCATATCGGAGGTATCGAATATGGATGAGACAAAAATGGAATCCAAGGAAGATATTTTAAAAAGACTCAGGCGTATAGAAGGACAGGTAAAAGGGATCCACAGAATGATCGAAGAGGATAAGAACTGTACCGAGATCCTTACCCAGGTAGCGGCTGTACGGGCTGCAATCAACAGGACAGGCGGCCTGATATTGCAGAAGCATTCGATGGCATGCATACAGAATGCAGCATCCGCTGAGGACAAGAATCAAGCATTTAGTGAGCTTGCCAGAACGATGCAGAGTTTTATGAAGTTTATGGACTAGGCTGAGCGAAACTCCGGCTGTACTTTATTCGGCGGATTTTGCCTGTTCTGTCTCAAACTTCACTACGCACACTTCCGTGATCCGTAATCAAACCTTTGTTAACCATTTCTTCCGGCACCGGGATTGCCTTGCCGATCCCTTCAGCATGATCAACAACTTCAGTCTTTTTATATTATTTTCAATAGTTTTCCGAATTCAAAACCGGCAGCGTAGCCAATAACGCCTAAAATCAAAGATGCCAGAATGTATGTAAAGGCGTTCAGCTTTTCATTTTCCTGGAATAAATGAAACCCTTCGTACATAAATGTTGAAAATGTCGTGTAGGCCCCAAGAAATCCGTCACCCAGAAGCAGATAAATATTCCTGCCCGTGTCCAGGCTGCTGAGAAGGCCTAAAAGGAGCGCGCCTGTCAGGTTGACAACGAATGTACCTGTTGGAAAGGCAGTGCTTGTTTTTGCCGTAATGATCTTTCCCAGCTTATACCGGACGATACTTCCCAGTGCACCGCCAATACCCACAAAGACCAAATCCATTTATTCCACCTCATTTTCTGTTTGCCCGGCAAAACTGTTGCCTGTGCTGCCCCTGTATTTTTTAACAAGCTTTGAAACCGTTTCACGGGCAAGCACGATGCCGAAATACACTGCTGTGATGCCAATCATGACGGAAACGGCCATATAGGAAACGGCGGAATAATAATCGCCTAGATAAATCAGCTCCACAGTTTCCCTGCAAAGGGTTGAGAAGGTCGTAAATGCGCCAAGGAAGCCTGTTGCGATGCCTAATCTGATATTTGCATCAAATGCCCATACTTCAAATGCTACGGTAAGAACCAGAGCAAGGATGAAACTGCCTGCAACATTTATCAGCAGTGTATTCAAGGGAATATTTTCATGATAATGATAGAGGGGTACTCCTTTTATTGCGTATCTGAGGATTGCCCCCAACATCCCACCCAATCCAATAAAAATATATTTCCGCATATTAACTTATCTCCTCTATAGCCCTCAAATATAAAAACTCCTACAAATAACATATAACCGTTATTCGCAGGAGTCATCAGCAATCTAGCAGTTAAAGGCGAACTCCATCACCTGTGCTTCAAAAAGTATTATAGCATAATTTCAGCGCAATACAAGAGGCCTCTAAAATATGGTATAATTATTTCATCCCACGTGTATACAGATAAAGTAGAATATTGTAAACCGACGCGTGTGTCCGACATACGTGATTGCCGATTATTCAAATGAGTGGATAGTATAAGGGAGGTCGCTTTATGAGAATCGCTTCGAACCGCAACCAATTTACCTTTGGCCTGGGCACGATTGGCAGGGACATGCTTTTCACCATGGTCAGCATGTACCTCATGTTCTATCTCACCGATATCCTGCAGTTTTCGAACACCATGCTCTGGTGGCTTACCAGCATTCTACTGGTGGCTCGTATCTTTGATGCCATGAACGATCCGATCGTAGGAATTTTTATTGACAACACCCATGGCAGATTCGGCAAATTCAAACCTTGGATTGCTATTGGCGCTTTTTTTGCCGGCATATTCACCGTTTTGATGTTTACCGATTTCGGATTGAAGGGAGCCGCCTATCTGATCGTGTTTGCCTTGACTTATCTCTTCTGGGATATCAGTTTTACCGGCAATGATATCGGTTACTGGTCCATGCTGCCTTCCCTGAGTATGGATCAAAAGCAGCGGGAAAAGATAGGCGCTTTCGCTCGTATCTGTGCAAATATCGGCATGTTTGCCGTAGTGGTTGGAATCGTTCCGGTCACGAAAGCATTAGGTGGTGCTTTGGGCGGTATGCAGAAAGGGTATTTTGCCTTTGCAGTCCTTGTCGCACTTATCATGTGGTTGGGACAATGCATTACACTGTTTGGCGTGAAAGAGCTGAAGGGTGTTTTCCGGAAAGAAGAAAAGACTTCGCTCAAGGGCATGGTCACTGTCATCTTTAAAAATGATCAACTGCTTTTCACTGCTATTGCCATGGCTTTGTTTATGATTGGATACACTACAACGACCAGCTTCGGGTTGTATTTCTTTAAATATGCATATGGAAATGAGGGCATGTATTCCCTGTTCGCATTGGTGCTGGGTGTATCCCAGCTCCTCGCACTTGTCGTCTTCCCGCTGTTCAGCAGGAGGTTCACCCGCAGAACCCTTTATGCAGGAGCAACCGTGCTCGTCATCCTTGGATATATCCTCTTTTTCTTCTCCCCGATGGATATGCGGTACATTGGTACTGCAGGCGTTCTGATCTTCCTGGGCCAGGCCTTCATCCAACTGCTGATGCTCATGTTTCTGGCAGATACCATTGAATACGGACAATGGAAGCTGGGCAAGCGGAATGACAGCATTACATTTTCACTCCAGCCCTTTATCAACAAGATGGGCGGAGCTGTCGCCAGCGGTATTGTGGGAGCTACGGTAATTATCTCAGGTATCAGTAATGCTTCTTCAGCTTCGGAGGTGACGCCGGAAGGCTTGTTCATCATGAAGGTCGCAATGCTTGTATTGCCCCTTTTGTGTATATTGGCGGGATATCTGATTTACAGGTATAAATACAGGATTGATCAAAAGCTGTATCTGGAGATTCTTTCCGATCTGGAAGCGCGGGGGGACATCAAACCGGAGTAATCGATAAGAAAGGAATGGAACTTTGTAAATTCCGGGCGGTCTATTCTCTATAGGCGTTTAACAAACGGCTTTTAAAGACATGTTTATACAGGTGGACAGTAGCTTATTGATTATCAGCGCATATTATGCCAGCCAGGGGGACATCATGCAATTAAAAGGTACCTTCGCAAAAAAAACATATCGAATTATTTTCATGATCTTGTTTATCCTGTATTTATCTATTTTGGCTTTTCTTACTTTGGCCGGCCGTCTTTATGGAGGGAGAGCTATATACCGCAGTATTAATATTATTCCATTTGCAACAATACTCCAGTATCTTACTTCCTTCGTTAACCCCAATATCGTAATAATGAATATCTGGGGGAATATTGAAGCTTTTATGCCAATGGGGTTATTACTGCCTGTGAATTTCGGGAGGATGAGAAAATTTAAAAAAGTGCTCTTTGTTGTTTTAATTGTGACTTTTTCAATAGAAGTTTTGCAGTATATAACCGGGTCAGGTGCTTCCGATATTGATGATGTCATATTAAACGTCTTTGGCGGAATATTGGGATACTTGATATACAGATTAGTAATGATTTTATGGAGGGTTATTCCTGCGAATGTTAAATTACAATTTCTCGGAAAGCGCACTGGACAAGAACATGAATAGCGGGTGGCAGCCAAAAGAGAGAATCATCCTATCTGTAGTGCTGATTTTTATTAGCCTGTGCTTGCTGACAAATACCAATAATAATCCGAATCCCATCATTCAAAGGATCTTCAGACCCATTCATTTCGGACAGGGCGGAACTATTTACTATGCTGCAGCATTTCCATTACTGGTTATCTATTTTTCCATAAGACAGATATATCAGAGAAAAAACTATAGCTTTATAAATACGATGCTTAAAAGAATCATAGTAATGTTCCTGCTTCTGTCCATACTTCCGACTTTTTCACAGGCTGGCATAAAACTATATAAAAGTTTTAATAAAGATTTGAATTCCATCTACTGCTATCGTGAGAATATGAACTTATCCAGCAAGACTTCGGAGAATAAACCTGAATTGGTGTGTAAACTGGATTTGGAAAATTGTTCTGCGGATAGTAAAGAATTCTATGTAAAAGCGAAATTCCCGAGCTTCCTTAAAGAAATGAAAGAATCAACCTTAATAAATACCGATTCCATAATAAGCTTACAGGCGCACGAAAGACGGCAAATTGAGATTACGTTTGACGAAAGCACTATAAAAGACAAAAAATTTTCTTTTGTCTTCACTGGCATTAGCCACTTTGAATTTACATTGCTCAATGATAAGCAGGAAGTGAAGTTTACTTGTAATGATTAGTAGCCGGCTTAGTAAAATTAATTTGACTTTACTTATTACACGACTTATAATAACACTTATAATAAGCCGCGGAGGTCTCCAATGCAGATCACGTATAATACTTCAAATGTGAAGCAAATGAATACGGAACTTATCCGGGTGGCAATCAGGTCGATGCCCGGTAATACGAAAGCAGGGATTGCAGCTGTGACGGGGCTGAGTCATGCCACTTGCAACAATCTGCTGAATGAGCTGGTTGCAATCGGAGAAGTATTGGAACTCGATAAGGAAAATAAGAACTGCGGACGTCCATCACAGCGGTATCAGTACAACTCAAATTATTTCAGTATATTGAGCCTGTATATTGATAATGATAGTAAAAAAACAGCCATCCGATATGCAGTTTTTAACCTTGCCGGTGAGATTTCAGAGCAGGCTGAGTTTTATAAAGAGCCTTTGGACTATCAAACCATAGATGATCTGGTTGCGATGGAACTGAAAAAGCATCCGGATATAAAAACCATAGGCATAGGAATCCCGGGAGTTGTATTAAAGCAACGGCTCATAAATATATGCGATGTGGAAGCACTGAATAATTGTCCTTTGGCGGATCGTTTGGAAAATCATTTCAGCATCAATACCCTGCTGGTGAACGATATGAATGCAACCGCCATTGGATATTATCAGGAACAGGATTATCAGGAAGAGACTTCGATTGCGGTAATGACATTTATCAAAGATAATTTTCCGGGATCAGGCATCATAGCTGATGGTCATATCCTTCATGGACACACAAGCTTCGCAGGAGAGGTAGCCTTTCTCCCATACGGTTGGACGCGCGGGCAAATGGAAGAAATGCTGCACAAGAGCAGTACCGCATTTCCCATAATAGTCCAATCCATTTGTTCAATGTTTGCAGTCATAAATCCTGAAACAATTATTCTTACAGGATCACTTCTGGCAGAAAACAGGATGGATGAAATCCAAAAGAACTGTGAGAAATTCATTCCCAAAGAACATATGCCGCGGATTATTTTCAGAGAGAGTATGCATGAATTTTACTTAAAAGGCTTAATGACAATGTCTTTAAAGAATCTGTCCATTCCCATAAGGACGGCGGGAAAAAATCAAACCAATCAAAAGGATCGGAGTTTATAAATGACGACATTTTTTTTGCTTATTATCTATCTGGCATTTATCAGTCTGGGACTTCCCGACTCTATGCTGGGGTCTGCATGGACTGTGATGAGGATGGATTTTAATGTACCTTTGGGGTGGGCTGGCATTATTTCCATGACAATTAGCGGAGGTACCATATTATCAAGTTTAATGAGCGAAAGAGTCATCAAACGGTTTGGAACCGGGAAGGTCACCTTGGTCAGCGTATTGGCAACCGCGCTTGCGTTAATGGGGTTTTCCCTCTCTCCCTCGTTTTTCTGGCTGATTGTATGCAGCATTCCGCTGGGATTGGGCGGAGGATCGGTGGATGCCGCTCTGAACAACTACGTGGCCATTCACTACAAGCCCCATCATATGAGTTGGCTTCACAGCTTCTGGGGAATTGGGGCAACATTGGGCCCTGTGATCATGGCGCAAAATATTCTTCGGTCAAACAACTGGAGCGGCGGCTATCTGACAGTCAGCATTATTCAAACAGGTCTTGTGTTTTTATTGTTTTTTACGCTTCCCCTCTGGAACAGATTCCCGGACCGGGAGAATTCAGACCGCGCGGCAAAAGTCGCGGCACCTGAACAAACCATAGCTGTGCCGGATCAAGCAATAAAAACTCTTGAACGAACCGCTCCTGTTCCGGAACGATCCATACTCATGTCGGATCAAACGGCAAAAGCTCAGGAGCAAACCACTAAAGTTCAGGAGCAAACCACCAAAGCTCAGGAGCAGACCACTAAAGCTCAGGAGCAAACCACCAAAGCTCAGGAGCAAACCACCAAAGTTCCAATACTTGCAATAAAGGGGGTCAAATTGTCCCTGACTGCATTTTTGTTTTATTGCGGTACTGAATTGACAGTGGGATTATGGGGGAGCAGCTTTTTGGTTCAAACGAAAGATATTCCACCGGTTACTGCCGCACGATGGATTGCTTTGTATTATGCAGGCATAACGGTAGGG
>JAEWQC010000040.1 GCA_023399355.1 Bacillota bacterium | reverse complement strand
TTTCTGGCGGTGTATAGAACGTACCGCTTCGTTTCCTTGCTTTCCCGCCTAAAAGACTTTCGAACAGACCTCCAAGAATATTCCCGTCTATTGCAGCTATTTCGTCATTTGCTTCACTTTCCCAGGTAGAAAAACCGTAGCGGTGTAATATCTCCCCAATCCTGCATTTATTCAGAATCTTACCGGGGAGTCCCTTCAAAGGACCCTCCTTGCGCCCCTTAGAGAGTCTATCCAAGGGATCCTCCAAGGGATCCTCCAAGAGTCCCTCCGAGAGTCCCTCCGAGAGTCCCTCCAGAAGGTATCCCTGGAGTTTAACGTGGCATTCATTGATAAACTTACCGGCAATTACGGATTGACTGAAGACTTGTTCAATGTGTTCAAGCGCTGGCATGAGGCTGCTGCCAAGGAATAGCTTATGCAGCTGCTTTTGTACCGGATCGTGGAGCAAATCCTCACCGGCGGGGATGGAAGACCTTTTTGCAGGAATGCTTTCAAATTTTATTTCCTTCGCATCAAAGCCTACCATATATCTGACAAAAGACAGTCTCCAGGAAGGTTCACCCTCACAATGGAAAGCTGCAATCGCAGCATCAAGTCCCGTATCTGCCAGGAATCTTGACATGAAACATCTCTGGAGGATGCCTGAATAGCCTGCAAAGCCTCCTGTTCCCAGCTTTACCGCAATAAATGCCCCTCTGGCACCGTCAATTCCTGTATAGCCTGCAATTACCGTGCAGGAATCGATACTCTCTGCATAGTTTCTGCAAAGAACATCCATTCGATGCTTTGAAGCTGAAAAATCGGAATCACATGAAAAAAGAGCAGCAAATGCTTTAAAGTCATTGAGGTCAAATGGCTTTTTAATCAGTTCATCAAGTAATTGCTCTTTCTGGATCTGTTTCCGGCTCCCCCTTTTACGTATGTAAATCAACCCTTTCCAGTATGTCCAAAACCACCGCCCCTGTCCTCGCCTATTTCCCTCGGATTCTCATGCGGAATGAAATTGGCTTTTTTGAACTCGCAAAAAATCATTTGGGCAATTCTTTCGCCTTTATTTATGTAAATGGTTCCATATGGATTGCCTCGCTTGTCAATGATTATTTTTTGCCTGAGAACAGCAAGATCCGCCTCAGAGGGCTGAAGTCCTGCTGGCGATTGATCCACAGCCTGGGATTGAATCGCTCCCGGGGATTGATGTGATTCAGGTCCCTGTTCTGCTTCACTATGGGCGGACAGATATTCCGCCAGTTCAATTTCTTCAAAGTCCTTGCGCAGAGTCTCCAGCAATTCCGGCTTTTGTGCAATCTCATAGGGAAGATTCGCTATATTGTAGATATTCTGCAGAATGACGCCTACTCTATCCCTGTAGTCGCTGTCTATTGTTCCGGGTCCGTTCGGTATGCGAAGCTGAGTTTTGAGTGAAAGTCCGCTCCGCGGCCTGATTTGCGCCTCCATGTCGGATTTGATCGCCATGTTGAAATCCAGTGGCATGATTTTTGTTTCTCCTGGCCTGATCGTCAGGTCCCGTGTCGCATAAAGGTCGCATCCTGCGGCATGCTTTGAGGCATATTGCGGGATTTTGCCGTTGTCCTCCACTTTTATGTACACATCAATGCTGTTTTTCATACAGACCTCCTATACCCCTCTGTAATAATGACCTTTGGTAAAACCTGCCGCCTTGATTTTATCCGTCAGCGGGCTGTGCTTTGCAATCCCCCTGTCATCTCCGGCTATCTCCGCCCTGTATAGCTGCACCAGTTCTTTGATGTCGGAAGGCTTCTCCTCCCAGATGTACAGCCTGAAAATATGAACTCCGGATGCCTTGAGACTGCGAAGGCTGTCAGGAATAAAAAGGACGTTCGAATTCAATATCGTGCTTCGGCAATCAATCCTGTCGCACAGCACCGGAAACTCGGCTCCTATCCTGTCCTTCATCCTGTATTCGTTATTGCTGCAGCAGCCGCTGCATTTGTCCGAGGCATTAAGCCCTCCTTCAACACAGCCTGCAGGGCAATATTCACTTGTCATCAGAGGCAGCCTCCCGTAAACGACCGCTTCCAATGCTGCAGCAGCCGGTTTTGATATCTCATGGATCTGCTTCAAATTGAGTTCGGCAGAGAGTGTGATACTTTCCAATCCCATCTCTGCAGCTTTCAGAACAGATTGTGAATTGAAAACATTTAATGAAATATCGCCTGCCAGCCGTAAAGCCTTTACACCATCCATACCGGATGAGCCCGGTAATTGTAACCGATTGTCCGCCTGCATTTCCTTAAGTCTATGAACCGTTCCGACATTACCGGCCAGAATTCCATCAAGTTCCTCCGGCAATTTATCCGGCAAACGGTCTATCATCTTGCTGTAATTTCCCCTGGTCACAGAGGGCAGCCATGCAAAAATCTCTGTGCCGGCATCTCTTAGTGCCCCGGCAACGTTGACAAAGCCTGCCTTGTCGGGCGCAGTCACGGGAATGTAGATTCTGTCGGCGCCAAGGTCCGAGTAATCCATCCCGTTATCCCATCTATAGAAATATAGAGATATCTGAGGTGTTTTCACAGCGCCGGCCCCTTTGACTCCAACTGCTTCCTGCTCTTCCGCGGAAGAGACTCCGCCAGGTAAATTGCCAATGCATCTGTTAATTGCATTCATGTCTTTATCGAGGCCGTTCCGTTCCGGATATCTGTCCACCCTTGCCTTCAGAAGGCTTTCAAGCGCATTTCTTCTGACCTCGTTTATTTCACTGACCGGCAGTGAAAGCCCTTCATCCATCTCAACCTGAAAATGATTAAATACAAACGGAGTGGAGCCGGTCCTCCCCATCTGTTCCTTCAGCCTCATATCGGTCATCGGCTTGTTTATAGCTGCTTCCGGAAGATAGGTCCCCTTTGAAGTCAAAGAATGTCCATCATGATCCTCAACACTGAGAGACAACGGCTGCCCGTGTTTCAGAGTAATTCGTCCATTGATGCCGACTCGTCGCAAATTTTTGCCTGTAAAAGACTCCCTGGCTGATTTGACTAATTCAGCATCCGTTGTCCTGTATACGCGCTGGCCGGGCACGATTTTGCCGGTAAAACTCCCTATAGTGACCAATTCACCTTTCCCGGCGGTTTTGAGAGCGGTGTCTCCTCTTCTGATGGAAGAAACAATACCTCCCGGGCTATTTGATTCACCTGCCCAGATTTCAATGCCATCCCCGATATTCAGCCCGTCCTCAAGCCTGATGCCGGCCAATCGGGTTCTTGAATCATAAGAGGTGATACTTCCAAGATAGATTCCGCTATTGTTCGGTTTATCAAAAGACATCATATCCGCGCCGGTTTTCCCCTTCAAATAACCGGAGAAAAATCCTCCCCTGTTGAATACCTGCAGAAGGTCATGCATATCGGCTTCATCTACGTTCACCCTTGTACCGCCTTGATTGTTCAACTGTTCCATGGCGATATCCAGATATTTGCGGTAGGTGCGAACCACAACAGCCACATATTCAGGGCTTTTCATCCTGCCTTCGATTTTGAGTGAACGAATACCCGATGCAGCTATTTCGCCAATGTGTTCGAGTGAGCACATATCCTTCGGGCTGAGAAGATACCGGGCTCTGTGTCCGGCACCTGCAGTACCGTTGTGGAAGTGTGGCTTCTGCCCGTTTTCAGCGTTCCTGACCAACTCATAGGGCAGTCTGCAGGGCTGCGCACATTTGCCCCTGTTTCCGCTTCGGCCTCCGATAATGCTGCTCATGAGGCATTGTCCTGAATAGCTTATGCAGAGGGCTCCATGTACAAATGCCTCAATCTCCAGCCGCGTATTTCGGGATATATAGGAAGCTTCATCAATAGACAGTTCCCTTGCCAGTACAACTCTTTTAAAACCCATCTTCTCCAATGCTTTTACGCCGTCAAGGTCATGGATGGTCATCTGTGTACTTCCATGGAGCGGAACCTCGGGAATTACTTTGCAAAGTGTGGCAGCCAGCCCCAAATCCTGCACGATTAACCCATCTATTCCTGCTGCTCCGGCCTCTGCAGCAAATTGCAGCGCCTGTCCAATCTCTTCATCAGAAACAAGTGTATTCAAAGCAAGATAGATGCTTACCCCTCTTGCATGTGCATACTCCAATGATTCTTTCAGCACGGGCATCTCAAAATTATCAGCCTGCTGCCTGGCATTAAAAAGCTTTCCTCCAAGGTAAACCGCATCCGCGCCGTTCTCTACAGCCGCATGCAGCGCATCCGGACTTCCCGCCGGTGCCAGCAGCTCAATTCGAGTTTTCATAACAACTCCATCCATATTTAATGAAAAAACCTTATTATTACTTATGAACATTTAAAATAGCCAATACAGCCGGGACAATATCCAGCAGGGAGCGGATCCCCACATTGAAGTTCTCCGGCAATTTACCGAAAACAATGGCAGGCACGGGATTCCTTGTATGGGTCTTGACTGAAACATCTTCAATATTCCCATGATCGCTGGTAATGAAAAGGATATCCACCTCCGGATCCAACAGAAGAAGCAATTCGGACAAAAATGCATCCAGCAGCTCAATCGTATGGATTGCCAGTTGCATATCCATCTTATGTCCTGCAAGATCTGTCACAAAATGCTCGAACAGGGTGAAATCATTCTCCCGGGCAATCGCATAATACCTTGCAGCGGCCTCACCGGGTGTTATCACCTGTGAATCATATCCGCTGTCAACAATAATCTGTCCTGTAATATCATGATATATTCCCTTGCCGCTGTTAAATTCTTCAATCTTACGGAACTGCAGCCCCGCCGACATTGTCATGACAGATGTCACGGAGGGTTTATACCGCTTGTCAGAAGGATCGTTCATCCTGTCCAGATACTCTTGCCTGTAAACATTGGCGTTGGCAACTCTCAAACCTTTGTGCAGCAGCATTTTAAACAGGTTGTCATGTTCAATGATGTCCCTGAGCGGCTTTGTCGGCTGGGCATTGATATGCCTTCCAACGACCTCCGGTGCATTTACTCCGGTGAAAATGGCCGTCTGTCCTGTAGCGCTCTGCGGGAGGCCCGGAACACCAAGGCAGGCATCCACAGACATCAGCAGGCCTTCCGTGAACAATCTGTCAAATGCCGGTGTTTTAGCAGCCAGGATCGGATTTTTCGTAAAGTCCTTTTCCCCGATTCCAAAACCATCTATAAAAATGAAAAGCATTCTTTTCATCATCAAAACAAGTACACTACACAAAAAAATTGTGGTTGCTCGTGTATTGCTCCCCTCTGTCAATCTATGCATTAATTATACCAACAAAAAATCGCTCCGCATAGGGAATTGCACTGCGAAGCGATCATATTACCATATTTTATTATCACTGCCTGCTTTATTGTTCCTGTGTTCTTGCTGTCTTGCTGATCGAATTCCTGACTTCCCCCAGCTCCGCTTCCCGTTTGGCCAAGCCAAGCTTAAGTTCTTCATTCTGGCTCCCAAGAGAACTGTTTTCCTGACTCAACCGGTGCTTTTCCTCTCTCATACTTTCCAACTGCTCCTGGATCCTTTTTAATTCTTTCTTTAAATTCATTTCGTTCTCATGACTCTTGAACAAGTCATCTGCTACATTGATAGCAGTCAATACTGCTGCCAGTGATGTACTGAGCTTATTACTGGCACGCATGATCTCAACCATCTTCCTGTCAATGTAATGCCCGATCCTTTGAATATATTCTTCAGGTTCCGTACCGACAATCGTATAATCCTTGCCGGCAATTCTCAACTCCACTTTGTTCTTGGTATCCAAAACGATCAGCATCCTTTCGGCAGGCAATAACTGTTTAACGGCTTAAGTGCTTAACTGTTTACACCTTATTACCCATGTCGAGGCTTTTTAGTTCTGCAACTATTATACTATATTTCGCCAAAAAAGCATATATTTTTATAAAGCTAAATATGGCCAGCTAGATAACTGGACAAAATAAAAGCAACCGCAGCAAAATTATAGATTAGATTGAGACACACTGCAGAATCTAGGATATATTCTCATATAGTCTATCGCGTATGTGATTTTCTTTTTTTAAATAAATAAAGGCTGTCCCAAAACTTGAGTTTGCGACAGCCCTCGAAATACCTGACCTGTTATTCCTTTGCTTCCGGCTTTTGTGCTTCGCCTTCACCGGCATATTTCCTGAGGATATTCGTGATATCCACGCCGGTCAATCCCTTGACTGTCTCGGGTAGCTGCGCAAGGATATTTGTGATATCCTTCGTGATTTTGGATGCTCCTGAATCACCAATCATAACAATCTTCTCTGTCTTGGAGAGAGGCTGAGCTATTGCGGATGCGATCTCAGGCAACTTTTCGATGACCATTTGCGCCATGGCCGCATCATTAAACTGCTTGTAAGCTTCCGCTTTCTTTGCCAGTGCTATTGCTTCCGCTTCACCTTTTGCCTGTATGATTTCAGCTTCCGCAAGACCCGCTGCTTTAATGGCTTCCGCTTTGGCCAAACCTTCTGCCTTAATGGAGAAGGACAAGCCTTCCGCTTCCTTGGATCTCTTCACCCTCTCGGCTTCAGCAGCAACTTCCGTCCTGTATTTATCTGCCTCTGCAGGTCTTCTGATCATGGTATCGAGTTCTTTCTCTTTCCTTAGAGACTCCTGCTCCTGCAGTTCAATTTCCTTCTGCTTCTTGACAATTTCGACTTTCATGGCTTCCGCCTGGACTTCCTGCTGTATAACGTACTTCTTTTTATCATACGAAAGATCGGCTTCGGCTTTCCTTTCATTGATGGAAGCCGAATAATCAGCGACCTTCATTTCCTTATCCCTGTTGGATTCGGCAACCTTGGTCTCTGCAAGGTATTTAGCCGTCTGCCCGGCCTGCATTGCTTCTGCGCTCTTGATGTCTGCATCTCTTTTAGCTTCCGCCTGACCGATGACGGCATCTCTCTGCACCCTTGCTATCTGAGCCTTACCAAGACTTTCGAGGTAACCGTTCTTGTCAGCAATTTCCCTGATCGTAAAGGAGATGATTTTTAGACCCATATTGGCCAGATCACCGGCCGCAAGCTCCTGAACCTTCTGTGCGAAAGCATCCCTGTTCTGGTTGATCTCCTCAACTGTGAGGCTGCCAACGATGGAACGAAGATGACCTTCCAGGGTTTGCGTGGCGATACGCCTTATTTCGTCCTCTTTGAGACTCAGGAATTGCTCCGCGGCAGTCGCAATAGCTTCCTGATTGGAGTCTATCTTGATCTGGGCGATACCATCAACTGTGACCTGTACACCTTGCGAAGTATATGCACTGGAATTGACATCCAGCGGCATGATCCGTAAAGAGATGATCTTGGAAATCTCCAGCACAGGCCAGACAAAAGTCGCTCCGCCTTTGACTATTCTGAAACCTACCACCTGACCGCTTGACAATTTCTTCTTTCTTCCTGATACGATCAATGCTTCATCCGGTCCGACCTTCACATATCTTCCTACGAACACTGAAATCATGATGAAGATGATCACAATCAGGACAAGTGCAACTATAACTGGTAATGCATACGACGGCATTTCAAAGCCCTCCTTGTATTAATTATTTTACGCATTGCTGCGTGGTTTCCGGTTTTCTTCCTCTTCCTGCTCCACATCGGTAAGTTCAATATCATCAAGGGTCAGCTTCTGCTGAACAACTGCCGCATTGCTCGCAATCTCCCTGATTACAACCGTCGAACCTCTTTTAATGCTGCTGCCCTCCAGGGATCTGGCTGAAAGCGTATACCTCACTCCGTTGATAACATAAGCTATCTCGCCGAGTCCGTTGGCCGGTATAGGCGTAAGAACCTCGGCCTCGGTCTCTATCAGGTCCTCCAGTGAAAAAACGGAATTGGATTGGGAATTGAACATGAATTTAACAATTCCGAAAAATATCCCGGCTCCTATAACACCGGCGAATCCAAGCGCTACGATCGTGCTCCAGAGATCACTCATTCCAAATCCCTTGTTCGCGATCAGTCCAACAGCTCCAAACGCCGTTATCGCACTAGCAATAACAAGGGGATTGAATGGTGAAGGCCCTGCCGTGGCATGATCTGCCCCGTCTGCTCCGCCGGCATCGCCGACACTGTGATCAATCCCGTGGTCAAAGCCGTGTCCCCCGAGTACCAGCGATATTACAGAATAAAAAGCGCCAAATGCAAGGCACCCTATAAATACGTAAAGCAGACAACCACCCCTTTTCCTACTCTTCTCCTACTATACTATCATATCCGCAATATTTCTTAAATGGCAGATGGGATATATTGTAACGAACGTACTGTTGGCGCTTTTTTATTTTCCATTTAGTATACGGTATGAATTTCAATTAAGTCTTATTATAAAAAAATTGACCCGCACCCCTCACTTACCTTAACCGCCAAGGTCGTGCACAGAAAAAAAGAAGCCTCCTTTTAGAAGAGACTTCATCTTATGAGTTTCATATATTTACAACTATTAAACAGACCCGGTCACCCTTGTGTTAATGGACATCCTCAGCTTTCAATTTCATCTTTATTGCCGCAGTACTGTCGAGATCCGTATCCATTTCCTCCAGGGTCAGGTTGTCGTCTATAGCAGACTGTGCATAGGATCTCATACCGTGCTCACTCATATCAAGTCCTTCCATTTCATCTTCCACGGTCACCTTGATACCTGCTGCTGCTTTTAGCAGCTTAAATACACCAAAAGTTGAAAGGAACGCCCACGCGGAAACAACCACAAGACCCAGCAGCTGTATACCAAGGAGTTTGAATCCGCCACCGAAGAACAAACCCCTGGCAGTCCCGACGGAAGCGAAAAGCCCCACCGCTATTGTGCCAAATGAGCCGCAAACACCATGAACAGCTATTGCACCGACAGGATCATCCGCACGGATCTTGTCCATAAATTCAACGCCAAACACGACTAAAACGCCAGCAATTGCTCCAATAATGAGGGCGCTGACCGTATTGACATACGCACAGCCCGCAGTAATGGATACAAGGCCTGCCAGTGCGCCGTTCAGCGTCATGCTGGGATCCACCTTGCCATATCTCCAGTGTGTGAATAATGCGCTGAGCAGTCCGCCTGCCGCAGCTGCAAGATTCGTCGTAACAACGATATGGGCGATACTCCCGTCCAGACCGTTCAGCGCACTCCCTGGATTGAATCCGAACCAGCCGAACCAAAGGATGAATGCGCCAAGTGCGGCAAGCGGCATACTGTGCCCCGGCATAACGTTTGCACTGCCATCCTTTTTATATTTTCCGGTCCGCGGGCCAAGCACAAGAACCGCTGCAAGTGCTGCCCAGCCACCAACGGAATGCACGGCTGCCGAACCCGCAAAATCCAGCATACCCATTTTAGCAAATAGACCATCCGGATTCCACACCATATGACCGGCTACAGGGTAAATGACCGCTGTTGCCAAAAAACTGAATACCATATATGGGAGGAACTTCATCCTCTCCGCAACCGCACCGGATACGATAGTTGCCACAGCTACAGCAAATGCAGCCTGGAACATCCAGTACACTTCAACCGGCAAACCGAAATTTTTTAAAAAAGGCAGATTCTTCATGGCATCCTGCAGCAGGAAACCCGTTGTCCCAAAAATGCCAAATTTACTAAGTCCGTACATGATTCCAAAGCCAATAAGGAAATAGCCCACCAAGCCCGTACAACAATCGATGAAAACTTTCATGATGATATTCAATGAATTCTTCGCCCTGACGAAACCCGCTTCAAGCATGGCAAAACCGGCTTCCATAAAAAACACAAGCGCGGACGCCACAAGTACCCACACAGTATTTAAGC